>DXEV01000138.1 GCA_019114785.1 Candidatus Anaerobiospirillum pullistercoris | reverse complement strand
TGCATCATAATGATGCAATGGCTTTAATTTATGGCAGTCCCCAAAAGATAGACAGGGACAGAAACCGTTACCTGCCAATCACCAACATTCCATTCTTGAGCAGATTAGCCACCAGCTTCTGTTTGCCACCTGGACGAAAAACGTCATCGATAGACATGTAGTTGTCGCTATGACCTGCTTCTTGCGAGCAAGTGGCCCCTGTCTCGTTCTTAACATCACTCACAGCGGCACGATTTTGCGCTGCTTGGTGTAAATCTTTGTTCATACCCACAAAACAACGCCATCTTTGATCCAACAGATCCCATGATCAGACAGATCCCTTGATCAGGCGTTGCCTCCAAAGCTAAAGCTTAATTCCTATGACCTTTAAGTCCCAGCGGAACTCCTCAACAGGATTCACCAACGGGGCTAAAGACCGAGTCTGCCAGCCAAGAGCTGCATGCAATCAGCATTAAAGGCAACTTCCCCTCGACGCTAAAACACCTGAAAAGAAAGTTACCCCTAAGAACTTAAGAACTGAAGCACTAAGCACAGCAGAACTAATCGACTGGTTCCCATGTTAAGGCCAAACCACCGTTCGCTAAAAAATAAAAAATAGGGTATGAACTTTCGTCACTCACAAGACAAACAAAAAGGCTCTTCCCTGAGTTTAGTGAGCCCCTATCGCTCACAGACTCAAGAAAGAGCCAATTTGTAGCCCCAGTCAGCCAATCACCCTAGCTTCCCCATCTTCATCAACACCAGTCTCTTGGTGGAAAGTCAGTGTAGTGGTGGCAGCAGTGAGAGAGGCTGTTGGGCTGTGGGAAAACTCTGACACTAACTTTAGACGTTAGTGTTAACTCGCAGCGGGCCAGTCGCTACTGTATTGCCCTTGTCGGTGTAGGTCATATTACGCGTCATCTGATCACGTGCCTTCATGAGCACTGAGCTCAGACGTCTATTGGCAGCCAAAGCCAGCGAAATCAGCTTGCCATTGACCTCATTCATTTCCTTGCACTTCTGCAGCTTGTTCTTAATGGCCTCTACACGTGCCCGATAGTCGGTTTTCAGCAGAGCTGCATCAGGATGCAGCTTGAGACGCTGATCATTGGACTGCAATTTGAGCATATAGGAGGACTTTTCCTCGGAAATAGATTCCAATTGCTCAATCTTGCGCTCTTTAATAGCGCGGTACTCCTTATTCAGGATCTTCATCACGCTATCGAGCAATTGATCTTGCTCATCAAGATAATCACGCAAGGTGCGAATCGCAGGGACTTTCGCCTTGTTGATAGAGCGACGTGTGATCATGTTAAGAACTCCGCAAACAGAATCAATGGGCCAAAGAAGACATCAAAGCCAACAAGAGTCACCAAAAGCCATAAGCTATTAGCTATGAGCAGTAGCTGCACAGACCAGTGAACAAACTCAAACAAAGGATCAGCAGATAAGGTTAGCCTCAGCTATCACCAATCTCTGTCCGTCCATTGTAACGCGACTGCTAACAATCTTGCAGCCCTAATCTGAAAAGCTCCAAAAACAAAAAAGCCCACCCAAGGGCGAGCTTCTTTGTTTCTCTACATAGCTGTGAGTGTTCTGACTCAAGCACTAAAGAGCACCACGAATCTGATAGAGGTCATAGATCTGCTTGGTATCAAGCTCTAGCTCCGTGCAATAAGTGTCGCCTAAAGGATATTGACGCACTACACGAGCACCATGAACCAAACCTTCTACCTCAGTCACTAAACGATCTTCGCGCTCAATGTTATTGGTATTACGGTTGTGAGCCTTAACGTAGACACCTACCAGCTGCTCAGTCAGCTCACGATATGCTTCCATCTTGGAAGCACGCATAGCATTGATCTGCTTCTCGGCCATAGTGGCTCCCTTTTGCTTTGAGAGCACCGCATAACCTGTGGCACGTAAAACAGGATAGTCATCAAGCTCATTAACACCCGTATCCGTATAGTGCACAGCCAGAGAGGCATTACGCATCACCGACGAGCAGCCAGCGGTCGTGAAAACCAGCGCTACAGCTAAGAGGGCAAGAGAGACGTACTTTTGCATTTTCTACGACTCCAAATTAATTGGAAACACGCCCATAAGCACTCTCATCGGCAGTGTCACGGATCAACAAAGTGTTGTGCATATAAGTGTTGGCAGGATATACCACCGGATCATTGCAATCACCGAAGGTGCAGCGACCAAAAGTACCTTGGTTTTCTACCTGCTCGCGATAACGATCGTAGTTTCCACGGGAAGTGGCACCTACGACGATACCATCATAAAAACGTGGATCCTTGACCTGATCATCACCTGCAAAGAAGCTATCACTCTGCTGTACTGCGCTAGGCTGATTGGTCTCAGGAGTTGCAGCTACGAAGACTCCACCTAATGGCTTGCCGCTAGCAGAAACCACTTGAGCCTTAAAGCCCTTGCTAGTATTTACCGAAGAACCACTCACTGGACGAGGTTGTAAAGCCTCTAAGCGCGAACGATTCTGCTGCTCTGGGGTTTGGTAGTAATTAGCTACACGGATCTGAGTAGGATTTAAATAACCACTCACACCGGCAAACGAGCAGTTCTTGCTGGCAGTACGGTAGCAGGATGGTAACAGGTTATAAGGAATAAAATCGGTAGCCGTAGCGATCGACTGGCGAGTCTGCATGTTGATAATGCGGGCCACCACCACGACGCCTTTATCGTTACGGGTGAGAGTACCACCTAAAAGATACTTAACGTTGGTATCTTTGGCAATCTTGCGCCAATTACGTGAAAGGATGTAATCACCATCCTTGCTCACAGACAGCTTGCCCGTAAGCTTGTACTCGGTTACATCAAAGGCACGCGAAGACATTTCGTGAGTGAAAAATTCGGCTAAAGCACGTCCTAAATAGCCAGAATTTTCGTAGGTATCAGTGTCCACAAACGAGGTGATCGCAATGCGTGGCATGGTCACTATTTTGACGTTATCGGCCGTAGCAGTGCGGTCTACAGGGGCATCTGGCAACAGATGATAGAACATGTTCTGCTGCAGGGTATCAGCCATACGGGAGGTAATGGAGCTGATCTCCATACCACGCTGCTGGTAAATAGCATCATCTGCCTTAGAACCTGCATCAGTCTTAACAGCAGTAGTGGTAGTAGTGGTGCTATACGAACCTTGGGTACTATTGGCTACACTACCAGAAGCAGGAGCACTGCTAGACCCCACGACAGGCGCGCCTACAGTTCCGGTCGCTTCATCATATTCGTAAACACCGCTGCAGGCAGGAAGTAAAAAGCTCGCACAGAGGGCTACGAGCAATGATGTCTTCAAACGCATCTCCTGAACCTCAATTTTGAGTAGCACAATAGGGAGCTGTTAATCACTTACAACTTTGATTACCGCTCTGGGGAGCCAAATGAGCTCCTTTACAGTGCCAGTAACTGGCTCAAAGCCAAAAACTTTAATAATTTCTTTGCAAGACGGCAATGCCTCACAAAGACATAAGCACTGAAAGCGACAAAGCTCCTAACACCCCCAAACTGAGCTTTTGCTAGGCTCTTGGGAGGTCTATCTCCCCTCCACACGAAAGTATCGACTTAGAGATCCCTTCCGCTTAATGTTAATGTGGAGCTTAGGTGGAGCATTGTAATAGCCAAGTTGTTGCCTACCCTGAATCAACCTTGATGGTGCTTTTGGTAATCGGTCAAATACCACCACAAACCTAAATCCTAAGGAAAAGACGGTATCAACAACAGCTACCAAAAAACTCTTCGCCAAAGCAGGGGTGCAATAAGAATGCCAGTGACCAGCTCTCAGCGCAAAGCCTTATTTCTAGCCAAAAATAGCGGTAAAAATGCGATTTTTTGCAGTCTTTTTTGCGTCTTTTTGCGCCTTTTTTGCCCCTCAAGATCACCTCCTAAGAGCCCACACTCACCATTGCCCTTAATGCATCCTAAACTCCCTGCTGGAGGCATCACCACCCCTTAATCAGCTCAAAAAGGAGCACGCCAAGGGCTAATAGCTATCCATTCCCTTAAACAGAGGAATAACAAGCCAAGACCAGCTGTGCATATTTTTTGCACCCTTTAGCAAAGTTTCTTTGGGCCCCAATACGCCCGCTTTTGGCTCTTAAACTGTAAGAGCTAGAGCACGCAGGGCCGAGATCTCAAAGCGCGAAGGCTCGTCAGTACTTATCTTTGACCCCCGTCACTGATCAGTTGGTTTGAGCCTCTTTCCATAGGACAGAAAAATGCGAGCTTTTTTCACGGCGTTAAAAATTGCAGCTCTAGCTTTAGTTTTCGGCTGCCAAGTAGCCTCAGCTGCTTGGTACACGGCCCGAGGCTCAGCTCCAATCATTGATGGAAATGTAGCCCAAGCCCGTCGCGAAGCTATTGATGATGCTTTACGTAATGCAGCTCTTCAGGCAGGTGCCGATGTCAGCATTGAGCAAGTACTGGAAAACGGTACTCTCCTCAACGAAAGAATGCAGGTTAGAGCACGCAGTCCAATTCGCACCATGCGCGTGATTGAGGAGCAAGAATCAGGTAAAGCTGTGACCGTACTGGTTAAAGCTTTAATTGACGATGCTGCTGCCAAGCATGACTGCTATGCAGGTAACATCAAAAAGACGGTGCTGCCATTCCTCTTCCGCTATGAAGATCCAGACGCTTCTCTTACTGCGGCCGGTATGGACGACTTTGACAATTATTTAAGCAGCCTGATCTATGGTGGAATTTCCCAAAGTCCAGCTTTAACCATTCTGCCAACAGATCGTAGTCGTTTACTGATCTCGCGCAGTGCCTCTGGCCCTAACTACAGTCTGCAACGTACTTTAGACAGCATTTCGCGTCGCACCCAAGCTCAGTTCATTATCGTAGGCTCCATCAACTCACTAGCCAAATCCGAAGTGGGTGAAAATGCTTTCACGAAGATGATCTACAACCCAACTCGCACGATTCGCTTCAACATCAAAGTCTTTGATGTGTACTCGGGTGAAATGATCCTCTCCAAGGACTACGCTGGTGATGCAGAGTGGACGCTAGATTCACCTTTTGTGATCAGATCTGATCGTTTTGCCACCTCTGATTATGGTCAACGTGTGCAGCAGTTAGCTAAGTATGCCATTGCTGATATCGTCAGCACCTTACGTTGCCAAATGCCATATGCACGTGTTGTACAGGTTACAGATACCGCCATTCGTATCAACCTCGGCAGTAATGACAACATTACCACTGGCATGCAATTTAAGCTGTTACACCGCAGTGATTACCGCGATCGTCACGCTATGACTTACTACCAGCACTCTGACACCAGCAGTGTGTATAAGGTGGTAGATGTCTCGCCTAACGCTTCGACTTTGATTCCAGCAAGCGTCGGCAACCAGCTGATGAATGTGATGCTCGACGATCTGGTGATGCTCAAGCCTTAGCAGCCATCACAAAAACAGATCTTTGCAGCCATACTTGACTGCATTAAAACGCGGCCCAGCCTCAAAAGCTGGGCTGTGTTGTTTATGGCCCTGTTAAGAAGCGCCCGCCCCTCTCGCCAATTTCACTTTTGGCTTAGTTACGGGCTTTACAGTGGGTAATTCTTGCCTTTTACCCCTAGCCCGATATAATAAGGGCCCATGTCCCCATAGTTAAATGGATATAACAAGCCCCTCCTAAGGGCTAGTTGCAGGTTCAATTCCTGCTGGGGACGCCACCTTTTTCCTTTCTTCTCGCCTTTCTCCCCGTCTAACAGCCCTATTCTTTGCCACAAGACTCAAACCTCAGCTTTTTAGCAAATATTCCCCACAGCACAATCTGTTGCGCTATCCTTAGCTTCAGGAGACAACTCCCTCTTGTTTCTTCCCTAGATTAAGGATTTCTTATGCTGAGTTTCTTTGATGCCGTTAAGGTCGCATGGGCACGCAAATTCGACGTGCAAGGGCGAGCCTGCCGCTCTGAGTTCTGGTTCACTTTTCTGGCACTCTTCATAATTTCTTTCCTCAACGCCTTCATCATGCGCTTTGGCGCTATTGGTGCCATTATTGGTATGGTGATCCAAATTGGTGTGCTCTGGACTTTCTTTACCACAGCTATTCGCCGCCTTCACGATCGTGGGCTCTCAGGTGCATGGTGTCTGCTGGTGGTGATCCCTACTGTCGGCATCATCATCTTATTAATTCTGTGTGCTCTCCAAGGTTCACCTGATTTCAACCGCTTCGGTGCTGAACCTATTAGCTCAGGACTGTATCAACAGATCTTAGATGGCAACAGCTATCAACAAAACAACTATAACTACAGCCAAAACCAGACACAGCAACCACCTCACCAAGACCAAGGAGAGCTCTTTCCTGACGATGACTTCTCCAAAAAGCTAAGAGCCCACGTTAACCGTAACGACGATAACAACCAAAACAGCTAAAGAGCCACGCCAGATCTCGAGACATAAGTCCCTGATCTGGCATATCCCCGAGAAGAAAAAGCACGCACCTCACACTTTAGCTAGCCAAGGCCAGCTAATCACCTTCTCCTAAGCTAAAATGCAGCTTTGTCCCAGCATCTGCTAATTTTCCATGAGAGCGATGCAGTTTTTTGTTTCCACCTCGATAACAAGGCGGTTCCCGTGACTTTTTCTCAAGCTGTCATCACAAACTTCAAACATAAGAGCTTCCGCTTTTATGGGCGCAGTTCCCGCCACGAGTTTTGGTACTTCTATGTAGCCTTACTGGCAGGCGGCGCTCTCTGCTTTTGCTTGAGCTTCGTCCCTATAGTTGGCTCACTCTTAGTGGCTTTAGGTATTCTCTACCTGTGTTGCTGCCACATCACTGCGCTGGTGCGACGTCTCCACGACTGTAACCGCTCAGGCAAATTGGTTGCATTACCTTTCTTATTGCTCTTAGCCTACTTCGTGGCCCGTATTCCTCTGCATGCTCTCTATCAGGACTATGCAGCCATGACGCTCAATGGCATCTTGGGGCTCAGTATTCTGAGCTACATCTTGTTACTTGGCTTATGCTGCCAGCAGGGCAGTAAAGGCAACAACCGATATGGCACGGATCCTTTGGATAGCTCCGTTCCGGCTCAAGACTTCATTAATCCAGAGCACCTAGAGATGCCTGAATATTTGGGAGATCCATGGCGTAAATTCAAAGCCAAACACGATCGGCAAAACAGCAAAAACGCTGATCCCAATAGCTCCGAGTCCTCGGCTCAAAATACCCAGAGCAGCGAGGATAACGCCACCAAATAGGATGCAAAAACATCCCATAACTGAAAAAGAATGCTCTAGCAGCGCTAAGACCTTTCACCTAAACAGAACCAAGGAGGACGGCATTTGCTCTTTGCCTTACAAGTTGCCTTACAAGGCATAGTGCCTTTTGCCGTAAAACGATGAACACATTTTTTGCCGTTATTAAGACTTGCCTCAAAGACAAGTTTCTCTTTGCTGGTGGTCGTGCTACCCGTACCGAATTTTGGCTTTTTACCCTTTTTGCCATCTTAGTCCGTATTGTGCTCTTCCCACTCAACCTCGTACAGGTCGGCACGGTAGCCATGGTCTTAGGAATGATCTACGCCATCGTGAATTTCATCGTCTTTGTGGCTCACTACACCGTGCTGGTACGTCGTCTCCACGATACCAATCGCTCTGCCATGCACTTTGCCCCATTCTTTGTGGGCATGCTGCTCATCATTGTAGGTATCTTTATGGCTATTCCTATGGCGATCACCGCAGGTGAAGTGATTTCGGTAGCCGGTATCGTTTATGCCTTGGTTTTATGCGCTCTGCCAGGAACAAAGGGCTCTAATAACTACGGAGCCCCAGAGCCAGTACCAAGCCTTAAAAAGTAAGTTTTCCCTAACAATCTACACAACCTTCACTATCTTTAGCCTTTAGCTCCCTTGTCACACCATAGCAATGAGTACTTAACAGGTAAGGGAGCTGCACCCCATCATGCAAACATAGAGGATAGCCCTATGGTCTCTTTTGGCGAGGCAATCAAAACCTGCCTCAAAACAAAAATCTTTAACTGGCACGATCGTGCACCCCGCTCAGAATTTTGGTGGTTCATCCTGTTTGCCACCATTGCCCAATACGTACTAGCTCTATTTATGCTGATCCCGTTCATCGGTGTTCTGATCTACGTAGTCGCATACGTTTACATACTTTGGGCTCAATTCATGGTTTCCATCCGACGGTTACACGACAAAAACCGTAGTGGCTGGTGGCTGATCTTGAATATAGTCTTAATGGTGATTGGCTCGGTGTTCTTGAGTGCAGTAATCTTCCTTGATGGTCTGCAAGGTGGCTACCACGATGGTGACACCATCAGCACAATACTGATGGGCATTGGCATAATCTTCTTCCTTGCTGCCTTTGTGATCGGCATCTTCATCTTTGTCATGATGGTGACTGCAGGCACCGTTGGCCCTAACCGTTTTGGCCCAGATCCACTAGCTTTAGCTCGTCAAGAGGAAGCTATGCGCCAGCAGTTCTACCAGCAACAGGCTATGTACGGTCAGGGCATGGGGTCTAATAACGCTTGGGGGCCTCAAGGCCCACAGGGCCCACAGGGGCCACAAGGCCAACAAGCACCTTGGGGTCAGCAACCACCTCAAGGTCAAGAGCCTTGGAGTCAGCAACCACCTCAAGGTCAAGAGCCTTGGGGCCAGCAGCCACCTCAAGGACAAGAGCCTTGGGGCCAGCAGCCTCCGCAGGGGCAAGCCCCTTGGGGTCAGCAACCTCCTCAAGGCCAACAGGGTTATTACGGCCCACAAGACCAGCAATGGTCTCAGGCTCCACAATCCGAACCAGTCTCTCCAGAGCAATGGCCCGTCCAAACTGGAGATACGACTTCTAGCACTAATAATGGTGTTGGTAAGGAAGCTGATGCCCCATTTTCATCACCTCAACAAAACAGAGAGCAGCAAAATCCACCACGCAATTAGCTAGAAAATAAGCTCTACCCCCTAAGAGGTGCCTCCCTGATAAGGCTTACTAGCAACCTCTTAGGCGGCACAAGCTAGCCGTGCTCAGCACACTAACTGCTTCAGCACGGCTGCCCTTACCTGCCCCAATGCCACATCTCCTCTTACCTTTCCTCACGTCCTGACATCTTTGGTCTGCCTTGCGGTGCTTGTTAACCAGCCACCTTGTTACACCTTGTTATTTGTAACATCGACTTTGTTACCTCTAAAGCTAGCTTTTTACAGCCAAGCCACTCCACCTCTGTGATGTACTTGTCTACCAGTCCCTACTAACCTTTTGGAAATAAGTCGCTTTTGTTACCCGTAACAATAGATTAAAATGTGTTGCATCTTTTGTGAAAATATTTGCAGTCCATCCTCACGGATAGAAGTGCTCATTTCCTGACCATGGCTAGCTATCAGCGCTCGCAAATAGATCTAGATAGAAATAAGTCCATGCAAATCGGCTTAAAATGATCTTTTGCTTGGGCTCCTACGCATTTTCTTACGTGACAGATCACTTTTTTAACATTCTGCACTAACAGTGCACGGCGCTAAATGCTATCATCTAATAATGCTTATGGCAGAGAACTGTTAGCGATTACATCTTGGACAT
>DXEV01000137.1 GCA_019114785.1 Candidatus Anaerobiospirillum pullistercoris | reverse complement strand
CGAGCAGGAAGCTTCAAGAATAGGGTATATATAGCAGTAACCAAGAGGGCGATCCCCCCTGCTATATATGCCTGAATAGAAGAAGCCCCCACCTCTAAGCGCTTTGGCGCGAAGGTGGGGGAGAACGTCACCAGCGTGATGATGGCTATTCAGCCGCTGCTCTCGCTCTTTGTGGCCCAACTGATCGGAGGTTACGAAGACGTAGCTTTTTATGCTGGTTTAGCCTGCTCACTACCTCCATTTGTTGGTGCTTTCCTTGCGCCGCTCTGGGGCATGATGGGACAAAAACGTGGCTACTACCTCACCATGACTGTCTCACTCTTAGGCTCCGGTATATTTATCGCGGCTCAATCTACGGCCATGGACTTCACATCCTTAATGGTATTATCGGGCCTCATGGGTGTCTTCATCGTAGGCTTTGTGCCAGCCATTAATGCTCTGATCACCATCATTACGCCAGCCAACTTCAAAGGCCGCGCCTTTGGTGCCATCACCATGACTGCACAATTTGGTTGTATGTGTGGCCCATTATTAGGAGCCTTAATCGCTAATATGCTGGCTATTCGCTACCAGTTCTTGGTCTCTGGCAGTGTGCTGGTGCTGATGGGCATTTACGTCACTTTTCGTGTGCTTTCCATGCGTAAGAGCAAACATGCCCAAGCCCGAGAGGCTGCTGCTCAAAGCGCTGTAGCCGCCCAAGCATCCCGCGAACAGAGAATGCAGGCCTACCAAACCCAAATCGAAGCCCAAAACGAGACTGACGATAGCATGTCCACAGCCATCGCCAAGGACAAAGATCACGACTTTAAAGCCTGATCTATAGTCAGTAGCCGCCTGCTTTGTTTAGGCCTCAAGGCCAAGCAAAGCTAGGCTTGGCTCAGCTTGGCTAAGCTAGACTTAGCATAGCTCAGCTAATACATGTCAGCGCCTCCTACCCCCTTTCTGCTCCTTATGCTCACTGCTCTCTTCATCGACAGAAACTCAATTCTGTCCCTACACAATATTCTGTTATACTAGACCATAATAGCCGTTATAATTTTTCTACACACGCCATAAACGGCGTAAATTTAGGATTTGCGGTGATACTTAATCGCTTCGCTCTATTGGAGCGTTGCGCTAAAGTGAAGGAGCCGCGTTTCTTCTGCTGACTTACAAGGGAGGCCCATCATGCTCGGTCAGGATGCGCAATATGCCAACATGTCCGTATCATCTATCAATGGTGTGGCTGAACAAACCTGCAAAAAACTCGACAAGCTAGGCCTCTTTACCTTCTACGATCTGATCTTCAACTTACCTTTCCGCTACGAAGATCGCACCTACATCCAAGCTCTTAAGCAACCACGTTCTATCGAAGATCCATGCAACGTGTTGCTTACCATCACCTCAGAGCCTGTTGAGCGCAGAAAAACAGTGGAGTTTAGTGCCTGTGATCATGAGGGCACTAAGTGCAAGATCATCTTCTTCCATGCCGCCCCCTTCATCATTGAGAACCTTAAGATCGGCACTACTGTCTTGGCTTGGGGCAAGATCAAGATCTCTGTATTTAACGGCTACACTAATCGCAGCATCGTACATCCTCAGATCGACTTTATTAACGAAGGCATGATCTCGCTGCCTCTTAAGCTCTCGCCTGTATATCACCTCACAGCTGGGCTAAAACAAACTCGCCTCCGGAAAATCACGGAACAGGTCTTACAGCACTTAGCTAACCACCCATTGCAAGAGATCTTGCCCGTCTCGCTCAATCCTTTCCGCCTCACCCTCAGTGAAGCGCTGCTGGATGTGCACAACCCTCTACCTAAAGCCGATCACAGCGAAGTCTTGCTGCCTAACCTCAATAGCTTTAAGCGCATTTGCTTTGAAGAGCTAGTGGCCTATATGCTCTGCATCATGTCGCTCCGCGCTCAGCAAAAAAGCAAAAATGCCACCCCTATTGAGCTTAAAGAAGAGACCCACCAAAAGCTCCTCTCTACCCTGCCTTTTACCCCTACAGCTGCTCAAGATCGTGTTTTTCACGAGATCATGCAAGACTGCGGTACCGATAATGCCATGAACCGCTTAGTACATGGCGATGTGGGCTCGGGTAAAACTCTAGTCGCAGCTATGGTGATGCTGCAAGTAGCTGCCAATGGCTATCAGGCAGCATTACTGGCTCCAACAGAACTGCTGGCCCAACAGCACCAACAAAAGCTTGGTCAGTTCTTTGCGCCATTGGGCATTGAGGTGGCTTTAATCACTGGCAGCATGAAGAAAAAAGAGCGTGATACCGTCTTTGCGCAAGCTGAGAGTGGCAGCGTTAAGATTTTTGTGGGTACCCACGCCCTCTTCCAGAAAAATATCCACTACCAGCATTTAGCTCTGGTGATCATCGATGAGCAGCACCGCTTCGGTGTGGATCAGCGTGAAGCTTTGCTCAATAAGGCTCCACCAGAGCTTTCTGCCCATGAGCTGCTGATGACGGCAACTCCTATTCCGCGCTCATTGCAGCAGGCCTTATTTGCTGACACCGCCGTCTCGACTATTGATATGCTGCCTCAAGGCCGTAGTCCAATTATTACCGCTGTGCTGAGCCAAAGCCGCGATCGCGAGGTGATTGAGCGTCTGCGCTACTTCTGCTCACAGGGCAATCAGGCTTATTGGGTCTGTCCTCTCATTGAGGAGAACGAAGTACTTGATGCCACTTCAGCCAAAGAGCGCTATCAGACGCTCAATGCACTGCTGCCTGAGCTGCGTATCGGACTACTGCATGCACAGCTCAAAGAAAAAGAAAAGAACGACACCATGCGCCAGTTCATGAGTGGTGAGCTTAATATCCTAGTAGCCACCACTATCATCGAAGTGGGTGTGGATGTTCCTAATGCCACCGTTATGGTCATTGAGAGCGCTGATCGCTTAGGTCTAGCTCAGCTACACCAGCTGCGTGGCCGTGTTGGCCGTGGCAACAAGCAATCATTTTGCTTATTGCTGCACCGAGATCCACCTGATCCAAACATCGCCACTCCAGTGGAAATGGAGCGTTTTGACCGCGCTATGGCTCGTATGCAGATCATGCGCACCTCGACCAATGGCTTTGAGATCGCTAATGAAGACTTGCGGATGCGTGGCGCAGGCGAGTTCTTTGGTACCAACCAGACAGGCAAAGAAAACTTCCGCTTTGCGGACTTCAATCGTGATTGTTTTATGCTGCCTCAAGCCAAAGATGCAGCCAAAAAGCTCTTTGGTATTGATCAAGCAACTACCAAAAAGCTGATCTGGCGTTGGTTCCCTGCAGTGCTCGATGAGATCCAGCACCAACACTTGGACTCTCTCGCTCAAGAAAGCACCAGCGTCAGTGCCAATACAAGCGACAGCGCTGACACCAACGACAGTAGCACCAGCGCTGGCGCTGAAGCTAGTGCTAATGCAGCTGAGAGCGCCAGTACCACCACCCCAAATTAGGACTTTCTCCCTAAACCTAGGCCGGATAAGGCTGCTATGCACCACCAAACAAAATCGCCAACACATCAGGCGCAAGGCCCAAATGGTTGTTAAAATGGGAGGGTAATTTAATTTTTTGTGATCCCTTGCCTGATATCCTCTTTCATTGCACCGAGCGCCTTAGGGCTTAGTGCTTGAAAAAGACAGCTCTTTGGCAGAGCATTGCCAGTGCTTTTTGCAAACAGCCAGAACCCAGAGTGTCATTACTCTTAGTGAGCTCTTGCTCACAGTTCCTGCTGCTATCACCTTTTTGCTTGTTTTCGGTCTTTTTCTATGGTCGGTCTCTACCATAAAAGGCGTGCTCAACGCGCGCAAAATAAGGTCGTGAGCTATATGATCCACGCCCTGAGCGCGCTTGCGATCGTCGGTGCACTCTTAGTGCTGATTGTCGCGATCTTCTTTACAGGAAGCCGCGTCAAGGGCCCTTTGGCTAGCTATCTAAGCTCTAAGTCCGGCCTAGAAGTCTCTATTGCCGCAGCCGAGTTCTCGCCTCTCTACCCTAATATCATCAAGCTCAGTGAGGTCTCCTTTGGCCATTCGCTCATAGGAGAGTTTTACCTTGAGTTTGAACTGGGCTCTCTGTGGAGTGATGAGCTGCATATCAATGATATCTACATCAACAAACTCAAGCTGGATCCTAACGACCTGCAAAAGATCGCAACCTCACAGTTTGGCTACCAAAAAATTGTGGCCGATGCAGTTCGTTTCCATCACACCCCGCTACACACCCAGTATTTACAAAGCTTAGACGCCACTATTCGCCTGCATCAGGTGGAATTTAGCCACGACCAAGGACTCGACTTTGACTCGGGCGTGGTGAGCACTGAGCAAGCCAGCTTTTTTGATAGGGATATTAAAGGACTTACTGTTGAGTTTGAGCGTCTACCAAACGGTCTGGATCTGAAGCACTTCAACCTCTCGATGCTAGGCGGTATCGTCTCTGGTTACGGCCAATACCTCCAAGATTGTAGCGACCATAGTCTCAACTACGACACCACTTCAGCTAGTGACCAAGCTCTGGCCAATAAGCCTCAGGTGAGTACCAATTTAGTATTACCTGAGCTCAATTTGTCCAAGATCATCATCCAAGAGTCTTTGCCAACTGCTCCTAACGTGAATTTGCAGGCAGATACGGTCAACCTCACTGATGTGATCTTCTCTTCAAGCTCACAACTCGCTGCCTCAGATAAATCCACCAAACAGACTGATAGCAACAATAACGAGAACACAAAGCCTACAGCACAATCTTACTCAGCTGATACTACCGTTGATACTGGTTACATCATGCAAGGTATTAGCGGCACGATCACCGATCTCAAGCTCAATGAACAAGGCTTTAGCGCTAGCTTTGCAGGCTCTATCGACTCATTCTCACTGCCTCAAGTGCAGACTACATTTGAGCATAACGAGGGCAAGGCCACTTTAAGTACGGAGCGCGTGGATTTTGACTTCAAAGGTCAACTCTTCGAGGGCAATTATGCCCTGCAAGGCAGTCTCTTACGCCCTGAAAAAGAGTTAGTGCTTAACCAAGTAGAACTGCAGAAAAGCAAGCTGGCTCTCAATAAAGCACGCTTAAACTACTTACGCCATGGCTTAGGCCAATACACGGTCAAGCTAGAAGATGCAAAGTTCTCGGGCCTAGAGTTCCTGTCTTTTATCAATTCACTGCCACTGTCGATCCAAAGCATGTCTGGCTCTATGAGCAATCTGCAATTGCAACCACAGCATGCTGCGCTACAACCACAGGCCGATCCTGAGCTTGATGGCGAGCGCTTTGCGCAGTGGCATGAGCTCAGCTCTCACATACTACCGCTGTCGCAACACAGCTCAGGTAAAATCCAATGGCAGCTGACTAATACCCTATACTCCAACCTCTTAATGCAAAACATTAAAGGTGAGCTCGAAGTAGGTGCAGAAAACGTACAGCTCAAGCTGCCACAAGTGCACTTTAAGGAGTCCACCTTAAGTGCTGAGGCCACTTTAGAGCGCGATCTGCAAAAGCAAAGCTTGCTCTTTGTCCAAGCTAAAGACTTTGAGAGTGCTGACTTAAACTCCAATCTCATTGACCACATGCTTACCGGCAAGATCAGCCTTGATGCAGTACTGACCTCGCAGCGCAAGCACCACGATGCTACTAACTCAGATCAGGCTGAGGCTAGCGCTAGCACTAGCACTGGTGCTGATAGCAAGCGCCTGCTCAATGGCTCTATCGTGCTGCAATCACCTAATATGCTGGTCTCTGACTTTGGTCTAGATCTCATTAATGGTGGTAAGCAGCAGAACTTTACTTTAAGCGGTACCGAGCTCCTTACTGCTATCCAAGGCAGTGTGGCTGGCATTAACGACTTAATACTGCGTACCACCATTAAAGATAATGTGGCTCAAACCGACGGTCAATTAGGCTTAGCTACAGCCAATATGCGCCTTGCAGGAGAGCTTGACCTGAATAGTGAGGCCATCAGTGGTCAAGCCGATCTGATCAGTCTGGCCCGCGATAGCAGTACCAAAGTAGAGCTAAGCGGCAGTGTCGACAATATGAGTTTTGCCATTAACGCTCTGCGTCGTGGAGCCGAGCGCCCAGGTCTGTATTTACCGCAATATGAGGCCAGTGCCGTGGCTAAGGAACAGACTGACGCTGCTGCTGTACTTAAGGGCTTAATTCAGGTCGAAGCACCTCAGGACACCTCTCAAGAGCAACAGGAACCTGAAGAGTTATCACTGATTGATCAGGCTTTACAGCAGCAAGAGCAAGCACAGGAGCAAGCGCAAAACGCCAACACCGCTGATACTGCCGATACAGTCAACACCGCCAACACTGATACCAATAGCACCAGAGGCGATGCGGAAGCCAGCACTGCTAACAGCAGCGATGAGACCAGCGCAGTTACAGCGCCCGCCCCTGCTAGCTCCTCCGAGAGTCAAGGCAGTGCAGACAGCACCACCACTGCAGACAACACCGAAGACACCGGCGATGCAGTCAGCACTGGTGACACCAGTGATACCGACAGCTATGCTGATGCTGACAGCGCTGAAACCTCTGAGCAAACTACAGGCGAGGAGAGCACTACTGAAACTGATGCAGCAGCTACTACTGCTACTACTGCTAGTGAATCAGAGTCCACGACTAGTGAATCGGCAGCTACCACTGATGGCGAGCCTTCAGAGCCTGCTACTAATGACTCTTTAGAGCCTAGTGAGGCAACCACTGCTGAGACTGATTACGATAGTGAGTCTACAAGCACCTCTCTCCCTGACAGCTCAACTTCAGCTCAGGAAGAAGCCTCCGTGCCAAGTGCAGAGAATGAAGCTACAGACACGATCGCGGAGTCCACACCTAGCGAAAACGAGAGTACTACTGCTACAGAAGACAGCACTGGTGCTAGCACTGATCTGGATAACAGTACTACTGATGCTACTGCTCAAACCACAGAGACCGACTCTGCTACTACTCAAACAGAAGAGCCAGCTAGTGCTGAGCCAGTGGCTACTGATTCTACTACTGACACACCTTCTAGCTCGGAGCCAGAAAGCGAAGACGCCACTGTATCCTCAGCAGACGAGGATGTAGCCAGTGAGACTCAGGAACCAGCTGCTGCTCAATCTGAGACCCCTGATCAAGGTACACAGAGCACCGAGACTACTTCAGACATAGAGAGCGATGCTGTAGACGCGGATACCGCAAACACTGATGCTACAACACGCGACACCGCTGATACAGCTGACACTGCTGATACGACCAACACGACTACGGTAACAGAGCCAGCAGAACAGACCGCAACGGCGTCAACAGAACCGGACGCACCAGCTGCACAAACAGAACCTGTCGGCTCGGGCCCAGCACCGGAAACCGCTGCTACTACTACTACCGAAAGTGCACCAGCAGAGTCTACTCCGGCAACGGAGCAACACACGGCCGATCAAAAAGCCGCTGCTGATGAGGCTCAGAAAATGGAAGATGAGGCCAGCCAGTTTGAGATCAACCTCTTAAAGGACGCCTTTATCGACAGTTTGCATAACCGTGAGAACTTCGACTTCACGGAAAACGATGATGAGCTAATTTTCTAACCAGCTCATTAGTGGCCCAGTCACCGCCCTAAAGGCTCAAGCGCTTGAGCCTTTAGGCACAGAAAGCTGCCTGAAAAGAGCAGTGGGTTGAGCCACATGGCCATCATGGCCTGTGGCAACTAAGGACAAAGGCCTGCTATCGGACTTAGTCCTCTTTGGACTCGCTATCGCGGCGAGTTGGAGTGATATGGACTCGTATGCTCTTTTGTGGCTTGCCCTCGCCTCCGTTACCAGCAACAGAGCCACCATCTGCACTGCCAGCAGCGTGATCACGCTTAAAGAGCTTTTGGCGTAAACCGCCTATCTTGCTTAGCCCCTCCTTGTCTGCTGCGCCCGAGCTTCTCCCTGCTGAGGCGACGTTGGTAGCACCTGCACTTCCTGTCCCGCTTACATTGACGCCTTTGGTAGGAGCTGGCTGTTGGGTTGCAACATAGTAATTATCAGGGATCTCATCACGTCTTGTGCCGCTGGTGTAAGGAGAGAACACGCGCTCACTACCCACCACCTGAGGCTCTGGGTCTTTTGCTGAGAGCAAGTTCACTAAAGAGGCAATGAGCTTTGGTACTTGATCCGCATTACCACCACGCACTACACCTAAAACAGAAGTAAACTCAGCTCCGATCAAAATCAGCCACCAATTGATATAGATCCAGATCATCAGCACTGGTGCGGCAGCTACAGCGCCATAAATGGCTTGGTAATCAGAGAAATTCAGAATAAACGTAGCAAAGGCTCGCTTGGCGATCTCAAAGGCGATAGCTACCAGCACAGCTCCCACCAAGGCGTCTTGCCACTTCACTATGGTGACAGGCATAACCATGTAGAGCACAAAGATCATGGCCGCCTCAATAAAGAACGGCAAGATGAAATACAGTGACCTCATAGCCACCTCGAGCTCCATGGATTCCATCAGGCTTGAGGCGATCACTTTAGTTGTCACCCACACCGTGATACCAAAGGACAGCGGGCCTACAGTGAGCATAGTCCAGTAAATGGCAAAGGTCATAGCCATACGGCGCTTACCACCACGCCAAATACGATTGAGGGAGCGATCGATAGAGCGGATCAGCATCAAGCTCACCACAAACAGCATGAGAGCACCGGTTAAGGTCATGGAAGCTGCATGCGAGACAAAAGAGGAGATCGAATCGCCAATTGCATCGGTAAACACTGGTAAGAAGTTTTCTGAAGCAAAACGCATCATTTCTTCTTTGAGTGGAGTAAAGGCAGGCACCATCGCAAAAATGGAAACCACAATGGTGAGTGCAGGAACCAAAGCCAGCACCGAAGTAAAAGCCAAAGCTGCCGCCTCTAGGCCGATCTCATCTCGCCTGATGCGCCACGCAAAGAACTTAATTAAATCGCGCATGAAAATCTTCCTCTATTCACCACTCTTAACCGCCACAAAACAAGCAGCAGAGCCACCTCTAGACCTAATGCCCCGACCACACACAGTGTGAAATCTACAACGCCTCTGGGCTTTTCCGTCCTTTTAGGTCTAAACCTTAAATATCTCGATTTTAAAGCAAAGAGCTCTTGAGCCCAAAGGTCTCAGTTCACAGCTTGCGTAAAAAACTGAGCTTGTAACTCCATTGACTGGTATGGCACTTTTGGGGCAATCCCCTTATTTTTGCCTTTTTCGATGAGAAAAGCTTAGACAAAATCTTTTGTCACAAAAATTTTGCGCTAGAATAGCCATGCTTTTTTGCAAGCGATATATTCGCAAAAAGCGAGCTTGCTCCCAGTTTTTTCTTTTGGTCTCCTCTTAAGAGCTCTTTAGAGCTGTGGCTTAGCCACTACCTAATACATGGAGCCCCTCAACTGGGGATTGAGTCTACAGCACACCAACTTTTTATTTACAGGTTTTCTTCGAGATGGATGTTAACAAGATCCGTAATATTGCCATCATCGCTCACGTCGATCATGGCAAGACCACGTTAGTGGATAAGTTATTGCGTCAATCAGGCACCCTTGATCGTAATGAGCTCGGTCAAGAGCGCGTCATGGACTCTAACGCCATTGAAAAAGAACGCGGTATCACCATTCTCTCGAAAAATACTGCGATCAATTGGCACGACTACCGTATTAACATCGTGGACACCCCAGGCCACGCCGACTTCGGTGGTGAAGTCGAGCGCGTCATGTCGATGGTGGACTCGGTGCTGCTCTTAGTTGATGCTGTAGATGGCCCAATGCCTCAGACCCGTTTCGTGACCCAAAAGGCTTTTGCCCGTGGTTTACGTCCAATCGTGGTGATCAACAAGTGCGACCGTCCAGGTGCCCGCCCTGATTGGGTGATCGATCAGGTCTTTGACCTCTTCGATAACTTAGGCGCTACCGATGAGCAGCTGGACTTCCCAGTGATCTATGCCTCCGCTTTAGCTGGTTGGGCTAGCGAAGATCCAGACAACCATGGTGACACCATGGAGCCTCTCTTCAATGCCATTGTGGAAAAGGTCAGCCCACCACAAGCCAATCTTGATGGCCCATTCCAGATGCAGATCTCCTCTCTGGACTTCACCTCTTACGTAGGTGTTATTGGTGTGGGTCGTGTTACCCGTGGTACCGCTAAGACTAACCAAGTCGTGACCATCGTCGGTGCTGATGGCAGCACTCGCCAAGGCAAGATCGGTCAGGTCTTAGGCTACTTTGGTCTGCACCGTACTGAGGTGCCAGAGGCTAGTGCCGGTGACATTATTGCTTTAACCGGTTTAGGTGAGCTGAAGATCTCTGATACCGTCTGCGCTCCTAACGCCGTTGAGGCTCTGCCTCCTCTGACTGTAGATGAGCCTACAGTGTCTATGACCTTCTGCGTCAACACTTCGCCTTTTGCAGGTAAGGAAGGCAAGTTCGTTACCTCTCGTAATATTGAAGAGCGTCTGCGTACTGAGCTGGTGCACAACGTGGCCTTACGGGTGGAGAACACCAACGAGCCAGATAAGTTCCGCGTCTCCGGCCGTGGCGAGCTGCACTTATCGGTCTTAATCGAGCAAATGCGTCGTGAGGGCTATGAGTTAGGCGTTTCTCGTCCTGAAGTGATCCTGCACAAGGATGCCAATGGCAAGACCTTAGAACCATACGAGGTCTTAACCTTAGATCTCGACGAGGCTAACCAAGGTGCTGTCATGGAAGAGCTGGGCCGTCGTAAGGGCGAGCTCAAGAACATGAACCCTGATGGTAAGGGCCGTGTGCGCTTAGACTACCGTATTCCATCCCGTGGTCTGATCGGTTTCCAAAGCTTATACCTAACCTTAACCTCTGGTACTGGCCTCATGTACCACACCTTTGATAGCTACGACGAGTTCGTGGGTGGCTCCATTGGTGAGCGTACCAACGGTGTGCTGATCTCTAACGATACCGGTAAGTCTGTGCCTTACGCTCTGTGGTTCTTACAAGAGCGCGGCCGTCTCTTTGTTGACGCCGGTGAAGAGGTCTATGAGGGTCAAGTGATCGGTCTGCACAACCGCTCTAACGACCTGACCGTCAACTGCCTCAAGACCAAGAAGCTGACCAACGTGCGTGCCGCTGGTTCCGATGACAACATCATTCTGACCCCAGCCGTACACATGAGCTTAGAGCAAGCCTTAGAGTTCATTAACGAGGACGAGCTGGTAGAAGTTACCCCTAAGTCCATCCGTCTGCGTAAGAAGTTCCTCTCTGAGCTCGAGCGCGTGCGTGCTTTCCGCGCTAGCGGTGGTAAGGCCGCCAAGGAAGAAGGCAAATAGGCCTGCTCCCAGTCAGTACTTCATAGCATCCCAGCTGCTTACGGCAGCGATGCTCAACAAGGGCCCTGAGGGGCCCTTTGTTTTTCGCTTGTGCTCAACCCCCACCCCTGCCACGGCCACACCCTTGGCCACAGCCGCTGCCGCAACCACAACCGCAACCACAGCCGACAGCGCACCAGCGCAACGCTTCACTTCTCCGCTCCACCAAATTACCTGTTTTTGGCACTTTGCCCCGTTTTCGTGCGTAATCTGCAAATTAAAATCTTTCAAATTGCCTCTTGAGCTCATTTCTTTGCGTCGCTCTTACCCTGCTTTCACTACCTTTGCTGTCGCCTTTGGTGCAATTTTTCCGACACTTTTCCTTGTTGTCCCCACTTTTACTTACCAAAATAGGGAAAATCCTTGCAAAGCTTACAAAGTTTCTGTTTCTTTTGGTGCGCTGTTTTATAACTTCAATACGAGGGCACTTGCTGAATAAGCGCATATGTTAAGGATTTGTTAAATAAATCCCTGTAAAAAGATGTAAAATTTAAGAGCAAATTTGGTGCAAAATATGCGTGATTGCGCACCAAAAACACTCAGGAGCGAAATTTTCCTTTAAATTCCTTAACTGCGCTCTAAAATGGATCATTCCTGCATTGACCCTACGACAAAGCGCAGATCTATGGTAAAGAGCCGCCTTTTGTCAGCTTTTCTTGTGTGTTGCCTGACCCAAATTGACGCCTCAGAGCAAAACCGAGCAGCTCATGTGGTCACAATAGGTGCAAGATAAAGGAAAACACTTGTGGGTGACAGTGTTAAACCTTGTAGTTTCTTTTGGTGTGTATTGCTTTTGTGTTACCGTGGCGCATCTTTTAGTTTTTCAAGATCGCAGCACTGGTAGCCATGGCAAAAGGATAATCAGCTATGCAATGCGATGCAAAAACTATTATGGAGAGCGTGTCGACCGCCATCTTAGTGACCGACTCGCAGCTGAAGATTGCCTTTGCCAACACAGCTGCCGAACAGCTTTTTTCTACTTCACGCTCCAAATTGCAGGGCTCTAAGCTCTTAGATCTGATCGACAAAAACGAAAAGAGCCTCATTGAGACGCTGCAAAACTCCAATTCCCCTACTTTCCAAGGTTTTACCGCCACCGACATCTCCTTTAGTCCAGATCCTTATGCCCATTTCCACGCCGACATGTACATCTCTCTGTACACCGGCCGTGCTCGTGGCTTAGTGGTAGAGATCCACCGTCTCGATTACCAGCAAAAACTCAATGATGACATCCAGCGCCGCAACCAAAACTTAGCGGCCCGTGACCTGATCCGTAATCTGGCTCACGAGATCAAGAATCCTTTAGGTGGAATCCGTGGTGCAGCCCAGCTCTTAGAGATGCTGTACAAGCAAGACAATGAGCTCAAGGAGTACACCAAGGTCATCATTGAACAGGCCGATCGTCTGAAGAACTTAGTCGATCGTCTGCTCGGCCCACAGCGTCCAAATCCTCGCTCTATGGCCAACATCCACTATGTGATCGAAAAGGTGTTGTCCCTTGAGCACATGGCCACCCAAGGCACGCTGCGCTTTGATAAGGACTATGACCCTTCTCTGCCAGAGCTGTTCTTAGACGTGGATGCCATGCAGCAGGCGCTGATCAATATCATCTCCAACGCTGTGCAGGCCTTAACTGAGTCTAAGACCACCTACCCTACCATTAAGATCCGCACCCGCGCCTTAATGGGAGCCCTGATTAACGGTACCAAGTACCCAATGTCGATTGAGGTTGATGTGATCGACAATGGCCCTGGTATTCCTCACAAGATCAAGGACATGCTCTTCTACCCAATGGTCACTACCCGTGCCGATGGTCACGGCTTAGGCTTGTCCATTGCGCAAAATATTGTGGAGCATCACCACGGCACGATTGAGTGCGAGAGCGAGCCTGGGTGCACCGTTTTCAAAATCATTCTGCCAATCAACGGCAACCAGCCAAGTAACGCTGGTAGCTCTTTAGGCGAGAGCGACGATCCAACCGCCAGCAAGGGCCCTATAGGCACTCTGTCGCGTAAGAGTAGTCGCAGCACCACTAAAACCACTGCTGCTAAAGCTACTAAAGCTAGTGCTAAGACCAAGGCCAAGACTAAGGCCACCGGTGCTGATAGCACCAGCAGTGCAGACAGCACTGACAGTGCTGTAAAAGCAGCAGCCCCTAAAACCACTCGCCGCCGTCGCAGCACCAAAAGTGCTAGCCTCACGGATAACGAGGCCCAATTAATCAAAGAATCCCTCAGCGTCGATGGCCATACCACTATTAACGTTAACGGTAGTACTGACCTCACGACGTCAACAGCATCACGATCAACAAGAAGCCGTGCTTCTAAGGAGCAATCGTGACTTTTGCGCAGCGTTGAGACCACATCTTTTAACATGTCTCACCCCCTGCGCTCCACACGGCTCTCAACATCAGGTCAAGTTGACCTGCCAGAGCCTATGTCACTGCCTTACCCCTATTGGGTGGGCTTACCTCCAGTGGAGGGCTCTTACCTCCTTAGGAGATGTCTGACATTGCGGTTACAGCCCCTGTCAGCTCGACTGCTTAAGCAGCCCTGATCAACCGCTCCGACTGCCTGTTCGCACCGTTTTCTTGATAACCAGCAGAGGTTTTTTCTCATGGATCCACTTATCTGGGTGATTGATGATGAAGACAGTATCCGCTTCGTCTTTGATCGCGCTCTTAGTTCTAGCAATATCAACCACCGCCTGTTTGAGACCGGCGATGCAGCCTTAGAAGCCCTCAAGACCGAGATCCCTGACGTCATTGTCTCTGACATCAATATGCCAGGCACTGATGGCCTCGAGCTGATCAACAAAGTCCATGAAGTTGATCCTAAGATCCCTTTCATTATCATCACCGCTAATTCTGATTTATCCTCAGCTATTAGCTCCTATGAGCACGGCTCCTTTGAGTACCTGCCAAAGCCTTTTGATGTTGATACCGCCATCGAGGTGATCCGTCGTGCCGCTGTGCACCGCGTCAATATCACTCGCCAAAAGGATAAGGTGCAAAACACCACTAATGATAGCGATGATATGGAAATCATCGGCAAGAGCCCTGCTATGCAGGAGGTCTTTAAGTTCATCGGCCGTGTTTCCAAAACTGAAGTCCCTGTCTTCATTTTCGGCGAAAGCGGCACCGGTCGTGAGCTCGTGGCTCTGGCTCTGCACAACCACTCTGATCGTAAGAAGAATGGCAAGTTTGTGTCCGTGAATATCTCTTCACTGCCAAAAGAGACCATCGAACATGAGCTCTTCTACAACGATGATGAGGTCTCTTGCGCCTTAGAGCGCGCCAATGGCGGCACCTTGTTCATCAACGAGATCTGCGACATGCCAATGGACGCCCAAACCCGTCTGCTCACTGTGCTGCAAAGCAACGAATATATGCCATTAGGCCAAAGCACTCCACGCAAGGTCAATGTGCGTATGATCGCCTCCAGCTCGCAGAATCTGGAAACGCTGTCCAACGAAGGCAAGTTCATCTCTGACCTGTACTATCGCCTCAATGTCATTCACATCAACATGCCACCTCTGCGTGACCGCAACAATGACATTCCAATGCTGGCTAACCACTTCTTAGCCCAGAGTGCTTTAGAGACTGGTCAAGAGCCAAAGAAGCTGACCTCTGAGGTCTTAGTGTTCTTATGCCGTCAGCCATGGCCAGGCAATGTCCGTCAATTAAAGAACCTCTGTAAGTACCTGACCATTATGGTCACTGGTCGCGACATTCAGATGTCGGATCTGCCAAGCGAGTACACCGAAGCCCGTAATCAGCAGGCTAAGATCACTACTTCCATTGCTGGCACCTCTAAAGAGCCAACCTCGTGGCAAGAGCAGCTGCGTAATTGGGTCGATGGCCGTCTGCGCGCTGGTGAACATGACATTCTCTCTGAGGCTACTCCTGAGTTTGAGCGTGTAATGCTGGAGGCTGCCTTAGCCTTTACCAGCAACCACAAGCAAGAGTCCGCTAAGCTCTTAGGTTGGGGCCGTAACACCCTAACCCGCAAGCTCAAAGAGCTCAATATCCACAGCTAAGCGCTCCAACAATTAGAGCTCTTAGCCCCAGACCTCAATAGGCATCAGTTCTCTCACAAGAGGCTGAGCCTAATGCCAAGCCCGCCTCGTGCGGGCTTGTTGCTTTTGCCCTTTTCACGCGCAAATATCCCCTCCTTTTTCCCACACTTTTTGGACGATAAGGGGTGCTGTTTAAACGCTTTTTAGCCTCGCTTGCAACTTTGCTCAAAAATGCGTTATCCCTGCGCGTCTTTTCTTACCTATCTTCAATAGGTACAATGACGAAACAACTAAGGAGCGGCTCGATTTGGGCAGTGCCTTAGGCATATATTTCGTTATTTTGCTCTTCGGTCGAGGTTCTTCATGTTAATTGCAAAGCAGCAAACCATCACCTGTGATGATATCCTCTTGTCCCTCTGCGACAGTGTGTGTAACGTGCTCACCACTGCAACCAACGACAAGATCACTTACACCCCAATGATCCAAAAGATCAACAATACTACGCTGCGTCCTGATATCGGTACCTTTGTGCTCTTCACCGGCACTTTCTCCGGCATGGTGGTGCTTAACTTCCCTAAAGAGACGGCTATGGAGCTCTATCGTAGCTATATGCACCTGATGGGTTTACCTGATAGCGATTTAGCCACCAACTACACCTCTGAAGAAGTAAGCAACACTTTAGGTGAGCTCATGAACCAGATGGTGGGTAACTTCACTGCCAAGATCAGCACCGAATTAAACGGCCGTATTCACCAGTCTCAACCAAAGATGCTGTCTTTACCTCATCAGGTCGAGATCAACATCAATATGACCTTAGATCACCCAGAGATCTCACGTATTACTTTCTTTACCGCTGGTGGTAATGTCTTCTACTTAGAGCTCGCTATGGATCACACTGAGTTCAAGTTAGCCCGTGATCTGGCCCCAGAAGAGCGTCAACTGACCCCAGAGGAGATCATGGCCCAAGCTGGCTTAGTGTAATCGGCTCTCAGAGGAATAACCCTCTCACCCCCATTAGTCTGTCTTCCACCAGAGAGCACCAGCTCTGTGGCAGACAACAAGCTACCTCGACGCATAGAGCTCAGCCCCTGTTTTCTGGTCATCCCAACACCGGTGAGCTCTATCGCAGAGGTTCTGCTCTTACGCCTCTCCACCTCTAGACAGCAAGCTTCACGACCTCTTTCTTTGCGTGATCAGCACTCTGCACTGCGTGCTATGAACTTCCTTTCCCCTGCTAAAACCGCTAATCTTGTATTGCTGCACATCGTATGGCAAGCTAAGGCTTTTATTTGTCTAACGAGATACGTTCTATGCTTTTGCAGTGTTTTGAGCAGGCTCAAGATTCAAGTGTTGAGTGCACACAAAAGTACTCAATCAAGGAGATCTTATTCAGCACTATTGTTGCCGTCTTAGATGGGGCCAGATCTTGGGATGAAGTGAGCTTTAACGCAGAACTTTACCTCGATTTTCTAAGAAAATTCTTACCCTTTGAGAATGGCATTCCTTCTCAAGATACCTATAATCGCGTCTTCCAGTTAATCAAACAAGAGTCCATAGAGCCAGCCCTTAAGGACTGTGCACAAGCCATCCTTAAGACCTTAGAACCAGAAGCCGAAACGCTTAACATTGACGGCACACAGATGCTAGAAGGCACACAAACGGGCGGAGTCACCGTACCCCAACTGTCAGCTTGGTGTTCTGATTACGGCGACGGCATCTCTTTTGGGCAGCTAAACGTATCGTCCAAAAGTAACGAAATCACCGCGATACCTCAGCTGCTTAAGCTTTTAGATATCAAGGGAGCTTTGCTCACTATTAGTGCCATGGGGACTCAGCCAGATATTGCTCAGCAGATCCACGAGTCATCGGCGTCCTATTTGCTGAGCCTAAAGGCAAATCATCCAACTCTCTTTGAGACTGTTAAGGATCTGTGTTCTAACTATAGCCCTATCAGTCAGCATGAGAGCGATGTAGAGACCAATTGTGACTATACTTACGCGCTGTCTTGCGAGGTCTTCAAGGTATTGGAAAGAGAAGTTCCAATGGCTCAGCTCTGGGCAGGCCTACAGCGTATCGTCAAGGTTAAAGTCGTAACCACACACAATGTCAGTAAAAAAGTGGTTGAGGATATTCGTTACTACCTCACCAATGACACTAAACGAAACGCAGAGCAGTATCTGCAAGCAACGCGTAATCATTTGAGGAGCGAAAATGACTGCCACTGGCAGCTTGATGTGATCCTAAATGAGGGCGCTAGTCGTAAATATGCGGGCAACGCGGCAAAGAATGTAAAACAGCTATTACGCCTGTGCACTAACATCGTTAAGACCATCAACTTCACTGGCCCTTTTCGCAATGCCAGCATGCGCAATAAGTGCAGGCTGATCGTTCATAGACAGGAGCTCATGTCACAGGTGTTGTACGGCGTTAGCGGCGCTAATTAAGATGAGACAAACCTAGTAAAAAAGCCGAAAAAAGGCCAAAAATCGCGTATACTGTGCGCAATTTTTTAGGTTTAGCAGCGGTCACCTCCTCACGTCTTAGTCTCACGTCCACTGACCGGCTATGCTTCCGACAGACTGGGCCTTTCAGCTTTGCCAATAGCTCGCAGCTTGCAGCTTGCAGCTTGAGCTTGCTAACAGGCCTCTCGCCTCAGGGAATGGAGATGGATCAGGAAATCTTAGACTTTCGTCAAACTCGCTTTATCACTAGCGCCCCAGATATCTCGCACTTACCGGCCGACCTCGGCGCTGAAATCGCCTTTGCCGGACGCTCCAATTCTGGTAAGTCCTCTGCTCTGAACGCTATTTGTGACCAAAACCACTTAGCTAAGACCTCTCGCACACCAGGTCGCACCCGTCTGATCAACCTCTTTCGTGTCAGAAATGGTATGTCTCTCGTTGATCTGCCAGGCTATGGTTATGCTGCAGTACCTGACAGCATGAAGCGCCAATGGCAGAGATCTATGTCCGAATACCTGCAAAAGCGCCAAGCACTGCGCGGTATTGTGGTGACCATGGATATCCGTCATCCGCTTAAGGATCACGATCGCCTCATTATTGACTGGTCATTAGCTGCCAATCTGCCTGCTTTGATCCTGCTGACCAAAGCCGACAAATTAGGAGTGAATCAGCGACGTGAAGCTGTAGGCGAAGTACAGCATCTCTTATCTGAATTTGGTGGTAACTTTACAGTGATCGCTTTTTCCGCATGGAAAAAGATCGGTTTAGAAGAAGTGCGCGGCGTGCTGAGCAATTGGTTCCTAACCATGCACGGCTCCGACCTCGACGAGTAGCAGCTGCTGTAAAGGCAGCTGCTACTACAAAAGCAGCTGCTGCGGCTGCTTTTGCCGCAGCGACTGCAAAAGCAACAGCGCAGGCGTGCACGCCTCACGGCTTCTTAATAACTTAGCTCGGCTCTTTATTAGTTTTCTTTGCAAGGATCTCCCATGCCTCAAGGAACTCTCTATATCGTCTCTGCACCAAGTGGTGCTGGCAAGTCTTCGCTCATCAACGCTCTGCTGCGTAAGTTCAATTTAGATGACTCCTTGCGCCTCTCGATCTCTCATACTACCCGTGAGCCACGTCCAAATGAGGTCAACCACGAGAGTTACCACTTTGTCTCTATCCCTGAGTTTGAAGAGCTGATCGCCCGTGATGCCTTTTTAGAGTATGCCAATGTCTTTGGTAACTACTATGGCACCTCTAAAGAGATCATCAATGAGTGGCTGAGCCAAGGTAAAGACGTGTTCTTTGATATCGACTGGCAAGGTGCCCGTAATATCAAAGCTAAGATGCCTGATGCTATCAAGATCTTCATCCTGCCACCTTCACTCAGTGAGCTGCAACGCCGCTTAATTTCCCGTGGCCAAGACTCTCCTGAGGTGATCAGCAAGCGCATGGCAGCTGCCATGTCAGAGATCTCACACTACGATGAGTACGATTACGTCATCATTAACGACAACTTCGATGAGAGCCTACTCCAGCTGCGCAGCATTATCCTCAGCACTCGTTGTAAGCTTGATCGCATTCAAGAAAACCAGCAGCAGTTATTTGCTGATATGAAGCGTCAAGCCAAGGAATACGAAGAGGCATGGTTACCATGCGCAAGCGCCCTATCGGCTGCTTTAGCCGCAGCTAAGCAAGATGCAGCAGCCAAGGACGCTGCTGCGGCTTCTACCGCCAGCGCAGCCCAAGCTGATACCAGCGCTGCCGACGCCAGTACAGCTCCTGAGGCCACCGAAGCAGCTGAGGCTAGCAGCACAGAGACTGCTACCGAGAACCCTCAGGCTTAGGCATTACGGCAAAAGGCAGGGCTCTCCCCAAAAAGAGCAGGGCTACATGCGGCAACAATTCATTTTTGCTACCGCTCAGATAGGCCGAATTTTTGCTAAAATAGAGAGTTCCGGTGCTAATATCTTCCTGTGCATACTGCTGGGAATTGAGTTCTGCACCCTCAGAATAATCGTGCTTTTAGCCCTAAGCTCTGCGAGCGCCAATAAATGCGCTAGCTGAGTAAATAGGGGCTCTTTCTTTTGCTCTTACGGACTTTTTTACGCGCTTTTTGCCCCGCCTTTGCTTCAATCTTTGCTTCCCCTTTCTTGGCTCTATAGCAATAGTAGATCTATAGCCGCCAGAGCAAAGTCAGTCCTGACAAGAGCACTGGCCCTCCCTGCTCACCTGTAATTGTGGCTAATGTGAGCAAGTGGCCAAACCCAGATTTTTGTTTTGTTTTGAGGTGGCTGTGGCCAGCTCTAGAGCTTTTTGGGTGCAACCTTGCCCCACAGCTCTTTTTCTTAACCGAGGTATTGTGAATGGCTAGAGTTACAGTTGAAGATGCTGTGGCTAAAGTTGGCAATCGCTTTGACTTAGTGCTCATCGCAGCTCGTCGTGCCCGTCAGATCTCCATGAACGGCAGCAAGCCTTTAGTCGATGAGGAAAAGGATAAGCCAACAGTCATCGCCTTACGTGAGATTGAGGCAGGTCTTATTTCTGAGGACTTCCTCGATAAGCAAGATCGTAAGGACTTAATGCGCGACAGCAGCGCCTTACCAGCAGACAATGAGTTTGCCCCAATTGATGGTGCAGAAATGTTTGCCCTCTAAGAGTAAGCCGCGCCAGCGCAAACATATCCATTTAAGCCGCATCTTAGATGCGGCCTTTTCTTATCTTGCAGGCCTTTCGGCCAATAAATCTCCACTGTCTTTCTCTCACCTCTCACGCCCTAAATTGCCCCTCCTTTGCTTTCCTTGCGCTCTTAACATCACAAAAAGCTTTTTTGTAGTAAACTGCTATGAGGGCTTTTGCCTCTTGAGCTACATCCGGTATAGTTAGCGACCAGCCTGTAACCCCACATGCGCTTTTCTGGGGCTTAATGGCATATGAGGCCCATATCGTTTCGATCCAACCAGAGCCTTGGTGTATGGATCTGTGTTTTTGCTTTTGTCCCACTGATCTCAAGCTTTTCCCTGATGCTTGAGCTCTAATTGCCTGCGTCTCAATCCTCAACCAACTACGGCACGCAGACAACACAGTCACGACTAAGCGGGATGCAAGGAGCGCAACTCTGTGTCTATTACTAAAGAAAATCCAGCTGCTGCTACAGCTGCGCCTCAGGCAACATCGCCAGAGCGCTCCAGTCTTAACATCAATGACGTGGTGGCCAGTCACTCTTTCAGCGCACGTACTGATGGTCTTACCGGCTCATCTTATGGCTCCTTAGGTGGCGGCCGTGTGGATGTAATTGCAGGTAATACTTCCTCTGTGAGTCTCGTTTCGCCAGTGCCTCGTGATCTAGCACCACGCTCTCGTCTTAAGTCTGCTGAAACAGTTACCGCTACAGCAGCCGTCATTGACGCTGAAGAGCAAAATGCAGTGGCCTCTGCTGCTAATCAAGGCACGATCGATGTAGTCACCAATACCGACGTCTTTGACAGCACTAACCTCAATGCCCGTGACACGAGTGCCTTTTCTACCAGCTCTGAATTTTCTTCTGACACCCTCTCTAAGCCAGTAGAAGAAGTGCATCCACCAGTGGAACCAAGTAAAGAAGCCCTAGCTTCACCAAACTTCCACTACTATGCGCCTTTACACGATCTGGCCTCATCCTATCTGCCAGCTGAAAGCATGGTCGATATTGATCGAGCCTTTGTCTTATCCGATCAAGCTCATGCTCCGCAAAAGCGCGCCTCAGGTGAGCCTTACATCATCCACCCTATTGCTGTGGCCACCATCATTGCGCAAATGCACCTCGACAAAGAATCCGTCATTGCAGCTCTGCTGCATGATACCGTCGAAGATACTGGTGTTACCCCTGAGGACATTAAACAAGAGTTTGGTGAAACCGTGCAATCTCTGGTCAATGGTGTCACTAAGCTCGATAAGCTCCGTTTCCATGACTATCGTGAGGCTCAGGTCGAAAACTTCCGCAAGATGATTTTGGCCATGACTCGCGATATCCGTGTGATCTTAATTAAGCTCGCCGATCGCACTCACAACATGCGCACCTTAGGCTCTTTACGTCCTGATAAGCGCAAGCGCATTGCCCGCGAAACCTTAGAGATCTTTGCCCCTATCGCCAATCGTCTGGGTATTTCTGATATCAAGGTTGAGCTTGAAGAACTGGGTATTGCTGCGCTCTACCCAATGCGCTATCGCGTGCTCAAAGCCGCTGTTACCCGTGCCCGCAACAATCGCAAAGAGGTGATCAACAACATCTTAGAATCGATCACCCGCCGCTTAAAGGAAGTCAACATTAAGGCCCGTGTGCTTGGCCGTGAGAAGCGCATTTACTCCATCTACAAGAAGATGGTGAAAAAGGAGCTGCAATTCCGCGAGATCATGGATGTCTACGCTTTCCGTATCATCCTTGATGACGTGGATACCTGCTACCGTGTCTTAGGTCAGATGCACAATCTGTATAAGCCACGTCCTAGTGGCTTTAAAGACTACATTGCCATTCCTAAGATCAATGGCTATCAATCGCTGCACACCTCACTGGTAGGCCCTCATGGTGTACCAATTGAGATCCAGATCCGTACTGAGTTTATGGATCAAATGGCCGCCCGTGGTGTAGCTGCCCACTGGTCTTATAAGGAGAATGGCTCCGAGCCAACCTCCACTACCGCCCAGAAGAACGCTCAGCAGTGGATTAAGAATATCATCGATCTGCAGCAGAGCGCCTCCAGCTCTATGGAGTTCATCGAAGGCGTCAAAACCGACCTCTTCCCAGATGCGATCTTTGTCTTTACCCCTGACGGCAAGATCTTTGATCTGCCGGTGGGTGCAACGGCTGTGGACTTTGCTTACGCCTTACACACCGATATCGGTCAGCACTGTATCGGTGCTCGTGTAAATCACCGCATGTATCCACTAAGCCGTCCGCTGCAATCGGGTCAGGCTGTAGAGATCATTACCTCGCCAAATGCTCAGCCTAATGCTCTGTGGCTGTCTACGGTGGTCACACCACGTGCCAGATCTAAGATCCGTCAATACTTAAAGAGCCTCAAGAGCCAAGAGTGCGTGCTGATCGGACGTCGTCTGCTGCAAAACGTGCTTAAGGACATGCGCCTTGAGGATGTGCCAGCTGAGCTCATGGACAGCGTCTTACGCGATCTCAAAGAGCCAGACTTTAACAGCCTGCTGATCGATGTAGCTTTAGGCAATATCTTAGCTGTGGTGGTGGCTAAGAAGCTCAAGAGCGACCTGTCCGAAGCTGACGAGGGCAAGCCAATTATTGGTACCGGCGGTCTGCCTTATTCCTTTGCGCAGTGCTGCCTCCCTGTGCCAGGTGATGAGATCATCGGCCATATCACCACCAAGGGCTTGGTGATCCACAACATCAACTGCTCCAATGTGCGTGATGCGGATAAGGATCCAGAGAAGTTCATCAAGGTCGAGTGGGATAATGCCGTCACCGCCAATCTGGACTTCCAGACCGGCCTGCGCATTGAGTTGGAAAATCGCCAAGGCATCTTAAGCGAGCTCTCCAACGGAGTTGATATTGCGGGCTCGCAGATTGATGCCATTAACTCTGAGATCAAAGACGATGGCACCTATCTCTTCAATCTCACGGTGACAGTGCGCGATCGCCTCCACCTCGAAGGCGTGATCCGCCGCTTAAAGGACGTGCCAAACGTCCTCAAGGTGGTACGTCGCCGTTAAGGCCACTCTGTGGCCTCCCAATGGCCACCCTGTGGCCACTTATGCCACATAGGCCATTTCGGCCTCATGTGGCCATTGTCCGCCCCAAGCCACCCTGCATCCGCTTCTAACAACCATACATAGCTGCGCTGGCCGCACCAGTGCAGCTGCGCTCATGGCTCCTACCAACTTTTCGTCTGCGCAGACGCCCCTTTTGCCCCAGTGGCCCCTTTGTCCTCACATCTTTTTTGTTGCGCCCCTTTGGTTTTAGTCAGTCATATCCGTTAATCTAATTAGAAAAAGCAAAAAACGGTGTGCAAGACTAAGCTTTTTGTCTTAAAGTAATAGAAAATAATGTATTTTGGCCAATTAGAGCTGCCTGCAACTTGCGCTATCTCTCTATAGCGAAAAGGACGGGAGCCGACCGCACCTTGGCCCTCAAACAAAGAGAGGGAGCCTATATGTATAACTTCACTAATCTTGGTACGGAAACTTCCTTAGCAAACCTTTACCCACAGATTGACGAGTTTTTTGAGCACGACTTAAAGCACCATCGTATTCATGTCAGCGACAACCTCTTCTTAAGCGTGCTGGAGCTGCCAGCTCCTAAAGACAGTGTTGGCGTCAATCTAGCCGATAGCTCTAATACCCTTGTCATTGTGCCTGGACGCGCTGAAACTGAGCACAAATATGCCGAATTGCTCTACCACCTCAAAGATAGTGGCCTTAGAGTGCTCGTGTGCTTTGTTCGTGGCCAAGGACAATCCTCCATGGTGCTGTATGACAGCAACAAGTGCCACGTTGAGCGCTTCCTCCACTATCGGCAAGATCTGGAGAACATGCTTAACTACATGGATGTGGGGCCAAACTTTAAGCTGATGGGCTTCTCCTTAGGAGGCCTCATCTCTTTGGAGTTCTGCTTCAATACCTCCTACCCATTTAAGCCACAGTCCGTCGCTTTGATTGCACCTTTCTTAGGGATCACCTATCCATTCCCAAGCAAGCTGCTGTATCCGGCCTTAAAGATCCTGTGTAATATTCGCGCTTTTGCGCTGGCCTATACGCCACATGGTAAGGAATACGTGCGCATCCCATTTGAGGAGAACTTCCACTCGCACAGTCCACTGCGCTACAACCTCTACCATGACTACTATGCCACCCATCCACAGCTGGCTTTAGCAGGCCCTACCTACAAATTTGTGAAGTGCTGTATGCAGGCCCAGCTGCGTCTGCAAAAGATCAAGTGCAGCTTTAACTTCCCAAGCTTGTTCTTAGGTGCAGGTGCTGACATGGTGGTCTCCACCAAGGCCACAAAGGAATTTTGTCAAAAGCATCAGGAAGATCCGATCCCTCCACGCTATGAGCTGATCCCTCATGCTTATCACGACATCCTCAATGAGACCGACAACTATCGTAATCCGGCCTTAAGCAAGGCTTTAAACTTCCTGTTCAATGGCACCACGGATCTCAGCACTCTGGATCCAGAGGGGAACAGCTCCGACGCCAAGGCAGAGACGCCAGTTGAGTCCGACAAGAAGTAGTAACCAACCCCACAGGCTCCTGCTCTTAGGCTACCTTCCATGGGCTTAGTCCAGCGACCGCGCCCATAACCGGAGACCTCCGGTATTTTCGCTGAGCGGTGCTTTGCGCCGCTCGGCTGTCAGCAGCCCCTCACCAGCCCCCGCGAACACCTGCTACTCTTACACGTCCACATCTCAATTTCCCCTGCCTTTTCTTCTCAGATCGCACCTCAATCGGCTTTTTTAGGCCGGATCAGAGTACAATGTGCGTTTGGGTAGCATTGCCTAACTGCCAAGCAACGCTTATAGCGCACGGTCATTTCTCTGCACTTGAGCTAAGGCTCTGCTCCATTTTTTGTCTTTTTGCTAGGAAGTATCATGTCTGAGCAAGTTGAAGTTGATAACAAGATCCCTGTTAACATCATCACCGGCTTCTTAGGAAGCGGTAAAACCACCTTATTAAACAAATGGGTTAACACTGATGAGTTCAAGGACACCTTGGTGTTAATCAACGAATTTGGTGACGTCGGCTTAGACCATGAATTAGTGCAAGCTGTAGACGATACCGTGGTGCTCTTAGGCTCTGGTTGTATCTGCTGCACTCTCCAAGGTGAGCTGATCCAATCTCTGGCCACCAACCTCATTAAGGCTCAAGAAGGCACCATCCCTGCCTTTAAGCGTGTCCTGATCGAGACCACAGGCCTTGCTGATCCTGCTGGCGTGATCGGTACCTTAAACAATGATGACTTCTGCTTAGAAAACTTTGTGTATGACGGCACCATCACCGTCCTCGACGGCCAATTCATCCGTGAGCAGCTGCAAAAGCAATACGAAGCCGTTAAACAGATCGCTTTAGCTGACCTGATCTTAATTTCCAAGACTGACTTAATTGACGCTGAAGAGATCGCTGCCATTGGCGAGATCGCCCATAAGATCAATTCCAGCGCCAAGATCTACCCTATCGTTAAGGGCAATATCACCCCTAAGGTGATCGAAGAGATCGGCCCATACAAGGTCTCCGATCGTAACAACACCAAGAAGCTCGACTCTTGGCTCAACTTCAGTGTGCCATCTGAGGCTGTTACCACCAAGACAGCAGACACTGGTGCAGCCGCTGTCGCCTCTCCATTCCGTCCTGCCAACGTGGACTTCAATGCCGCTGTAGCTAAGCCACGCATCATTGCTCACACCAACATCGATAGCTTTGCCATTGTGCGTCACGAGCCAATCAACTCTCTGGTGCTGCTAGCTGCTATCAACGCCGTTAACCAGCAATACGGTGACTCGGTGCTGCGTATTAAGGGCATCCTCGATATCGAAGGCCAAGACAAGCCTGTGATCATCCATGGTGTCCAAGGTCAGCTCTACCCAATTTCGCAAATGGATGAATGGCCAGAGGAGCCTCATGAGTCCAAGCTGGTTTTCATTGTGCGCTCCACCGTCTTAGAGCAAATCAAGTTCATGTTCACCCAAGCTCTAGACAACCCTGATGCCTCTACCATTGATTATTACCAGCAGATCATCAATGGAGCCCTAAGCGACGATGGTGAGGGTGAGGTCGAGGAAATCGACCTCAGCGGTGCTTACGATAACCAGAAGTAGGAGCGCCCGCCCCTGCTTCCCTTAAGCTCGCACTGGGGCTTACAGGCTCTCGTCCTATAAGCCCTCAGCCCATAGGCTCTTAGCCAACAGGCGATAAGCTACGGCCCTGTTTCCTTTCCGAGGAGACAGAGCTGTTGTCGTTATGGCCATTGCCATAGCAATGGCCATTAGGCCGATAGCACTAACCGCTCGCAGAGAGGCTTGTTCGCGGCGACCAAATTGTGGGTAAAATGTTGTAAGCCCACAAAACAAGAAAACGCGCCTCTTTCGTGGGTAAGGAGCGCGTTAGATCTTTTTTGGTTAATTTTTTGGATTAGATTTAAGACCGCAGCCGTAAAAGCTAGCCGAGCGCTAGCTATTCGGCGTTATATGGGCGGCCTGCTTTCACATTGGTCAGGCGCTTCATCACCTCTTCCAACGTGGCGCGCGGAGCTGCGAGATTCAAGCGCACAAAACGCTCACAACCAGCCCCAAATTGCTCACCTAAGTACACCGCCACATGGGCTTCATCAAAGAAGAAATGACGCATTTCCTCAGCAGTGGTGAAGCATGCTTGCATATCGATCCAGAGCAAATAGCTGCCTTCACGCTTACACACGTGGCATTGTGGGAACAGCTGGGCAAAGCCCTGACGAATGTACTGCTCATTCTGATCGAGATAGGCGCGCAACTCTGCTAAGTACTCATCGCATTCGGTGTAAGCACTGACCAAGGCAGCATTAAAGAAAGCGTTAGGGTTATGCTCACCAATACGCGAGATCTCATCACGTACACGTGCTCTGAGCTTTGGATTAGAGATCACCATGAAGGAGCCAACTAAACCAGGCATGTTGAAGGTCTTAGCTGGAGATGAAGCCATAATGATATGGTCTTGGTACTTGGCATCCAGCTCTAAGACAGAGACGAAATTGGCACCTACTGGTAATAGATCCCCGTGGATCTCATCAGCAAAGAGAATGAGATCGTGCTCCACACAGAAGTCAGCCACCACCGTGAGTTCTTCTTTAGTGAAGACACGAGTAGTAGGATTGTGTGGATTAACCAAAATCAGCATACGAGTTCTTGGGCTTACTGCTTGCTCCAAGGCCTCTTTAGTTAAGCTGTAGACGCCATTTTCATATTGCAGTGGCACCTGCACTAAATGCCGTCCATTCTCCTCAATAGCCTGACGCAGAGGTGGATATGAAGGGGTATGGATTAAGACCTCATCGTATGGACGGGTAAAGGCCTCAGCACACAGACCACAGGCAATATTGATTCGTGGGCAAAATACAATCTGCTCTTGAGGGATCTCACAGTGATGATGATCCTTATAGAAGCGCTGAATAGCCTCATAAAAATCATCAAAGATGTCGCTATAGCCGAAAACACCATGATCACAGAGCTCATGCAGACGCTTGAGCAATGGGGCGGGCGCTCTAAAGTCCATATCAGCGCAGCCCACATGGATCAGATCAGGGATCTGATAGATCCGATCAAAAGAGTCCCATTTAGCGCAGCGCGTTCCGCGACGCTCGACATGCTCATCAAAAACCGATGCCATCCTCAATCTCCTTTTCTCTCCCTGAGCCGCTGCTGCGACCGCCGCTGCTGCCGCAACTACAACCGCTGCTACAAGCACTGCACGCAGGTCAGTGCACTGTTCAGCGCACTGCACACAGGTCAGTGCACTGTACTGCGCACTGACCTGCATCGTACTGGCCACGTGGCGCTAGCGCTCACCGCGCTAGACACCGAGCTGGCACTCGTGGCCTACTTGGGGCTAGCCGCACAGCGGCTGCCTTAGGACTAGCCACGCAAACACGAGGCTAGCTGCGACTACAGGAAAGATGTGCCTTTAGCTTAAATTCTCTTGACCTCTGAGGCGTTGGACTCACCAGCAGCAACCAGAGTACCGACTTGAGCATACTTAAAGTTGCTCAGCTTGGTGATACCAATGCCAGTTGCGGCCCAGATCAGAGCGAAGATCATACCGGTGTAGTTCAGGAAGGCATAAGGCAGGTACTCTAAGGTTGGCACGCCTAACATGGTAGCCATATACACACCAGCAGCAGTCCAAGGCAGGATTGGCTCGACCACAGTACCGGCATCCTCGGCAGTACGGGACAGATTGGTTGGAGCTAAGCCAAACTTGCGATAGGTTTCTTTAAACATTTCGCCTGGTAACAGCACCGAGAGCTGACCATTGGAAGTAATACCGCAAATTAAGACTGTGGAAAGTAAGGTGGTAGCGATGAGACGGAAAGTGCTCTTCACACCGGAGAGGAAGCGACTGATCACAATGCGCAGTGAATCGGCTACCGACATCGAACCAGCAAAGGCGAAAGCACAGAAGCAGATCACTAAGGTGTTCATCATGGCCACCATGCCGCCGCGCTCTAAGAGGCGAGCTACATCAGGTGGGAAGCTGGCTACCAACTCCTGATTTGAGATCATGGAGAGCTTAAAGCCACCGATCACTGCCTCACAGCACTGATTAATGGTGAAGCCTTGGAAAGCAACAGCACAGATCAGTGAGACAAACGAGGCTAAGAACATCACTGGAATGGTTGGCTTGCGCAGCAGAGAACCAGCTAACACCAGCACAGGAGGTAACAACACGAGCAGGTTAAAGTCAAAAGTGCCCTCTAAAGACGAGGTGATCTGCACGATACGCTCTGGGGTGTCGATGTGACCAATGTGCTGCGAAATACCAAAATAGGTGTACATGCAGCAGCAGATGATGAAGCCTGGGCCAGTTGTCCACAGCATGTGAGCAATGTGAGCATACAGTGGCGAGCCAGCGGCAATCGAGGCTAAGTTGGTAGAGTCTGACAGAGGGGAGAGCTTGTCACCAAAATAGGCACCAGAAAGAACGGCACCAGCAGCCATTGGCAGGCTTAAATTCAGACCAAAAGCCACGCCCATCAAAGCCACACCAATAGTGCCAGCCGAACCCCAAGAAGTACCGGTACAGGTGGACACTAAAGCGGTCAGCAAGAAGGCTGAGACGTAAAAGTATGACGGATCGATGTACTTCAGACCGTAATACACCATCATTGGAATGGTGCCACCGATCATCCAAGAGCCGATCAGGAAGCCGACCGAGATCAGAATCAAGATGGCTGGCATGGCCTTAGCCAGCTTCTCGACAATAGCATCTAAGATGTCGTTCCATGAATAGCCATGGAAATAGGCAATTAGGGAAGCCACAGCGGCAGAGAGCAGGATCATTGGCTCAGCGCGCAGTCCCAAAGTAATGTAACCCACGCCCAAAAACAGGATCATGGCTAAGATTGGCAATACTGCCATAAAGAACGAGAGTTCTTTTTTCTCTTTTGCAGGTGCCATAAAAGCTCCTTTTCACCACAACGGAATAATGCTGCGAAAAACAGGCGGAAAAAGAAAGTCACGAGCAGCAAGCGTTGAGCGACTGATATTGCTTGTGCTCTATTCCTCTACCTGTATGTTTCTCGACTCTTCTGGCGCTTAGAGCACCGCTACACACTCGATTTCGACCTTGGCCCCCTTTGGCAGCTTGCTCACTTCAAAGCAGCTACGAGCAGGGTATGGGCTAGTGAAAATGGAGCCATAGACCTCATTAACAGCTGCAAAATCGTCCATATTGGTGATGAAAACAGTGGTCTTAACCACATTTTGCAAGCTGGCACCTGCACTCTTGAGTAAAGCAGCAACGTTGCGGAGACTTTGCTCGGTCTGCTCTTTGATGTCAGAGCTCATGACGCCCGTTTGTGGATCAATTGGTAATTGGCCAGAAACATAGATGGTTTGCTGTCCTGAGCAAGCCACAGCACAGCTATAAGGGCCAACAGCAGCGGGAGCATCGGGGGCGGAAATTGGCTTAATGGAAACGGCACTCATTGAGAATCCTCCACAGGTGGCACGCATGGCTCACCCTCGACCAAGAGCTCACAATGACGACTATCCCCTACGCAATCACTTTCAACGAGACCATTACTTTTTGCAGGAGCGCAGATGCAGATAAATGGCATCTTTCGACAACTGCAAGATCTCAGAAATGATCGGCACAGCATTGCGTAGGTTAAACAGGCCTTGCTTATTAAGCTCTTGGATAATGACCTTATTCTTTTGTCGCTGCGGAATGCTGTCATCCCGCATGACTTGATTACGAGTTTGGTTGACGGTAGTGTTGAGGAGATCGTGGATATCAGTGGCAAAGTGTTCACCGACATCAGCAAGGCTATCAGAGCTTACAGGCACGTTCAGGGCGACAGCAGGCTTAGTGTTGGCGTTCACAGTCAGATCCTTTATTTGCCCACCTTGTGGGGAAGTTAAAGTTCCAACTGCACCTTCCGTCTCAACTGTTCCCGCTGTGTTAGCTGCTACAGTAGCAGCACTGGCTACAGTAGTAGCACTGGTACGTGCCCCTTCAAAATCAGCACAGAGAATGGCAAAGAGCTCATTGACTGGCGTTGCCAGATCAAAGTTAATGCAGAGTAAACCAATCGCTTGCTCGGCAGAGTTAGTGATCACTGTCGTCACCGACTTCATCACATGCCCCTCACGCGACACCGTCTTGTAAGGGCCGAACAAGGTACGCTTGGTACGCTGAAATTCTTCTAAGATGCGTAAAGCTTTATCCGTCACAGGAGAGCCTAGCTTGCGGGCAGTCTTCTGTCCGTTGTGGATATAGATCACTGAGCGCTCCATATCAACAAGCGAATGCAGAACCACTTCAACGCTGTCTTTAAAGAACAGTCCCAGCATGTCCACCATGACGCAGTATTGCTTCAGGATCAGGGCGTTTTCTTGCTCCATGTCTCTCTCCTTTTGAGTTGAGCCCTACTCCCCTCATCTCTATCGTCAGAGCTCACTATACTCAAGTTTTTCTTAATTCAATCAAAAATTTTTTACTTAAAAGTCAAAAATGTGAGCCAAATATCAATTTCTCTGTATTTACTCAACTATTTTTGAGCGTATTGAATGAAAGCCCACGCATGTTGTGTCAGCTGCCACCCAAAAATTACAAAAAGCAGCCAAAACCGGTTAAATATCCATTTTGCCATTAGGACTGGCCTAAAAGCACAAAACCCCTGACATGATGAACATATCAGGGGTTTCGCAAAATTCCTTATCCTCTAAGCGCAAAGCCTTGAGAGGATCAGGCTTGTATTTTGTTTTTAGCCTAGTCCAGCTGCTGCTACTGTCGGTCACTTACAGCTACGCACATATTTCTATGGCTAACCATTTTGGAGACCGCTCAACACTGGTTGAGTTAACAACACTGGTTGAGTTAACTGTCGGCTGTTAGCTGTCAGCTATCGGCTGACAGCTGTCAGCTAGTTAGGCTGGCTCTCTTTAGAGCCCCATGACTATTGAGCAGAAACTTGCTCAGTAGTGGTGGTAGTACCAGTGACTTGCACCTCAACACGACGATCTGGAGCTAAGCACTTGATCAGGTCGTTACGGCTTAAGCCATCGCAACCAACAGACACTGGGTTGGCGCTGCCCATACCTACGGCGCTAATAGCACCAACTGGCACGCCCTTAGCGACTAACTCATCAGCCACGGCCTGAGCACGACGCTCGGACAGACGCTGGTTGTAAGCCTCACGGCCTAAACGATCGGTGTAACCAGTCACAGTGTATTGAGCACCGTCTAAGTTGGCGTTCTGAGCATCAAACACGACTTGGCTGATGGCATCCTTACCTTGCTGGCTTAAGACAGAGCTGTCGAAGCCGAAGGTAGTATTAGCATCTAAGCTGTAAGTGGTGGTCACGGTCTGAGTGATTGGCTGTGGCTCAACTGGAGCTGGAGTGCTGCGATCACCGAAGACATAGCCCAGAGAAATGTAGTACCAATCAGCGTCAAAATCGATACCTTGGGTATCGTTGTCGTCGTCATAGACCGAGAAGTAACGGTCATAACCTAAACGTAAGGCTACGTTGTCGGTTAACATGAAGTTCACACCAGCACCGACCACAGGAGCCACTTTATCGCTGCTGCTAGTACCGAAAGCATACATGGCACCGCCACGTAAGAAGATGTCAGTACCAGAGGCAGTCAGAGGGAAGGATAAACGAGCGCTAACCTCAGGGCCATGAATGGTCAGATCCTTAGTCTCGAGACCATCATAAGAATCAGCACCAAAGCTATCCCAGAAGTTGTAGCCCAGCTCTAAGCTGATGTACTCGTTGAAGCTATAGCCACCAAACAGACCTAAGCCATAGCCAGAGTTATCACCCTCTTGCCAATAATCAGAAGCGGAGCTATCCCAATCAGTGTGGATATAACCACCACGCACACCGGCGTAGAAGGTATCAGGAACAGCAGCAGAAGCTACGCTAGTAGCAGCCAATAAGGCAGCAGCAACAGTTGCAGCTAAAAAGTTTTTCTTCATCTCATTCCGGCAAGGAGCCACCAATCTCTTAAGACTCTTAAGACTCTTAAGACCCTTAGGAGAGGAGCGGTCTTACCGTCCTCCAAAGTTTTGATTAATTCAAAAAGATCTAGTGCTTCTCAAAAAGCATGAGCATTCTGCCTCAATGGCACACCCTAAAATGACAACCCACTTTGGCTGTGCCCTCACACATCCCAAGCAGAGAACTCAGCTATTGGCTCGGGAGCGCATCTTACTTGCTAAAAGCAAATATGAGCTTGATACGCATCGGAGCTGAGAAAAACTATCTTTTAGATCCCAACTGATACTATCCTAATATTAAGCCAAATCTTGGCACAAAGCCTAATTTAGGCAGAAAAAGCTCAGCAATTATCACAAAAGCGGCACAGCACAAGCCTTTATTCCCTTGCTTTACCATGACCATGGTTAAGCTCTTTTCTCTTTGCTCACTAGAACAGCAATGTGCTAGGTATCAGTTTGACCCACTGCACTCAAGAGCGCAATTTGTGTCACCTCTGGAAATACTTGCTCTCATCCCAAGGCTAAAACCTTTTAGGGAGGTTAATTATAACTACTATACCAACAACCTCAATACCGCGCAAAAAATGCAAACGATTACAATCCTAATTCTTTTGCCCCCACAAACGCCACTCAACAAAAATCCATTAAATAAGCGCTTTATCTTTGAGGGCTGCACGGTCACGGCACAGTAGCGGCACAATGTCGTTCAAGATCTCAACAAGATACACTAAACCCTAATACTGAGAACAGCAACAAGATAAAAGTGAAGAAATACGAAACGGAACGATGGAAGGAACAAAGAGATAAGCTTAAGAGCTAAAAGGAAGGGATGGTGCTGGTTGTAGGTCTCGAACCCACGACCCCCTGTTTACAAAACAGGTGCTCTACCAACTGAGCTAAACCAGCGAAGCCGCCACATTATAGCAAATGACAACAAAATAGCAAGCACCTATTTCACTTTAGCCACAGCGCCGCAATACACGGCGCTTATGCTGTGCTTATGCTTCCCACTAAGGGCACTAAGGCCTATCAGGCCCATCCTAAGGCCTCTCAGGGCCTAAGGCAAAGCTGCATCCTTTGCGGCTTCCTCAAGGTGCAGGGCAATGTTGCGCAAGGCCTTGGAAATCGAGCGGAAATCGGTTGGATTATTGGCTAGTGGTGGACAGCATGACTGACGGATCACCAGATTGGTTGGCAGCAGCGATGAGGAGGTATCATCAGAAATCAGCTTACGGAAAGCGATCTCAATCTGCATCTTACGATCGAGGTTGACAGTAGTCAGCGCTGGTAAAAAGAAAGCACTATCGACAATATTGTCATAACCGATCACCGAGACATCCTGTGGCACCCGTAAATCATACTGGTTTAACACCGCCTCGGCTCCTAAAGCCATTTCATCGTTACCCGAGACTACGGCAGTGAAATCGCAAGACTGATCGATAAGGCGTTGCATCGCGTTATAGCCGCTTTCGCTGGTCCACTCGCCCTCTTCTACCGCCACAATCTCTAATCCCATGGTCTTAGCACAGCGTACCCACGCGTCATAGCGCAGATCTGAAGTGATCTCGCCGCTAGGGCCACGAATGATCACAATCTTCTTATGCCCCAACTCCTTTAAATAACGGATCGAAGCTAAGGTGCCGTCCAAAGGATTAAAGCAGACGTTAAGCACAGGACACAGAGGATCCACATCAAGGAAGATGATCTTGCTCTCCTGATACTCTTGCGTTACCCGATCGGCAATCTCAGTGGAGAGCGGTGCATTGATCAGCACTTTGCTAATCATTTGTGAATGCAGCTCATCCATGCACTGCTTGAGGTTATCGTAGGTTGGGTTCTCCAATACCACCAGCATGAGCTTATAGCCATGCTTATCCGCTAAATCCTTGAGGTAAGTAAGCACACCGGTGCTTGGCTGCATGGCACGCGGCACATTGACTACACCAATGACGTTGCGCTCGGCTTTACCCAGCTGACGAGCCAGCAGATTTGGGACATATTTGAGCTCAGCAATAGCCTGATCAATCTTACGACGTGTAGCCTCTGAGACCTTATCCGGCGTATTAAGCACACGTGATACGGTCTGATAAGACACACCTGCATGCCGTGCCACATCCTGCATGGTCACTTTGCGACTGCCATTTTTGGCAGCAAACACGGCCTTAACACTACTGGCAGGACTATTTATGGAGCGAGAGGTAAGAGGAGAGGAGGTCGAGCTAGAGGAAAGAGTACCTGCACTTAAAACGTGTGAAGCGTTTAAAGTATGAGATGCAGGTGCAGCTTGCTCAGAGGAAGACATAACACTGTCCACATCCTGATTTCCCCTGAGGGAAGACGCAGAAGGAGTTTCGGATGCAGCCAATGGTACATCAAGCTCTGTTTGTAAATCTTGTTCTGTGCCAGCTAAAAGAGGGGCTGCGCCAGAGGTATCGTTAGCCTTAGTTTGACCTTTAGCTTTGGCTCTGGCTCTGGTTTTGGTGGCAACTTTGTCACTATGCCCACTAGCTAAATCTGGCTCCCCAGCAACAGCGGACTCTGCTTGAGCTGCCTTAGCCGCTTTAGCTGTTTTGGCTGTTTTAGCAGCTTTAGCTGCAGACGCTTTCTTCGGTTGCGCGGAAGTATGCTTAGATAAAGATACGTCAACGCCACTACCTGTTGAGGCATTACTATTTTTGCTCTTACTTCTAACTTTAGCCTTTTTGGCTTGAGTTGTAGTGGCAGATGAGGGAGTGCCTACACCATCTTCTACGTTAGCACCAAAGTCTTCCACGGCTAACCTCTTATCTTCTCTTAATCTGTTCTAAAGCATGTGACAAATCGGATGGAGATGATCGCTTATATTTTTCTCTTGATCTCAAGAGTCATAATATCGATCCGGATTAGCATAGCATAATGATCGATACAAACTGCATATGCAAGCCATTTTTCCCTTATCAGCATGTAAGATTTGTCAACAATATTATTGTTGCTATGCCATAAAAAGCCGCTAGTCACATCGCGAATAGTTTTTCAAGCAACCAAGTACAGTCTCAATCTATCCCACAAACAGCAAGGGCAGAGCTTTTGGCCCTGCCCCTGTCAAAATTAAGCTGGCACCAGCACAGCAGCCAGCTCAAAAAAAGCACGCGTTATACGCCTACGTTTACGCCTGCGTTTACGCCTATAAAGCCTGGCGGAAGACACGTGCGTCATATGGCTTCAAGTACACGATGCCACTGATATGACGCTGCTGCTCTGGCTCAGCCAACATGTCCTCATACACGCTGTTCAGCTTCACCATTTGGTCATGCTCAGAGTAGTTGGATAAGAACACATAACGGTACTTATCATTGCAACGAGCCATAGCGCTCACACCCTCACGGAATGGCATAGCAGGCTCATTGAAGGCATTGGTGAGCTTGAGCTCTTGGCTCAGCATCTGAGCTAAGGTATCGAGGAAACCAGGATCCATACGGGAAGCCACATAGTAAGCTACACCCTGACCATATGGGTGACGAGTCAGCACTGGCTTGCCCTTATAGAACTGGTAGTCATAGCTTAAGAGCACCTCAGTATCTGGAGCTGGATTGACCAGACCAAAGAGCTGAGTGCCGTAATAGTTATCTGACTTAAAGCCGCGCTCTAAGCCCAATGGCTCTAAACGCACAGGAACGATTACGTCCTCATCTAAAGAGTCGATCTCCTCTTCCCAAATGCCCATCACATCCATGAGCTCACCAGGGAAGCCACCTAAGAAGCACAGATCGGTCTCGTTCACGATGCCAGACCAGTAAGTGGACAAGTAGGTACCACCATCGGCCACAAACTTCTTGACGCGATCGGCATAGCCATCACGCATCATGTAAGTCATTGGGGCAATCACTAACTTGTACTTGCTAAGATCGCAGGTCTCATCGATCACGTCTACCGCAATACCACGCTTAAAGAATGGGCGATAGTAGTCTAAGCACAGAGGTAAGTAATCAACACCCTTATTACGTGGGCCTTGAGCATTATCTACAGCCCAGCGGTTTGGGGTATCGAAAACAATGGCCACCTTGGCATCTACAGCGGAACCAGCCACTTCAGAGAGCTTTTCAAGGATCTTACCCAGCTCAATCACTTCACGACCGGCACGGGTATTTAAATGACCCACATGATCCACGATAGCACCATGGAACTTCTCTGAGGAGCCACGGCTCTTACGCCACTGGAAGTACTGTACCGAATCAGCACCATGAGCCACAGCTTGCAGCGAGCTTAAGATGTTCATGCCAGGGCGCTTTAAGGTGCTCAAAGGACGCCAATTGGTGTTAGTTGGAGTCGACTCCATCAAGACAAAAGGCTGACCCCCCTTTAAAGAGCGCATCAGATCGTGATTCATTGCGGTGTAGCTGGCGATGTAGTCAGGATCTGCAAAGTTATGCCACTGAGGGTAGGCATCCCAAGAAATGAAGTCCAACTCTGGAGCCCAATTGAAGTAATCGTAATCGTAGAAGAACTCCATGAAGTTAGCAGTCACAGGCAGATCTGGAGTAATGGCCTTAACTGTATCACGCTCAGCCTTGCAGAAATCTAAAGCATTCTCACTGCTGAAGCGCATCCAATCGAGGTAAAGGGCATGTACACCATTCTCACCAATGGAAGAAGGCGACTCAATATAGCTCCAATCGGTATAGGTGTGAGACCAGAAGGTGTTCCACCATTGCTTGTTTAAGTTCTCAATAGTGCCGTACTTTTGCTTTAACCACTCACGGAACTTAGCCTGACACAGAGGGCAGTGACACTGACCACCATACTCGTTGGATAAGTGCCAGCCGATCACTGCTGGGTGATGGCCATAGCGCTCAGCTAACTTGGTGTTGATGATACGGACACGCTCGCGATACTTAGGCGAAGTCATGCAGTGGTTGTGACGGGCACCGAATAAAGCACGCTCGCGACGCTCATTGACACGTAAGACTTCTGGATACTTGTTAGCCAGCCAGTGAGGGCGGGCTCCACTTGGGGTAGCTAAGAAAACCTTGATGCCTTTTTCGTTGAGACGATCAAGCACTTCATCGAGCCACGAAAAATCAAACTCATCCTCATTGACTTCGAGCTGGGCCCAAGAAAATATGCCCACCGACATGATGTTGCAGTGAGCCTGCTGCATCATTTCGAGATCTTTGTTGAGGATAGTTTCAAAACCCTCATCATGCTCCAGCCATTGCTCCGGATTGTAGTCCGCGCCGTACATGATCTTTTGACCGAATAGAGGGGTAAAAGACATCGCGAAATCCTTTCTCAAACAAATAAAGAAACACACCACAACGCTCTCACTTCATCCGCAGTGAGGCTTTAGAGCTTAATCAGCACAATAAGCGCTAGAGACGTGGCCAGCCCTAGCTAGCGTTTGCAAGGCTCTCTTTTTTTAACAAAACAGAGAGCAAGACGCCATTACGCAAGGAAAATAATCAGCATATACCTTTTTCAGGCCATAGACATGGCCATTGGCGTCAATATTTACTTGGTCTCATGTGTCTGTCCACAAGGCCAAATAATGGGGCTAACCACTCCTGATCAGCCCCTAAAATGTAGCTATTAACTAAAAAACAGCTACTGCTCACTTGTGATTACTGAGCGTCATTGAAAACCTTAACGGACTCTAAGATCTTACCTTGGTCATCAAAGAGAGCTTGGTTCTCACGAGAGTTACCTTCTTTCCACTGGTCATTGGTGTAGTCCATACCAGCCTTGGTAGCCCAAGTGATGTTCTCATGAGCCTTCCAAGCTGGCTCCCAATAGAAGAGGCCCTTGCCGTTTTCGTTGGAAGAAATAGCTTCCATCAAATCCTTTAAGTACTGAGCTTGGCCTTCTACAGTGGCAGGATAACCTGAGGTATCAGCTTCCTTTTGGGTAAAGGTGTTATCAATGCCGTCTGGGTTGTCGAGGCCATAAGCATAAGCAGCCTCTACCACATAGACGTCCTTGTGATAGGTATCGTTCACAAACTTGATGTTGTTGGACAGATCAGAGATCGGGCCATCCCACCAAGTATACATGGACATACCGATCACATCGAAAGGCACGTTGCGTGCGGTGATCTCGTCAAACCACCACTTGTATTGCTCTTGCTTGGTACCCTTATCGAGGTGGAGCATGATCTTCACATCAGCATCACCAGCAGCGTCCTTGACACCGGAAATACCCGACTTTAAGAGCTCAGATAAACGGTCAAACTCACCACCACCTTGGCCCCAGCTCTTACCATCTGGCCAGAGCATACCGGATGTGATCTCATTTCCTACCTGTACCATGTCAGGCATAACACCGGCTTCTTTAAAAGCAACGATAGTGTCGTAGGTGTATTGGTAAACGGCCTGCTTGAGCTCATCAAAGCTTAAGTTAGCCCAAGCCTTTGGCTTAAATTGCTTGCCTGGATCAGTCCAGAAATCAGAATAGTGGAAATCGAGCAGGAAACCCATGCCTAAGTCTTTAGCACGCTTAGCTAAAGCTAAATCGGTCTCCAGATCATTGGTACCGCCACCATAGGCATTGCCATTGGCGTCGTATGGATCATTCCATAAACGCAGACGCACATAATTAAAGCCCTGTTGTTGCAACAGCGTTAAAGCATCACCCTCTTTACCGTCAAAGCCGTAGTATTTATAGCCCACAGCCTCCATCTCACGTAAGGTAGAGATGTCAGCGCCTTTAACAAAATCAGCCTTGACCTGTGCAGGGGCAAACACGCCTGTAGCGGTATTAGCAGTGCTACCTGCATCTGTAGAAGTACAACCGGAAACTCCAGCTGCCAAAGTAGCCATCATGGAACTCATTGCCATAGCGAGAAATAATTTCTTAAGACGCATAGCTCATCCTTTGCAGGTAACAACCAACACCAAAAAAGACTCAAAGGCCGTTACAAATTACCTCAGCTGATCCCACAAGACTGACCTCAGTCTCATTGCGATCTAGAGCCATGCGATCTGATCTTAAGTGCTTGCCATCTCTGTTGATGAGAGAACAAGCCCTCAGAATACGGGCACAACCGCACGTTAATTTATAACCCGCCTTTGCAAAAACAAGCAACAATCCTGTGCTGCAAGCACTCAACTTCACAGCCCCAGTGAAGCCAAGTGCGTGCAGGACAATACTGTCGATGCAGCAGCTTGCGCAGCAACAGCTCTGCAAAGCAAAAGCTTTGCTGCGCAGCGACAGCCTTGCCATTAACTGGCAAAGCCGTCTTGCCCCCAAGCCACAAGCTTGAGCTTGGGCTTGGGCTTGGATCGCTATGGCTCCTATAAGCAGCCATAGCCTGTAATGGTTTAGCCCTTGGAACCACCAGCGGTTAAGCCGGAGACGAAGAACTTCTGTAACCACAGGTAGAGCAGAGCTACAGGCACTGCAATCAACACTGCACCAGCTGCGTAAGTGGTATAGCTGGCACCCATCTTCTGAGCCACTAAGTTGTACAGACCAATTGGTAAGGTGTACATGTCTGGGGTACGTAAGATGGTGGTCGACAGAATGAAGTCGCCTAATGGGCCGGTGAACGAGAACAGAGCAATCACAGCGATAATTGGCTTGGCCAATGGCATGATGATCTCGATGAAGATACGGAAGTGTCCTGCACCGTCCATACGAGCCGACTCGTCTAAGTCCTTAGGAATAGCATCCAAATAGCCCTTCATCAGGTAGGTGTTCATTGGGATCATGCCGCCCACATAGATGAGAATTAAAGCTAAGTGGCTGTTCACTAAGCCCAGCATCTGCGATAACACGAAGATAGCGATTAAGGCAGAGAACTGAGGGATCATTTGTAACAACAGGAACAGCATCAGACCATTCTTACGACCGGTGAAACGGAAGCGAGAGAAGGAGTATGCTGTGAAGCTCACGAAGATCAGGGTTAAGACCATGGTGGCCACCGAGATCTTGAGCGAGTTCCAATACCAGATCAGGTAATTGGTCTTACCGTTAAACAGATCCTCGTAGTGCTCAAAGGAAACGTTCTCTGGAATGATGGAGGAGCTCATCAAGCTATTGCCAGGGTTTAACGAAGCGCCCACCGTCCACACCAATGGGTAGATGATGATGACAGAGACGATAAACACCACAAAATAGGTGAGAGCCAGTCGCACAAAGCGCTCGTGCTTAATGCTCTTTTTCTTAGTTTCTTGTGCCATTTGACCTCTCCTTACATCATGTCTTCGTTCTTGAACGACTTAGAGGAGCGGAACTGCCACAGAGCTACACCAACCACGAAGATCGAGAGCAGAATGGTGATAGCCGAAGCAATAGCGTATTGTGAGGAGGACATGGTTAACTTATAAATCCAGGACACCAGAATATCGGTACCACCTGCATTGGAACCAGGTACTGCTGGACCACCGTTGTTGAACAGGTAGATGATATTGAAGTTGTTGAAGTTGAAGGTGTACTGGGTAATGATGATTGGGGCGATGGAGTACAGCACCAGAGGCAGAGTAATGGTCTTCAGCTTGGTGAATGGGCCAGCACCGTCCATGGTTGCAGCCTCGTAGAGGTCATCAGGAATAGCCTGCAACACACCAGTGGTCATAGCAAACACGAATGGGAAGCCCAACCAAGTTTGCATCATGATCAAAGCGACCTTAGTCCAGAATGGGTCGGTGAGCCAAGCCTTAGGATCGATACCAATCATTGGTAACAGGGTGTTGTTGATCACACCGAAGGAATCGTTGAACATACCGGCAAACACCAGAATGGTCACGAAGCCTGGCACTGCCCATGGCAGAATGAAGATGGTACGGATTAAGGGCTTGAAACGCAGATCCTTTTGGTTGACCAGAATAGCCAGCAAAATACCTACAGAGCACTGTAAGGTGGTAGCGACCACTGTCCACACCACTGTCCACTGCAACACATCAAAGAAGGTGTTACGCCACAGCTTGATGGTGAAGATGTTGGTGAAAGTGCGCAGACCAACCCAGTCGACCAGCTTAGCTGGAGGGCTGTTGAACAGGTTGTAGTTAGTGAAGGCGATCGAGAAACCGAAGATGATTGGGAACACCACCACGAACACCAAGATAATGAAACCTGGGGTGATCATGAGGTAAGGGAAGCCAGAATCAAGCAGGTTGTGATACTGACGAGTCACCGAATAGAGAGCAAGGCCACGATCACGACGCTTACCATTCTTATAGGCATCTCGCAGCGAGATGTAGTAGATGGTGAGAGCAAAGCAGATCAGTAAGACGGTGATAATACCTTCTGCCAGCAAGAAGATGGAGTTGTCCTTACCGACTGTCTCACCTAAGGTGACTAAACCCCACAGACCATGGTCGATCAGATCACGGCTGCAAAAGAAGAAAGAGAACAAGAAGATAGTAAAGATCAGGCCTTTTACCACCTGCTTGTTGTAGTACTGGCCGCAACCTGGAATGATGCCACACAGCAGCGCGATCATGGCATGATGAGTCTGCGTAGTGCCAGCAGGTGCGTTGTTAGCTACCGTACTCATAACTAAAGCTCACTTAGAGGGAAAACAATTCAGGCTTAAAGCTAGCCAGCCCTGCACTCTCGCTACTGTGCCGCTTTAAGCCTGAAGTCGTAACCCTGCGATCTCAAGAGCATTACGTCATCGCAGGGAACCACATCAGGTAAAACCTCGGACTATGCCTTGCAGGCAAGACCTCTCAGACTAGACCTCTCAGGCTAGGCCTGATGTGGGGGCATAGATCAGCTGATTAATAACCAGCGCGGAAAGCTTCGATGGAATCGTTGATCTGCTGAGCAGCGCCCTCTAAAGCTTCCTTCACATCTTGCTTGCCAGATACCGACAGCTGTAAAGCGGCGTCGATAGGAGTCCAAACTTGAGCCATCTCTGGGATCGAAGGCATTGGCACAGCGCGAGTCGACTGAATAGCGATAGCGTTAGCAGCCTCATTCTTGGTGATCACTGGATCGCTCATCACGCTCTTTAAAGGTGGGATCTCAGCAGTTTGCTCGAAACGGATCTTGGCGTATTGAGGTTGGTTGATGAACTGAATGAACTTCTCAGCCAGCTCCTTTTGGGTACTCCAAGTGGAGATCACATAGCCCTTAACACCTAACAGGGAGCTCATGCTCTGGCCATTTGGCATCTTTGGTAATGGAGTCACACCATAGTTCACACCGGCCTTAGCATATGGCTCTAAAGCCCATGGGCCGTTGATCACAGCAGCTGCCTTCTTCTCAGTGAAGAGGGTATCGATAGCATTTAAGCCGTTATCACCCAAAATACCGGTTGGAATTAAGCCCTTATCAAAGAAGGACTTTAAGTAGGACACAGCGTCCACAGAACCTTGGTTAGCTAAGCCCACATCCTCTGGGTTGAAGTTGCCCTTATCATCGCGATTGAAGATGTAACCACCGTAGGCATACATAGCACCGAAGCTGTAATAGACCTGATCGAACTTAGCAATTAAGCCATACTCACCCTTGGCCTTTTGCTCCTCGGAGAACTTGAAGTACTCGTCCATGGTCTCAAAAGGCTTAGCGATCTTATCCTTGTTGTAGAAGAGCATTAAGGTCTCAACTACCTTTGGATAACCGTAAATCTGACCATTAGAGGTGAAGGCACCTAAAGCGCTCTCGACATAATCGTTGATATTGTCGCCAGTAGCGTTAGCCATAGGAGCGATCATGCCCTGCACCACGGCAGCACCTAACAGATCAGAAGGAATCACTAACACATCAGGGCCGATGCCAGATGGGCCGTCCAGACGTAGCTTTTCGATGGTCTGGGCGTAAGGCATCTCTTGGATATTGACCTTAACGTCGTACTGCTTCTCGAAGTCAGCCACAGCCTGAGTGATACCCTTTGACTTTTGAATGTCTTCCCAGACATTGAGCTCAGTGGCAGCCATAGCCGAGCAAGATAGAGCGGCTAAAGCCATAGCCAGCAGACCCTTCTTCAAAGTCATATCTACACCTCTTAGAAAACGAACAAACACTAACTACAACTCACAAGTGCTCAACATTCACACTGCGCAAACTGCTCAATTCCAAGCTATCGCCCTCTGTCCTAACCCTGTAAAAGTCAGCACAAACAACGCTAAAAAACAGGTTTTTAAAACAGAGCTTCATACTAGGAGGATATTAGTCTGATGCAGAACTGCTATACAAGAATGACACAATGTGAACGTGTAACATCAGAGCACAAAAAATACCCGCATTCGCACGCCATTGATAGCATTTTCACGCTTTCTTATGGCCTTTGTGACACAGGGTGATTTTTGTTAAACGATATACTAAGCGCGGTAAATTCCCTATCGATTTTGCTTTATTTCGTGATCTGGGCCGCAATATTTGCGCAAAATTATGAAATTTGTATCAAAAAGAAAGTATATTTCTGTGCAAAGAGGCGGTCATTTTGTAAGAAATTAGACATTTTTGATGTTTAATTTATAACAACACCATAAACAACGTTATGTATGCCGCCTCACTGCACTTTGTGTTCACCCCTGACAAGTAAGCGTTGCCAAGCCTATGCTTGCAGGCAAACTCGGCAAGTGCAGGATTCCCCAAGAGGCACCAGAACAACGAGGTTTTTGGGGAAAGGAGTTTTTCGAGTTGAGTTAGGTACGGCTCAGAGGAAGACAGAGGCATCTCTTGCCAAACGCCCAAGATAAAAGAGACAGGGATGCACCTTGGCAGATACTGAGTAGCTGGAGATAGCAATGGCAAGTATTGAGTTTAAGAACGTGCTCAAGGCCTACGGCAAGGTCGTAACCTTATCGAACATCAACCTCAAGATTGATGATGGCCAACTGTGCGTCTTTGTGGGCCCATCGGGCTGCGGTAAGTCCACCATGCTGCGTATGATCGCTGGCTTAGAGTCCATCAGTGCAGGTGAGCTCTTAATTGATGGTGAAGTGGTGAACGATGTTTCGCCAGCCGATCGTGGTGTGGCCATGGTGTTCCAATCCTACGCTCTGTACCCACATATGAGCGTGGCCGAGAACATGGGCTACTCCCTGCGCATCCACAAGGTGCCAAAGGATGAGATCGATCGCCAGATCAAAGAAGTGGCCAAGGCCCTGCAATTGGAGCACCTCTTAGACCGCAAGCCAAAGCAGCTGTCTGGTGGTCAACGTCAACGTGTGGCTATTGGTCGTGCCATTGTGCGTAAGCCAAAGGTCTTCACCTTTGACGAGCCTCTGTCTAACCTCGATGCTGAGTTACGTGTAGAAATGCGTCTGCACATTGCTCGTATGCACCAAGAAATGAAGACCACCATGGTTTACGTGACCCACGATCAGGTTGAGGCTATGACCTTAGCAGACAAGATTGTGGTGATGAACTTCGGCAAGATTGAGCAGGTCGGTGCACCAATGGATCTGTACCACAATCCATGCAACAAGTTCGTAGCAGGCTTCATTGGCTCGCCAAAGATGAACTTCATCAGCTCTGAGATCAAGAGCTTAAACGGTGACACCGTGAACATTGACTTTGCAGGCAAGGAGTTCCCAATCCCAGCCAATAACGAAGGTTTAAAGGTTGGCGATAAGGTAACAGTAGGTATCCGTCCAGAGTACCTCTCCATTGGTGGTGCTCAAAAGGCCTTAGAGAAGTTTGGTGGTGAACCAACCGTCAGCTTGCTCTTTGATAGCGACGTGATGGAGCGCTTAGGCAACAACACCTACATGTACGGTACTTGCTGCGGCCAAGACAACTTCAAGATCATCATGCCAGGCGACGTCAACGCCCAAACCGGCAATGAGATCGAGCTCAACTGCTTAGCCAAGAACTGTCTGCTCTTCAACGAGAAGGACGAGCGCATTTACCCAGTGGGAGTATCTCCAGTTCAGGCCTAAACCACTGCTCCAGCACTGTCAGAGCACTGTCAAAGCTCAGCCAGAGCTCAGCCCTGCTTAGCAGCAGTAACGACACTTTCAGGCTGATGCAGCCTCACGGCTACATCAGCCACTCCAAGGCTAAACCATTGTCGCAGCCTTACAGCTGATAACAGTTCCATGCTGTCACGGCATTGCGGCCGTACAGCCTTCAGATTTTGGCAATAACAACGCTACAAAGTGGTGCGCTACGAGAGCCTCCCTAAGGCTCTTAGCGCACATTTCTTTTGCTTTCCCAGCCCTCACCGGCTCACAGGAGACAAACGCCCCTCAACTCACAGGGCCGCACTTTGTATCGCAGGTAAGAACCTGAAACCTTTTACCTTAATGTGGGTAGAGCTATAGATTGTAGTTCAATCGCTAACTACTCCTCCCCTAAGGCAAAGATGAGTCCTACACCTCGACTCTCTTTTGGCCTTAGGCAGTACCTCAAAGGAGGTGGCAGCTCAACCGGAGAGGCCACCTCCTTTAATTTTGGCCCTATATCACCACATCCACCCGCATTCCACTTCACTTCCCGCCCCGAGCAGCTCACTACTCCCTATTTCACCCAAAGCATCCAAGTTATACGTATGACAAAAACCGACTAATGTAAACGCTTGCAAAAATTTATTCCCATATTTTTACGCTATTTTTTCTAAAAAAGCTCATATGTATTAGCTTTTATCTCTACTCAAGCAAATACTTCTACTGCAAATGTACAGCTCTATTGTGGAGCAATTTGCACCACAAACGAACTTATCAACACAATTTCCGTAATGTTTTTAAGCAAAGCTTGTTTGATTTCAAACATTTCTTTGAGACAAATGTATGAAATTAGACAAAGCTCTTCATTTATTTATGTGATTAAGATCAAGTTTTGGTGAATTGAATGTTAAAAATTTTGAGCAAGATCGCGTAAATCAAAGTTTTTTCTTGCTTGCTACCTATACCCCACCTAATATAGCGTCATGTCATGCGTGTACCATTAGCGTGTCTAATATATAACATAACAATCAAAGCACACTGCAAGGCAGTGTCTCCTTTTTATAAACGCAAAGACCTAGAAACGCCGAGCGCCGTGAGCGCACCGCAAGCCTAAGTGATTTGCACGCTGGTAGCCGATGGAAGCTGCGTCAAACGCAGTTGAAAATGAGGGCATTGCGCCAGAGCGCAAGCGACAAGGGCTTTAGAAAAGCTCTAAAGCTGACGGTGAGACACGACGCTTAATTTTTTTTGGGCCGGTGTTTAGAGAAGAAAAGGGGAGCTGCGGTGCTTTTGGCTATTAACCTAGCCCTTACTTAAATCCCTAGAAAACGTAGTTCTGCAAGGAACAAAAGCGTTTTCCTTACCAGTTCTTGAGGGAATGCTTGTTCAACCGCAAGCAAGTCACAGCTCGCAAGAGCAAAGACTTCACCTCAGTTGGACAAAGTCAAGGCTGGTAAAGAAGCACTAAGTCAAAAGACTCTTGGGCCACAATGAGAAGAGGAATCTGAGCATTGATCTGCTGCAAGGGAGAGATTTAGCTGCTGAACTTGTGTGTGGGGAGTGTAGCCTACAGTCGTAGGTAGCAGAAGTAAGCTAGGCCTTTTGCTTAAACTATATTCGAGGTCTTATGCGCAAGTTATCCTTGCTGGCTGCTGCTTTATGCGCTGCAGCTTCATTTACAACCGGTGCTTCTGTCGCTTCGGCTGCTGAGGGTGCATTTACCCCAACCTTCGATTTCCACGGTTATTTCCGTTCGGGTGTTGGTGTATCCAAAGATGGTGCTGAAGCTTCTTGGAGCAAGACTTACTTAGGCCGTTTAGGTAATGAGGATGATACCTACGGCGAGTTAGAGTTTGGCTCCACTGTATACAAGCTCAACGATGTGTCGTTCTACTTAGACGCCATGGTTTCTATGGTGACTGACGGTTCTAACGACGATGAGAACACTAACGGTACTGATGCCTCCACAGGAAACGGTGATGCAAACTTTGGTCTGCGTCAATTTAACCTGCAGATTAAAGGCTTAATTCCAGGCCAAAAGGACGCTGTAGTCTGGGCTGGTAAGCGTTACTACCAACGTGGTGATATCCACGTCATTGATACCAAGTACATCAACATCTCCGGTGCTGGTGCTGGTGTCGAATACTTAAAGATGGGCCCAGGTGCTCTGTCTTTAGCATGGATCCGTGCTGATTCCCAAAATGTAGACTACCGTTATGATGATGGCTACGACGAAGATTCGTACTATGCCGAACAAAATGCAGCCAAGTCCACCACTAACATCAACTTCTTAGATGCTCGTTATGCTGGTTCCTATTGGAATGGTGGCTGGTTAGAGTTCATTTCTACTGTGGCTATTCCACAAGATCCTGATACTGTAACCGAAGGTGGCCCAAATGGCCCAAATGGTTCTGCTGTAGATGTTAGCCCTAGTGCTGTCTATGACAATGGCACTTCGTTCATGGGTACCATCGTCTTATCACAAGACATGTTTGGTGGTTACAACAAGACCGTCGTACAGTACGCTAACAACGGCTTAGCTCACAACATGGTTGACATGGGCGGCGGCTGGTATGATTCCTGGAATGATGCTGATAGCGCTAGCGGCTTCCGTATCATGAACACTGGCGAAATCCCAGTTACCGACGATTTCCGCTTCACTCACGCTCTGACTTACGGTTATGCCTCAGATATTGGTGCTACAGTTGATGATGAGGACTTAATCTCTGCAGTGGCTCGTGTCACCTATCAAACCACTCAGTACTCCCGCATCATGGCTGAACTCGGTGCCTTCTCACAGACTGTTAACTACACCAACGGTACTGATTGGGAAGTTGCTGGCCAGAAGTACACCTTAGCCTTAGCCTTTGCTCCAGACAAAGAGATCCTCTCCCGTCCTGAGCTGCGTATCTACGCTTCTTACATCACCAGTGATGGTGATACTGATGTAAGCAACAGCTTAGGTCAGGCCGTCTACGACAACAACTTCAACTTCGGTGTTCAGGCTGAAGCTTGGTGGTAATAACAGATCCTGCCTTGTGTAGGATGAGACTTTGGCCCCAAAACAAGGTCTCATGAGGAGAGCGCTGTGTACATGCTCCAGCGCCCGCCCCACAAGATCAGAGCCCCGAGAAAACTAAGACCAGAGCGTCATGTGTTCTCGCTGATCTTGGTTCTAAGGCTCGTATGGGTAGCTATCGCCGGACAGCAGATAGTCAGAGTACGAGCCTTACCACAGTGTCCACCTTCAATGCCTTGGTTATCCCAAGAGGTGCAGACACTCACAGATTCCGTAGAGCGATCGTAAAAGCTAGTTTATCTATCCCAATTTTTCTTCACAGCTCAGATGGCTCTACACCCTAATTGCTAAGCCAACGGCCACGTTTTTTCATCCCAAAGTTCGTGGCCATAGGCCTCTAACAAATGCTCAAAACAGCGGAAATTGAGCGCAATCCCAAGTTTTCTCGCAAGAGATCCTCACTATCTATTATCAAGCAAACCCCTTTGGGCCTCCTCAAAGGGGTTTCTTTTTAGCAGACCTATCACGCCATGCCGTTCCAGCTGCATCGCAGCTCAGGGATCCGCACTTGATCCGCACTTGATCCGTTGCTTCACGCTGCTTTTCGTTCCTGCTCTAGCCTATCCTTACGCAGTGCCACTACTCTCCCAACCCAACACCTAAAAGCTATAATTCATCTTGCCGTGTTGTTCTTGTGGAGAAAAGCAATGTGTAAAGATCCTTCTTCTAAAGTACCACCTGCGGAGTGTGAGCTACCTGCTGATTTCGACCAACGCATAACCGTTAACGGTCTGGGCCTAGAGTGCCCTGAGCCATTACAGCTGCTGCGAAAATGCGTGCGCGAGGCTAAAGAGGGCCAGCTGATCGAAGTTTTGTCAGAAGATCCTGTATCGCGCCGTGATATACCAGCTTTCTGTGAGTTCATGAAGCACACCCTAGTCAGCATGCCTTCAAAGTTCCGTCCTTACCACTATTTAATCCGTAAAGGACAAAGAACCAAAGCAGACTAAAACCGACTACAGCAATAACGCAAGGAAATGTGGCACAACTCACTGTATCAGCATAACCATATGGCATAGGCATAGGCATAGCTATGCGGCATCAGCACCGTGAAGCTGAATCAACGTCGCTTGGTAGAACTGATGGAAAGAAATGACTCCGTTATGACCATACTTTGGCCACAAATCGCAGTCATATCGCATTTCTGCTAAAATGAATGGCCTTTGAGAGGGCTATTGCCTGCAGCAAGAGCCCCATAGGGTTCTTGTCTGGCAGTGCTCTGCAGCCTGTTTCACACCTGCAGCTAGCTTCCACGACTCTTTTCTTTGCTCGTCAGAGTTTTATTTGCTCATCAGAGTGCTGCCCATTTGCCACTCTGCTTTGGACTTACGAGATGTCGAATACTTACGATCTACAAACCTTCCAAGGTTTAATCTTTACTCTCCAAGATTACTGGATGCGCAATGGTTGTATGGTAGCTCAACCATTTGATATGGAGGTCGGTGCCGGTACTTCCCACCCTCTAACCTTCCTTCGTTCCTTGGGCCCTGAGCCAATCTCTTGCTGCTATGTGCAGCCATCCCGTCGTCCAACCGATGGCCGTTATGGCGATAACCCTAACCGCCTGCAGCACTACTACCAATTCCAGGTGATCTTAAAGCCATCCCCTGACAACATCCAAGATCTCTACTTGGGCTCCCTCAAGGAGTTAGGCTTCGACCCAACTTTAAACGATATCCGCTTTGTTGAGGATAACTGGGAAAACCCTACATTAGGTGCTTGGGGTTTAGGTTGGGAAGTGTGGCTCAACGGCATGGAAGTGTCTCAGTTCACCTACTTCCAGCAAGTTGGCGGCTTATCCTGCTATCCAGTTACTGGCGAGCTTACCTACGGTTTAGAGCGTCTTGCCATGTACATCCAAGGCAAGAACTCCATTTATGACCTGATCTGGGCTCACACTGCCAACGGTGATGTGACCTACGGTGATGTCTTCCACCAAAACGAAGTGGAGCAGTCTGCTTACAACTTTGAGCACGCCGATACCGAGTTCCTCTTCAAGATGTTCGAGCAGATGGAAAAGGAAAGTGGTGCTCTCTTAGCTTTAGAGAAGCCTCTGCCACTGCCAGCTTATGAGCGCATCTTAAAGGCAGCTCACTGTTTCAACTTATTAGACGCTCGTCACGCCATTTCGGTGACCGAAAGACAGCGATACATTCTGCGCATCCGCACCCTTTCTAAGGCTGTAGCAGAGGCCTACTACAAGTCTCGTGAGGACTTAGGCTTCCCAATGTGCAAAAAGGACTAAGAGTCGCTCATAACGCGTCATAACAGGTTATGGCGCAATGTAATGCCTCCCCAACGCATCGCGCTGGAGGCGCATTACTTAGACCTTAGTCATCACTCCCGTGTGAGAGTGATTTCCCTTGCACGGTACCCTTTTTCTCACCTGCATTCGATACGACAAGCACCAACTTTAAGCCTCTAGGGCTTAAGGCCTAGAGCCTAGGGCTTAAGGCATAAGGCTCAAAGCCATATAAAGGCAGCATTAACTGTTAGCTCATGGCTAACAGATAGTTCTGTGAGTGCTTACAGTATGGCCAGTATGGCGAGATCTGCAGGTGCATTAGCAATTTTCATAACCATGGAAAAGCAAAACTTACTCTTAGAATTAGGTACTGAAGAGCTGCCACCAAAGGCTCTGCGTAAGCTGGCTGAAGCTTTACGTGACAATTTCGTTAAGCTGCTGCAACAAGAAGGCTTAAACTTCAGTGCTGCCAAGTGGTATGCCACCCCACGTCGTTTAGCCTTAATCATCAATGACCTCGACGTGAAGCAAGCTGATCGTGAGCTTGAGGTCAAAGGCCCTGCTATCAAGGCCGCTTTTGACGCCTCTGGCAATCCAACCAAGGCTGCTTTAGGCTGGGCTGCTGCCAACGGCATCAAGGTCGAAGACGCTCAACGCATCAAGACCGATAAGGGCGAGTGGCTCTACATCAAGACCACTAAGACCGGTACCGCTACCCGTGACCTGATCTGCGACATGTTCGCTAAGTCCTTAGCTGCCTTACCTATTCCTAAGCTTATGCACTGGGGTGACAAGCACGATGAGTTCGTTCGTCCAGTCCACACCTTATGCATGATCTTCGGTGACGAAGTGCTGCCTGGCACTATCTTAGGTGTGTCTTCCTCTCGCACCATCAAAGGCCACCGCTTCATGGGTCAAAGCACCTTTGATGTCCAAAATGCTGATACCTACGTTGAGCAATTACGCAACGATGGTGCAGTGATTGCTGACTTTGAGGAGCGCAAAGCTTCTATCAAGGCTCAGGTAGAGAATCTGGCTACCTCCGTTGGTGGTAAGGCTGACTTAGATGATGCCCTGCTCGAGGAAGTGACCTCTCTGGTAGAAAATCCACACGTCTTCTTAGCCTCCTTTGAAGAGCGCTTCTTAAAGGTTCCATCTGAGGCTCTGGTGTACACCATGAAGGGCGATCAGAAGTACTTCCCAATCTACGATGAGCAAGGAAAGTTACTGCCTAAGTTCGCTTTTGTGTCCAACATCAATCCAAGCGACACCACTTCCCTGATCTCCGGTAACGAGCGTGTGGTACGTCCACGCTTATCTGATGCTGAGTTCTTCTTCAACACCGATCGTAAGCAGAGCTTAGAGTCGTTCTTCCCACGTCTCGAGACTATCGTTTACCAGCAAGACATCGGTACTATCGCTTACCGCTCTGGTATCGTGGCTAAAATCGCCGCCACCATCGCTCCAATCGTAGGTGCTGATGTAGCCTTATGTGAGCGTGCTGCCCACTTAGCTAAGTGCGACCTTGCTTCGACCTTAGTGACTGAGTTCACCGATACCCAAGGCATCATGGGTATGCACTACGCTGAGCTCGATGGTGAGAATGAGGATGTTGCCCGCGCTATCTTTGAGCAATACTGCCCACGCTTTGCCGGTGATCAGATCCCAACTCGTCCAATTCCTGTAGCCGTCAGCTTAGCTGAGAAGCTGGCTACCCTGATCGGCATCATGGGTATCAACCTCATGCCAAAGGGCGATAAGGATCCATTTGGTCTGCGTCGTGCCGCTATCGGTATCATCCGTATCGTGATTGAGAATAAGTTAGAGCTCAACTTAGTCGACATCATCAAGCAAGGCTGTGCCTTCTTTGGTGATAAGCTGAAAAACGCTGACACCGCTCAAGCCGTGAGCGATTACATCTTTGCCCGTCTTAAGGCCTACTATCAGGATCAGGGCATTGGTGCTGAGATCTTCCAAGCTGTGCTTTCCACTAAGCCTGTCTCCTTACTGGACTTCGACAAGCGTGCCAAGGCCGTGGTTAAGTTCAAGGAGTTAAAGGAAGCTCAGGACTTAGCAGCTGCTTACAAGCGTGTTAACAACATCATCGCTAAGAGCGGCCGCGTCGAGGCTGAAGTTGATGACAGCCTGTTAAAGGATGAGGCTGAGCAGAAGTTAGTGGCTCACGTGCGTGCCTTAATGCCACAGATCAACGACTACTACGCTCAGAGCGAGTACGACAAGGCTATGGCTACCTTAGCCGAGCTGCGTGATGATGTGGACAACTTCTTTGAGAAGGTCATGGTTAACGACAACGACGAGGCCATCAAGAACAACCGTCTGGCCATTCTGAACAAGTTAAGCCAAGTCTTTTCCAAGACCGCTGACATCTCTGTGCTGTACTAATCACAGCTGTGGCTCTAGTCCACAGCAGGGCTCTATTGGCCGCTTGAGGCCATAGAGCTCACGCCCCATCCTTGGGGCGATCCCCTTCCATAGGGCGATCAAAAAAGCAGCTACTCCGGTTTCGGGGTGCTGCTTTTTTTAGGTCTAAGCTTTTAGCCAGCCCAGTCGGGGTTTAACCCATCAGGGCTTAACCCAGCTGGGGTTAGCCCGTCAGGGCTAAGGGCTAAATGTCGAGCACGGCACGCTCAGCGTTTTCTGCAATGAAGACCTTACGCTCTTCAACCTCTTCGCCCATCAGCTTAGTCAGCAGGCTATCAGCCTCAATGGCGTCAGTGATGCTCACCTTGAGCAAGGTACGCGAGGCTGGGTTCATGGTGGTATCCGACAGCTGCTCAGCGCTCATCTCACCTAAGCCCTTGTAACGCTGGATCTTCACACCGGCAAAGCCCTCACGCATTAAGGTCTCATAGGCCTCGTGGAAGTTCTTCACCGCAAAGGTCTTGTTACCAGAGCACACATAAGCGCCTTCCTCAATCAGACCAGCCACTTTCTTGTTCATGCTCTTCAGCAGACCGTAGTCCGAAGAGTTAAAGAAAGGCACATCCAGCTTGTAGGAATAATCAAGGCCATGGATATGGTGGATGATCTCAGGGTAGTAGCACTGCTCTTGCTCATCAAAATGCAGCTTGCCCTTGAAGTGTAAGCCTTCTGATGGGATGGAAGGCAGCATCTTCACAAAACCATCGAGCCACTCTTGAGCCTGCTCTTGGTTCTCCAGAATCTCGCGGTTGACACGGCGGTAATACATGAGTTGCAGCAAGATATCACGCTGGATCTTGGTGCTCATCTTAGGCAGAGCCGTCATCACCTTGTTGTAATCGCTAAAGAGCGACTCTAAAGCCACACCAGAGAGTGGAGCTGCGTCAGCATTAATGTACAGACGAGCATTGTCTAAAGCCAAGGAAGTGCGATATTGCAGAGCTTCCTTATCGCTTTGCACGTACACCGTCTGCTTACCCTTTTGGTAGCGATAGAGTGGTGGTTGCGCAATATACACATAGCCACGCTCAATCAGTTCAGGCATCTGGCGATAGAAGAAGGTCAGCAGCAGAATACGAATGTGCGCACCATCCACGTCAGCATCAGTCATGATGATCACATTGTGGTAACGGAACTTATCTGGGTCGTATTCATCCTTGCCTACACCACAGCCTAAAGCAGTGATCAGGGTACCAATCTGTTGCGATTGGATCATGCGATCAAAGCGGGCCTTCTCTACGTTCAGGATCTTGCCACGCAGCGGCAAAATAGCTTGGAACTTAGAGTCACGACCACCCTTGGCAGAACCACCTGCGGAATCACCCTCTACCAAGAAGAGCTCGCATAAAGCTGGATCCTTTTCACGGCAAGCGGCCAGCTTATCTGGCAGAGAATTGATATCAAGGCCACCTTTTTTGCGATTTAAATCGCGAGCCTTACGCATAGCCTCACGCACACGTGCTGACTCAATGATCTTCATACAGATCACTTCAGCATCGTTTGGATTCTCCTCCAAGAAGTCGTTAAAGCTATCAGCCATGGCCGAATCAACGGCGTTAGCTGCCTCAGAGCTCACCAGCTTATCTTTAGTCTGAGAGGAGAACTTAGGATCCGGCATCTTTACCGAGATCACCGCAGTTAAGCCTTCACGGGAATCATCACCTGAGGTGCTCACCTTGTGCTTCTTTAAGAGACCTGATTGCTCTAAGAAGTTGTTCAGCGTGCGCGTTAAGGTACGCTTAAAGCCCATTAAGTGAGTACCGCCATCCTTTTGCGGCACGTTGTTGGTGAAGCAGAAAATGCTCTCGTTATAAGCATCAGTCCACTGCATAGCCACTTCCACCTGAATGTTGTCCTTGTTGGTGGACTTGCAGTGGAAGATCTTCTTATTCAGGACGTTCTTACCCTTATTGAGGTAATCAACAAACTCTAAAATGCCACCCTCATGGTGGAAAGTGTGCTGCTTACCCTCGACGCGCTCATCGATCAAGGTAATACGAACACCGCTGTTTAAGAAAGCCAGCTCACGTAAACGCTTTTCTAAGATCTTGTAGTCAAAAGTGGTCAGCGAGAAGATCTCTGGGCTTGGCCAGAAACGCACACAGGTACCGGTGTCCTCAGCATCACCAATATTAGCCAGAGGAGCCTCTGGTACACCGCCATTTAAGTAAACCTGACGCCAAATATGACCCTGACGGTGAATAGTGAGCTCTAAGCGATCCGAAAGAGCGTTCACCACGGAAATACCCACACCGTGTAAGCCACCTGAGACCTTGTAGGAATTGCTATCGAACTTACCACCAGCATGCAGCACAGTCATCACCACCTCAGCGGCGCTCTTGTGCTCTTCTGGGTGCATATCCACAGGAATACCACGACCATTGTCCTTAATAGAGACAGAGCCATCTTTGTGGATAGTGACGATAATATGATCGCAATAACCAGCTAAAGCTTCGTCAATAGAGTTATCGACTGCCTCGAACACCATGTGGTGCAGGCCTGAGCCATCGTCAGTATCACCGATATACATGCCAGGACGCTTACGCACGGCCTCCAAACCATGTAATACCTTGATGCTGCTACCGCTGTAATTGTCTGGCACTTTTTGTTCGGACATTTTGTCCCTCTACTCGCGAATTAACTTGAGCTTACACATATGAGGATTTTGCCCATGGGCAAAAATCTACAAAAGGCAAGCTCTTGGCCACCTCTGACCATAAATGCCCCCGCCGCTGCGCATATGCGCAGAGCGTGGCGTTGCCAAAAAACAATCCTTAATCCTTTAGGCACAGCACTACAGAGGCAACTCAGCGCTCGGTAGCACTCCCTAAATTACCTAAAGGCTTCAGGTTTTAGCCAACCTCACCTGTTTCACCAGCATTGGTGTGACTAGCTCAGTTTGCGTCGACGCCATCTACAGTGCTAACTGTATCGACAGTACTGGCACTGATCTGCCCATCTTGCAGCTGGAAAACCTGATAATCGGATCTGTCATCTGGCGGGAAGAAATCGGGCTGTAGCGCGTTGATATTGCTGATAAATACCTGATGCTTACATGCAAGCAAGGTATTGAGCAAAACGCGTTGCGAGTGGTCATCTAACTCAGAATTGAGATCGTCGATAAGATAGATGCAGGCTCGACCGGTTTGCTGCTTTAACAGCATTCCTTGAGCTAAACGCATGGCATAAACCAGCATCTTAAGTTGACCACGTGACAGGGTTGCACCAGCAGAAATATTGTTGTTTTTGATCTTCAGATCAGCTCGGTGACAACCGTATAAAGTATAGCCTAAAACCCTGTCTTTTTCAAGGTTTTGAGCCAAAAGCGCCCTTAGATCTTGGCCTTTTTCCCAGCCAAAATTGAGCTCAAATTTGAGCTTAAAATGCGGCAAAAACTCCTGCAAAATATCCTGCAAGATCTCTTGGAGCTGCTGCAGGTAATTCAGACGTTTTTCCGTGATCTGCAATGACAGTGAGACCAAGGCATCATCCCAGATCGCCATTTGATCTATGCTTTGCCACATGGCGTTGTCATTGCTCTCATATGACCTGTCATATGACATGTCATACGAAGAGAACTCTGGCTGCTGTTGCCAAGCACTAAAGCTCTGAGCATTGCGTGCGCGTTTGCGTCCGCGTTGTGCCTCTTGACGTAATAAAGCATTACGCTGCTTTAAGATCTTGCGATACTGCCACCAGAGCTCTTTAAACTCAGGATCTGAGTAATACACGCCCCAATCGATAAAACCACGTCTGCCCTCAGCTTCCTTGGTGATCAGCTCCACGCCTTGTGGATGGATCAGCTGCACGCAAATATGATCAATCAGCTCAAGCATTCTGGTGATCTGATCGGCATTGAGCTTAATCACGGCATCTTGGCCACGCTCACGCATCAGACCAATACTAGTAGGCAACACCTGATCATCCTCTTGCACCACTGCATAGAGGTTAAAGCGGCTTTGGTTTTGGCGGATCAGATACTGGTAGGAGTTAGTACGAAAAGAGCGCGCCAGCGCTAAATAGTGGATCGCTTCGATGATAGAGGTCTTACCGCTACCATTAGGCCCACAGATAAAGTTAAAACCTGCACTGGGATTGAGATCCAAATATTGCAGATTACGAAAGTCGTTAATTAAAAGGCGCTTGATGAACACGTGCTATCCAGCTCCTTGCCCAAAATCCAATCACCAGATTTTGGCCTGAGACCACCACTATCCGCCGCTATCCGCCGCTATAGAGCCCAAGCTAAGACTAGAGCGCTGCGCTATAGCGCGCTCAACTCACATTACCCTGTGCACAGAAAAATACACCCGAGCCTCCAGCCTCGCATGGTGAAGCTAGAAGGTACGGGTGTGAAAAAGCCGGTTAGCAGCTTCGTGAGAAAATTTGCTTTGAGCTCAGCTCACACTACTGCAAGCGAAAGCGGGCTCTTAGACCATAATGTGGCTGACCACATAACGCAGACGCACGCCCATCTCGTTCACTTCCTCACGTGGACGTAATAAGGTGTTCTGGTATGGTGGTGCAAAACCAAACACGACCTCGGTCGTATCGATAGCCTGTAAGAAATCCTTTAAGTAATCTGCATTCAGATTGATCTCACGGAAACCCTCTGGATCTGGGAAATCAATCTCTAAGGAAGCCTTACCTACCTCATGCTCACTGTTCTGCGAGAACAGATCCAGCTTATTCTGGGTAAAAGTAAGATTGATGTGATTCATGCGCTTATTAGAGAACAGCGACACACGACGCACATAGGTCTTTAAATCAGCTAAAGACACAGCGATCTCTGGATAGCAGTCCTTAGGGATCACGCTGCGCACATTTGGATACTTGGTGTTCAGTAACTGATTGGTCAGGGTATAGCAGCCAACCTTAGTGGACACAAAGCGATTGGTCACTGACATGGTGAGGATGTGCTCTGGGCTAGTGGAGAGCAGCTTTTGCAGCTCGGCCACACCACGGAAGGTCATCAGAATATTGATCTCACCATCCACAGGCTCTGGCAGTTGAGCCTCTAAGGCAGCCATACGGTGGCCATCTAAGGCAAACAGGCTGATGTCAGACTCTTTGATCTCAAAGCGGACACCCTTTAAGTAATCGCGATAGTTGTCGTGCGATACACAGAAGGTGGACTTCTCAAACATGTAGCGCAGCTTTTGCTCTTCGATCTTAAAGATCTTTGGCTCACCGTCCTCTTGCACAGCAAAGAGAGGGAAGGTCTTATCGTCTGTCAGCTGACGCACACGCATGGTGTAATTAGCTTGGCTAGAGGTAATACGAATCGAGTCATCATCCTCCACCAACTCGAGGGAAAGGTCGTCTTCATTACCTAAAGTCTTAAAGAAGTCGATAGCCTTATGGGCATCAATCATGAAGACGCCCTCAGACTCGCAAGAGCCCTCAGCTAAAGGCACTACAGCTTGTAACTGTACTGCGTTATCCGTACCAGTGAAGATCACGCAGTCATGCTTGACCTCAACCAATAAAAACTGCGATAGGTCGTCAGGGTTAGAAGGATTGGAAGTACAAATACCTGCTACCTGTAGCAACGGGCTGATGATCGACTGAACTGGAACGGTAAACTTCATCAATTTACGGCAAGGACACCTCTGCCTCTGGTGCAGGCAAGGGAGGAATTGCCGTCCTCCATGTATTATTGCGGTTAAAAAGGTTCTGCGCCCCTCGAAAAGCTTACGTTTTCTAATTTACGGCAACTGAAAGCTTAAGCTTAATGCTGTCGAAGGTTGCAGAGGAATCCAAAACACGGTTTTTATGCGTGAGACACAAAAGGAAAGCCTTCTGGAGCTTCTCCTCAAAGGGCTGTGGCTGAAAAAACTTGCTGCGCCACGGCATACCAAGTCCGAAGCTCACGGCATATGTGACAAATTAGCACCGAATGAGCTATATGCCAAATCGGAATAGCCGCACAAAAAACGCAGAATCACGCCAAAGCTAAAGAAAAAGTGACGCTAGCAGCAGCTCATCTATGAGCCTACTGCCTGACTTATTGTTAAGCCGGTCTACGGCCAATTTGAGAAGACTGCTCCTAAGCTAAAGGAGCCTACAATCTTGGTTGGTGAATAGCTATCAGGACGCTTGGCCTGAAGCCTCGCATATTTAGCGACCAGTTTTCTCACGCACACACAAAAAGCGCACAAACATACGCTTTGTTAGGGATTATTCTAACACAAGAGTACAAAAAATAAAGCATCCATTAGGGGCAATGAACCCCCTTACCCCCATCGTCACGTTAAAAAACCAGACCCTGCTACAGGCCTCTGGATGCCCAAAAGGCCACCCTAGAGCAACCTGTAGCTCAAGTCTCTCTTAGAGCTATTCCATCTAGTTACTGGCAATTGCCAGAACGCTGCCGAGCAGTCACGCTCGAGCTCTAAGTTTTAGTTTTCGTTCGTGATACGACGGACGTATCTTATGAAGTTAAGCAGGCCACAGGCCCATCGTCTTGTCTCTCAACAAGCACTCTAGGCTTAACACTGCCTAACTTTTTGCCCAAGGCCTCTAGGCCTATGAGCTTATAGCCACCAAGTCTGCGCATTGCTGCGCTCTAGCGCTGAGCCAATAGCGCTCTGCCGCGCTGCGCTATTCCTAAGCAAGCTTTCCGCAAGTGTTGCCTTGCAGGGAGAAGCTAAGGCATGGCTTAGCTTCTCTCTATGGGAGGAACTGAGATTGGAAAGTTAGATAAGTGGTTTGCAACTCAGTATTAGAGCGGCAACGCTCACGTAAACGCTCCACAGCCTCATACACAGAGGAGTGATCTTTATTAAAGGCCACACCTATATCGTGTAATGAGAGCTCTAAACGCTCTCGAGCCAATAACATGGCAAACGCACGTGCTAAGGACACTTTGCGCTTCTTGGTTGGCGACAACATCTCTTCTACAGAAATGCCGAAGTACTGAGCCACACTCTTTTGGATCAGTCCTAAAGTTAACTTAGGCCCTGCCACTTTCTTGAAGTTATCTAAACGATTAACCAGCTCCGTAAAGTCAGCAAAGCCAAGCTCATCAACTCTCAGTGGAGTAGCGCAGACTGTCTTCAACACACCAAGGATCTCACGGATATCCGTACCAATGGTGGCGCAGATGCAGTTAGCACCGCCATCACTGACCTTATAGCCACGCTCTTCCATGAAGCGCTTGACGACCTCCCAACGCACGTTTCGTTCTGGGGCTGGAACTTCAAAAGTCAGTCCTGAACACATACGTGATATCAGGCTTTGTTCAAAGTTCATCCCAAATAGACGCTCCGTATTGCGATCGGAGGTGCAAACCAGCATCTTACCTGGCATATCCAAGATCTGGGCAACAATGTCAGCAAAAGCCAGACGCGATTTATTCGCACGGGCTAAATGCTGAATATCCTCCATCACAAGGACATCGTAATTGGTAAAAGACTGGGTAAAGTACACTTGCTCTGGCGAGTAATGTACTTGCTGCATGTTAGAGACCTGCGACACGTAATACTTTACGAAGTCGCTAGCCGAGAAATAGCCGATCTTCAATTTAGGATGCACGAGCATCAGCTCATGAATCAGTCCTTGCACCAAATGGCTCTTACCCGCACCTGAAATTCCATGGAGGAATATAGGATTATGGGATGGGGCCCCTGGTGACACCGCAGCATCGCGTAAAGCTTGCACCATACCCTGAATATTTTCTTGAGGCCCGCAAATAAAACGCTCAAAGGTCATATCAGGCATCAGAGTAAGATGCTTACACTTAGCAAACACCTGCGATGGATCTATTGGCTTAGTATTCAGGCTACGTCCGGTACGAGGGTCGTTATAGGCAGAGCGTGGTAAATCTAGCTCTTCCCACACTTCCACTTGTTGCGGCTGACCATTGACCCAAACGGTCTTCAGTCGCTTGGCAGCATGGCCATCAGCACCACGTCCAGCTTGCAGATCCTCGTAGGACATACCTTCGGCAGCTCCATTAAAGCCACCGTTATTGCCACTATATCCACCGTTACCGTATCCAGATCTCCAGCCTTGAGCAGCGCTAGGCAGTAACTCACGTCCTACATTAGCTGTAGGGACTAAAGCACGGCCCGCACTAACTTGAGCATTACCAGCTGCCATATTAGCGGCATGAGAAGCAGACATTGGCTGTTCGTAATCTGGTTTAGGTTTACGATCACGACGCGGTGGTGAGGAAATTACATACCCACCATTGAGCGGCACCAGTGTCTCCTCTTTTGTTGGCAGCGGAGTAACAAAGTCAACTGGAGGACTTGGGATATTGTTAGCAAGCGCTTGAGCCTTAGCAGTGGCTAAAGCTCGCACTTTACATTTTGCTGCTTTTTCAGCTTTTGCCCGCATCAGCTCTATTTCTTCAGGGGTGAGATCAGGATCCATCTCAACATCAGCACCAGCGCCAAAGCCTTGTGGGCCCTGTGGGCCTTGCGGCCCCATTGGGCCTTGTTGGCCCATTGGGGCTTGAGGCCCAAACTGGGCCTGTGGGCCCTGCTGATACTGCTGACCCTGAGCGCCAAAACCATCCTGAGCGCTAGGCTGAGCAAAGCTGTTATTGCCTGCAAAAGCAGCTGCACGGTCAAATGCAGCCTCCTGAGGCATAGCCTCAGGGGTAGCAGCAGCCTCAACTGCTGCTGTAGCAGGTCTAGAGGCATTAAACTGAGCCGCAGCCACGTTATTTACCACAACGCCACTAGGCTCATTTAAACCACCATTATTTGGGGCTGACATATAGCCATCCCCCTGACCGCTCGTGGCCGATGGAGCTCCAAATTGAGCACGCTCACCCATGCTTGGCACATTGCCAAAGCTCTGGGTATTGCAAAAGCTTGCAGGAGCACCAAACTCAGTTTGAAGATGTAGTTGTGCCTGACCAGTTGGAGCCATAGGCTGCATATTAGAGCTCTCAAAAGCACCACTGTTCATGACGGCATCACCTGCCGACATAAATGGCTCTCTCTGAGCAAAGCCTTGGTTCTGTTCTGGCGACACCACAGAGCGATCTGCCCCCCCTTGCGTGGAGACAAATGACCCTGCGTCAAACTGAGCTGGGCTCTGAGCTTGGCTCTGCGCAAACTCAGGGTTGAAGCTCTGCCACGAGTTTGTCTCTCCCTGCACCGGCATAACCATTTGGTCTGCACCAAAGCCTTGGGCTTGGCCTTGGCCTTGAGCAAAGCCTTGGCTTTGGTTTAGAGCTACACCACAGCCTGCCTGCGCAGCAGCGTTATGGCTCATACCATGGGCATGGGCAGCAGCTAAGGCTGCACCATGGCGCGTGGATTGGGCCAACTGCTGGAGCTCAGGAATAGCCATATCCAGAGCTCGCACCGAGTTCATGCGCGCAGCATTGAGGCGATCAACCCCAGAGCCGTTTTCCATTACAGGAGCGCCTTGTAACTCAGCAACAGGCTTTTGTGTCTCTCCAAATTGAGCAGACATTGCTTGGTTATGCTCAGCTGGCATGACCTGAACAACAGGGCTACCAGCACGAGGCAGAGAGTTAGCAGGCAGAGGAGACGCTGCTGCAGCCAGCGACTGATCTGCCATTTGTCCCCCCTGCTGCACAGCAGCAAGCTGTGCAGCAGGGAGCATTTGCTCCGCAGCTTCCACGGCTGAGGCCTGATCGGCAGGAACGACTACAGTAGCGCCCGCCCCTGCTGTAGGGTAAGGAGCCACTACAGTGCCTTGGACGACACTGTTTGCCTGCATCAGTCCTTGAGCTCTATCCACCCCACCGGCAACATTCACTTGCACTGGAGCCGTCTCGGCCTGCACAGGCGAGACATGAGACTGCATCGTCTCTGGCTGAGTTGTGGCAGGCACTGCTGCTTCCGGCATTTGCGCCACACCCGCACTGCCAACTTGAGCCTCAGACGGCATAGGAGCTGTTAAGACCGCTGCTTGCTCTTCCACTGCGCTAGTGCTTGCTACAGATACAGTGCGCTCGCTACAGTTTTCCACAGAGCTAGAGTTAGTCACTGCCTCTTGCTGCAATCCAGCAACCGCCACGGCAACGTTAGCTGTCACACCTGACTCTACAGGACTGCGATCGCTACAGCACTTCTGGGCGAGAGCCATCTGGCTATTCTGAGCCATTGGCTGCTCTAAACCACCAGCAACCGCCACGGCAACGTTAGCTGCCACAT
>DXEV01000136.1 GCA_019114785.1 Candidatus Anaerobiospirillum pullistercoris | reverse complement strand
GTTTGCCGATACTGATTTAGGTAGTCCTGAGACTCTTGGTGCTGCTCCTGATGCAGCTGACAATGCGCTTGCTGATGCTACAGATAGCTTTGCCCCTGAAAGCGAAGGTCATGAGGATCTCTTAGGAGCTGATGACTTTGCCCATACGCCTGAGGATTTAGCAGAGCTGCCTGCAGAGCACGATGAGCTGCCAGTACAGGCCCAAGATGCCGCTGATGTCTTTGAGGGTAAAGGCCGTGAAAACATGTTTGCTACCCCAGAAGATGCAGTGCTTCTGGACGAGCCTCATGATGAGCCTGTGGCCGAAAACCTGACAGATGCTGTTGCTGATAAGGAGCCAATAGACTCGGCTATGAATGCTGAGCCTGAATTTGGTGACGCTGATGATGAAGCCTCACGTCTGGCCCAAGCTTTAGGTCAAGCTCAAGCTGCTCACGCAGCCAATGCAGACAACGCCCCTGAGGTGGCAGCAGATGATTTTGATGCTGCCATGGCTGTACCATCGCAGAGCGATCAAGATGCCTTGTCGGCTGCTGAAGATGAGCTCTTTGGTGATCATCAGATTGCTGCCAACAGTGATCAAGGCCAAGACTTGGACGTCTTTGCCGCTCCTGATGATGCTTTTGGTACGGACGACAGTCCTGAGATCGAGACCGAGCTGAATAGCCTGCATGAAACCTTTAATCCAAGTGCAGACATCAATGAGTTAGCTCATGAGGCTATGCCTTTGGCCGCTACCGAAGAGGCTCAAGACTTAGCTTCGGTATTGGGTACTTCTCTTAAGGACGCCAATTTAAAGGATTTAGGCGATATTGAGCGCGACAGCTCTCAACCAAACCTAGCCGCAGAGCAAGATCTGGCTGCACCTGAGCTGTCGCCAATGCCAGAGCCATTGGATGCTCAAGAGCCTGCAGCTGCTGATGTAGCAGCTGATGCAGCAGCTGATGATGCTGAGCACGAGTCAGCTGCTGTAGAGCCTGTTGACTTAGGCAAGGCTGATACTGAGCGTGAGCTCAGTCCACAGGAAAAGGCTCAAGCTGAGCTCTTAGATTTAGCTCATGAGATTGCTAATACTGATGTTTCAGCCCCAGCCCCTCGTGCGCACTCTGATGCTCCTGAAGGCGTGCATGATCTCTTACAAGAGGACATGCCACCAGAGGGTTATGCCGCTGTCCAAGGTCGTGATTTAAGTGAAAACTTAAATCAGATGGGCTTAGGTACACCAATGTCCAAGGCTATGGCCATGGATCAGACTGATCTGGTGTTCCCAGAGGAAAGCGCTGTGGCAATGGATGATGCACAGCCTGTATCTGAGAGCCAGCCAGAGGTTGAGACCCAGCCGGTTACGGAGTCTGAAGTTGTACCTGAGGCAGAACCAAGCTTGTCTGAGCCAGAGCTTACTGACAGCGCTACTAGTGGCGATGATCTCTTTAGTGGTTTTGGCACCATGCCAGAAAATGCCGATGATGAGAGCTTAGAGATCACACCTGCTAACGCTGGCTTTGAGGATGAGTTAGCCATCACTCCAGCTGCCGCTGCTGAGGAGGCTATGCAGGCAACTGAGAGCGAGGCTGTACCTGCACAGACTGAGTCTGAGCAGAGTGAGCTTTTAGCACCAGCTCCTGAGAGCACTGATGATGAGCTGCGCTTAGAGACAATTCCTGCCTCTGCTTTTGATGATGAGACTTTAAATGTCACCCCAGTTGCAGGATTAGATAGCCAGTCTGCACCTGTAAGTGATGCTCAGGAATTAGCTGCTCCATCCAGCGATAACTTAAGTTTAGACGGTCTTACTGATGAGCCATTGGTTGTTACCCCAGCAGCAGGAGAAGAGTCTCCTGTTACTGAGTCAGTAGCTGCGTCCGCAGAGTCTGTGCCTGAGGCTGAGACCAACTTTGATTTCAGTGATGTGATGCCTGAGGCTGATACCAATGCAGGTGGTGCCGCTATGGGCTTTGCTCCAGCTGAAGCCGAGACTATCACAGCTGAGAGTGACACTGAGCCTGTAGCTACTGCTGATGCAGCTGATGAGGCAGCCGCTGCTGAAATGGCTGCTGAGCCGGTGGAGGCCGAATCAGCTGGCGCTGAGGCAGGCATAGAGGCTGATCCTGAGCCTGTAGAGGCTCCTGAGGCTGTAGGCAATGATGATTTTGCTTTAGGCGATGATGACGAATTAGATTTCGTGAATTTCGCCAATAACCTACAGCACCAGCAAGAGCTGGCTCGTGATGCCGCTGGCCAAGGTTCTAACGATCACATTGACGATAGTGAGCTGCGTGAATTTGAGGCGGAGCAAGTCTCCAATCCAGATCACAATGAGCAAGAAGATCTGCTCTCGGATGCAATTGAGCGTAATCAGCAGCTTGATCATGAGATGGATCGTGATGGCTTCCATGGCTTTGATCGCTTCAAGCAACAAGATGCTGAGCATGCTGGCAAACACAATGATATTGTGCTGCCAACAAACATGGATTTTGAGGCTTCTCGTCCAGAGTTTACGGATGATATTGCTGAAGGTGAGGCTATTCTTGATCGCATAGATCAGGCAAACAGTGCTGCTGGTGAGGAGCCAGATAGTGCTTTTGCTCAGTCAATGGGCGATGAGATGGCTGATGCCGAGAGTGCATCACTCCCAGATGAAGCTGAGAGCGAGGTTGACGCTGGCCTTGCAGATAGCGATGAAGCTGAAATGCAGATGGCTCGAGAGGCCCCTGCCATTGAGGCTGATCAAGGTGTAGAGCCACAAGCTCGCGCTAGCCATGAGCTTGATCTAGAGCAAGGCATTCACGCTCCAGACTCTTCCTATGATTACAGCTACGATGGCACAGGTGGCAATGGCATCTTAGAAGAAAACCATCTGCTGGCAAATAATGATGAGCAGTACGGCGAGTTAGACGATCTCATTAATAATGAGTATCAGGGTGTGTCTACTTACAACAACTCTGATGCTAGTGCTAAAGACTCTGATATGCTCTTGCCTGAAGAGCATGAGACCACCGCAGCTGAGCAGCTGCGCGGTATGTTAAATGTTCATCAGCATGAAGCAGCAGATCTCCATCAGGCTTTAGATCAGATTGATTTCGATAATTTAACTGAGCCTGCTGAGGCTGATCATGTCTTAGATCAACGTGAGCCTGAGCCTGAGCTAGAGGTAGATACCAAGCCGTTAATTACTGACGATGGTAAGAGCCTTGCCGGAGATGATCAGAACTTAGATGAGCTGCTCAATAGTGAAGAGTTCCAAGGCGTATCTTCGTATGATCATAACGATGACGATCTACGCAAAGCCGACAACGATATGATCTTGCCGGAGGTTGGAGCCCAAGAGCAGCCAGCTAGTGAAGATGATGCTCTCAATAACGTCTTTGACAACTTGGATCTTGATCACTTAGTGCAGCCGCTGACCGAAGAGGAAGTGCTCTCCGATCGCGTGATCCCTGAGGGACATGCCGATCCTGTGGATCAGGCAGAAGGCCAAGCAGCAGCTCAAGCCGCTGCTGATACAGCTGAAACCGTCAAGAGCGCTCCTGAGGTTGGCGATACGCTGGAAGTGGAGCATACCCTTTCTAGCGCCAAGCAGCAGTTAGATGAGATCCTCGATGATCCTGATCTTCATGGTGTTTCTTCGTACAGCAGTAATGAGGATGAGACCCGTACTGCTGAAAACGATATGATTCTGCCAAGCCAAGGTGAGATGCCAGAGGAGTTGCCACCAAAGCCAACTTCTGCCTCTGAGATGGAGCAAGCAGTCAACGACTTTGACTTACAAGCTCAAGAAACAGCTGAGGGTACGATTGCCCCTGATGAGCCTGAAAGCCAAGATGAGGATCAGGGTGAGACCTTATTGGCCGACACAGCTACTGCGTCCATGGAGGTGGCTCGTGAGCGTCCAAGCTTAGATCAGCTTAAGTCACTGGATCCTGATGTTGCAGCTGCTGCTGTGGCTGCCGCTGCCCCAGAGGCTGCAGAGTTGACCCATGAGGCCAAGGTAGCTGAGCACTTAGCTGATGCTTCTAAGGATATTGATCAAGTCTTAGAGGAGCCTGATTTCCATGGCGTGTCCTCTTACAGTAGTAATGAGGATGAGACCCGCACGGTCGAAAATGACATGATCTTGCCAGGCCCAGGCGAGATGCCAGAGGAGTTACCTCCAGAGCCAAATGAGGTTTCAGATTTAGAGCAAGCCGTTGATCAGATTGATCTGCAATCTGAGAACACTGCAGAGGGATCTATTGCTCCTGATGAGCCTAGCGCTCAACAAGAGGAGCATGGCCAGACCTTGCAGGCAGATACGGCAACTGAATCTATGGGGGTGGCACGAGAGCGTCCAAGCTTAGATCAGCTCAAGTCACTGGATCCAGAGGTAGCAGCAGCTGCTGTGGCCGCTGCCGCTCCAGCTGCGGAGGCCTTGATCCAAGAGGCCAATGCCGCTGAGCACCTAGCTAATGCTTCTAAGGACATTGATCAAGTCTTAGATGAGCCTGATTTCCATGGCGTGTCATCGTACAACAGTAATGAGGATGAGACTCATACTGTCGAAAACGACATGATCTTGCCTACTTTAGGTGAGATGCCAGAGGCAGTTCCACCTGTTCCACATGATGAGGAAGACCTCAATCGTGCTTTTGATGAATTTGAGCAAAAGCTGAGTGGAGGTGAGGGGTCGATTGCGGCTGACGAGGCCCCTGAGGCTGAGCCAGAGCCAATGGCTGAGCCAGAGCCAGTGACAGCAGCTGAGCCAATGGCAGAGCCAGTGGCAGAGCCAGAAGTCGTGCCATCAGAGCCTATTGAAGGTACAGGAGCTTACGATCCTGAAGGTAATGCTGAATATGCAGCTGCTAATGCCGCATTGGAGCCTGATGTTCTGGCCCCTGAGACTCAGGCCCCTGATGCACCAGTGCCACCAGTGGCTGATGGCTCGTTATCCGACTTTGCTGATGCTTTTAGCGGCCCAGATGGTGTTGACGCCACTGAGTTTGTAAGCGACTTTGGTCAAGCCAATGACGATGACTTTGGTGCATTTGCTGAACACGAGAATCCAGCTGAGCGCTTAGCTGAAGCAATGGATGCCGCTTTAGGTGGTGCCGTGCCTCAGGATGAGCAAGTTGTTGATACTGTAGCCGAAGATGTCACCCCTCAAGCGGAGCGTGAGGCTGAAGCTGCTGCTTTTGCTCAGCAAGAGTCGCAGATGGCAACTGAGCCGGTTGAGGTCGAGCCTGCTAGTTCCCAAGAGACTGAGTTAGCTCACGAAGTAGAGTTAGCTTCAATGCCTGAGGAGCAGTTGGATTCGCTGTTACAGGAGGCCCATGTAGAGCCAGAGCCTGCTGCGGACAGCACAGTTCCAGCTGAAGACAGCTTTGCTGACAGTGACAGCTTAGATGCTGATGAGGTCACGCCATCTATGTGGTCTGTGCCACAGGATGACTTTGATATCACCCTTGTTTCTGGTGCTCAAGAGCATCATCATGATGTTGAGCCAGAGGCAAGCACTGCTGAGCGTGGAGTAGATGATGTAACTCAAGCTGCTACTGAGCCTGAAGTAGAGGATAGTGAGCCTGGTTTAATGGCCGCTGGCTTTACCACCTCTTCGTTAGATGACTTAGACCAAGCTTTTGGTGATGACGCTGCTCAAGTAAGCAGCGCTGCTTATGAGGCTGATGCTCCTGAGGAAGTAGACTTTGCAACTAGTGCCCCTAGCGGTTCACAGGATGCGCTGCAAAAGGTAGTCAACCCAGAGGTTGAGTCTGATGCTGCTAATACAGCTGACATTGCTAATGTAGCAGACACTACTAATGTAGCAGACACTACCGATGCAGCTGTTCCAGAGCCATTTGCTGATGTGGCAGCACCTGTTGCTGCACCTGCTGAAGCAGTTGCCCCTGAGGCAACGCCTGCCGAAGCTTTTGCCCCTGAGGTAGCACCTGAGTCCGCAGGACTGGTGGAGTCTGAAGATCTGTCTTCGGTACCTGAGGTCGAGCCAAGCCAATTTAGTGGCAGCCTAGGGGCTATCCCAGATGATGCTGCGGCTTATAAGGTCGATAACGACGCCTTTAGCACTGATGATCACAGCACTTTGCTGGACAGTGGGGCTTTAAGCCAAGCTGATTTAGAGGATGAGGTCTTTAATAGTGGTGCCGGTGGCTTAGTCTTGGATAAGGATGGCCATGTTGGTTTTGATGAAAACGACCTGAAGGGCGTGAGCATCACTGGCATGGAGCCACCAAATATCACTGTTTCTTCAGATATTGAGCAGCCATTGCACGATGGTGTTACTCCACAAGAGTTACTCAATATGATTGAAGGTGGTGATACTGGTGCAGAGTCCAGCTCTGATGCTGAGCCGGAAGTCGTTCCAGAGCCACAAGTTGAGCCTGAACTGGCCTCTGAGCCTGAGTTGGCCCCTGAGCCAGAGCTGGCTCAAGAGCCTGAGCCAACAACTGAAGAGACCTTCGCGCCTGTTGGCCATGAGAGCACTGCTGAGGCTGAGGCAGAGGCTAAGGATACAGCCACAGCCACAGCAGGCGAGTCTGAACTATCGTCAGCTCCTGATGAGGATGAGCGCTTTGTTGAAGGCATGATGGAAGGTGAAGCCCCATTGGGAGTGGATCTTGACCAAAAGACAGCATTAGCTCAGCATGACAAGTCTGTAAAGGACATGCTCACTGAGGTTCACTCTGGTAATGCTGCAACTGCTCAGATGGCAGAGCCAAGCGAGCTTGCCGAGCCAGAGGCCTTGGCTGAGGCTCCGGTTGATGTAGCTGATGCTGATGCAGCTGGTGCCGCTGATGATGCGTTTGCCGATGATGGCTCTTTGTCGCAGGGCATTGATGGTGTAGATCAGATCAATGAAGACCTAGATGACATGAGCTTTGGAGACGATAGCATCCACTTTGATGATCAGGATTTAGCCGATCAGGGCTTTGGCAGTGAAAACTTCCAAGATGCCTTTGATGAGCACAATGCTGACAACTTAGATAGCGACAGCGCATCGTGGGGTGATAACTTAGGTCACTTTAGCGATGACTTGAGCGAAAGCACCTCAGCTAGTTTTTCAGACACTGATTTAGACTCCTTTGGCGATGGCAGCTTTGATCCGGATCAGGATCTGGACTTGAGCAAGCCAAGCAAGAAGAAGTAACAATTTGCTAGCCTTAGGGCTAGCAGGTATTTTGTCTAAGGCCTAGGCTCAGTCCTAGGCTTTTTTGTCTCAGTGGGGGCAATATTTATGGAGCTCACGCCGCTACAACAGCGTTACTTGGGGTTGAGTAGTGAGGGGCTAGGCACTTATGAAGTGCGTTTTTCGTCCTATCAGGGGCATCAGGAAGGCTTCTACCATGTGCAGGCATTGCCTCAGGCGTGGGAGGCTTTAGATGAGCTCTGTAACGATGCAGCGCGTGCTGGCTATGTGCTGGTACCATGCTCAGCTTTTCGTTCATTTGAGCGTCAAGCCCAGATTGTGAGCGCTAAATTTCAAGGACTAAGGCCGATCCTCGATGCTCATGAGCAACCACTTAACCCTATACCTGAGGATGGGGGTGAGCGTTTGCGTGCCATTTTGCGTTTTTCGGCCTTACCAGGGTGTTCTCGCCATCACTGGGGTGCCGATTTCGATATCTTTGCCCCCAATCTCTTACCAGAAAAACAAAGCTTGCAGTTGACGGCTAAGGAATACGAGCAAGGTAGTTACTTTTACGAGCTAGGCCAATACTTAAGAGCTAACCTCTCGCGTTTTGGCTTTGTGCGGCCATATTGTCCAACCAAAGCAAAGAATAGTAGTAGCTCTGAGCCTGTCAGTAAAAAGTGGGAAGTAGGCTTAGAGCCATGGCATATTTCTCATCTTGAGAGTGCGCAGCCTTGGGCAGAGGCTTATGAACCAGAGGTAGCTTTAGAGTATTTAAAGCAAAGTGATTTGCCTTTTGCTTCATATGTGGAGCAGTTATGGAGTGAGGATTTGGTGCAGGCACTGTTGCGTCTTTAGACGCTGTTAGCGGCCTTGCCCTGCTTGCCCAAGCTTGTCCCTGTGGGCCGCAGGACGCGATAGCGCTGCTCTGCTGCTGTGATAGCGCTGCTCGGCTCGGCTCTGCTGAGCAGAGGGCAGAAAAAAAGCCCAGCTCTCTGGCTATAAGTCAGTAAGCGGGGCTTTGTATTTTGATCTAAAGGAAACTGTTTGGAACTGCTATTTGAGATCCTCGCGGTAAAAATAATTGAAAGAAGGACGCTCAAATGGCTCAATCACCTCTTGTTCTTGCTGCGACAGCAATGCCTGAGCTTGCTCCAAAGCACTAATGGTGCGATCTGGCTCAGCTTGAGGCTGGGTAGTTGCTGGAGCTTTATGATGAACGGCATTGGTCGAATGGATCGTCAGCAAGGTCAGCTCAGCATGATTGCCATAGCGTATTGGCAGCATTGGGTCTGTACCCGTACCTCCGCTCACATAGAGCATAGTGATCGGCGACAGCTGGTAAAGACCGCGTAAAAAGCCATTATTTACGTGCGAGGTAATGGTGTCCAAGAAAGAAAATTGGCTACTGAGCGAGTTGCCGCTTAAGATCAGATCCGAGCTATGATAGCCACTAGTTTGATAGCTGCGCACGTTACGCGGACTGTGCGTCAGGATCAAATTGAAATGGCTGTCAGGATCGACGCTGATATTATCGAACGATGGTAAGAACACACCATTCATAGCAGCACTCTCATCAGCGATACCAATGATGTTCATCTTAGTGCCCATATACTGAATACTACGGCTTTCGTTGAGCAGCAGCTCAAAGCGATGACTATCATACATGTTGAGGTAATGCTCAAAGTGCATGCTGTAGTCGCGATCACCAGGCACTGCGTACACTCCCAGAGGAGCGTTCAGCATAAAGAGCGGCTTTAAAGTATTTTCACGGATCCATGGCTCACCAATGCTGATATCACCAGTAAAGACAATGATGTCAGGGCGCATTTGCATGATCTTGAGCACCATATCAGCCACTTTTTTGCGATTAAACATAGGGCCGATATTGAGGTTGCTGATCTGCACAATGCGTAAGCCATCAAAAGCTACTGGTACATTGAGGCTTACCGTAACATTCTTGGTATCTGGCAAGATCATGATCTGAGCGGTGTTGTACAGCGCAAAGATCAGGCTCAATGCACATATCAAATAGCCGCAATTGCGGATCAGTGTCTTACAGCCTTGGATGAGCTTGTTTAAGAGATAGTTGTGATACTGCTTTAAAGTCGGATCTTCAAGCTCCTCCAGTTTGTCAGAGGTGTAGATCTGTACGTTTTCTGTGGTGTCATCGGTGTCATTGCCCTTATAACCACGAAAACCTAAGCCCACATCTGTACTGGCGTTGGCATTGAACTTAGCTTTAGAGCCATGTCCACCAATGCTCGCATTGGAGCCAGAGCCGCCTGTTTGGCCGCTGTCTGCTGCCCCCATGGCTGTATAGCCTGTAAAAACATAGCCAGAGGAAGCGCTACTTAATGCAGCATTCTCGGCTGCTACAGCTGCAGCCCCCATAATGGCCTTAGTGCGCTCACGTAACGATTGGGCATGGTGCTCTCGTGTTGCACGGGCACGAGCACTAGCTTGAGCACGGTTACGATTGACCTCTTCTTCCTCTTCCTCTTGGGCTCTATTCTTAGCCCACAGAGAAATGCGACTCAAAGCAGGATCAGCACTGACCGTAGCGGTAGAGGCCATAGCCGCTGGCCCAATGTCATTACCTTCGGCAGCAACTTTAGCCGAATAAAAGTTACCACGCTTAGGAGCTGGTACGTTTTCGCGCACGCCCATCACTGTAGTGCCATTGTTATCTACGTTGATGGTCATGTTAGCGGCTGTTGCCGCAGCAGCAGCTGCAGCGGCGGCAGCGGTTGCGGCAAGCGAATCTTTAGATTCAGCTTTGTTAGTGTCTTTGACCGTAGTAGCTGCTGCCTCTGGCGCATCACTGTTGGCGATCAGCGTGCTTGGGACAGTACTTAAGTCCAGAGCACCCCATTGCTGATGCGTCAGATCAGAGTAAAGGCCTGAGCCCAGCATAGAGCTGCTGATGTGTTGGGTGTCAGTAAAGCGGCTCTTGGTGTTAAAGAGCTTGTGACCTTTGGATAAATAGTGCTGAGCTTGGCGCGTAAATGTTTTATTTTTCCGTGCGATTGAACAGAGATCTAAGCTCAGGTGAGCCGCATTCATTTGCGCACGCTTAGCGTTTTCCTCTACGGTCACTTCCTGACCTTGGGCACCTTTGAGCACACCTACAGTAAAGGTCATGTTAGAGCCATCATTGGCAATGCCCGCATTGTGGGGATCGTGCTTAGCAGCCACAGCTGTTGCCGAGATCGCAGTACGAGCAGCCTCTTCGTTTGGCTTCTTTCTCAGATGAAAAAGCTCAGTGAGAGTAGGACGCGGGAAGTCGTCAGCCAAATAAGTCTGGAAGGCGCTGTCCAAATATTCTTTGGCTGTATCCGCAGTGGTATAGGTACCATCACGCTCGGAGCGACGTGGCACTGAGGTTGGGTACGGACTACCATCTGGAGCCATAAAGATCATATTAGGATCATCGAACGCCATGTTGTGCATGTAGCCAGGTGCATGTAAAGCACGGGCTTCAGCTGCACGCTGTGCATTCCACTGATTTGTTTTATTTGGCCAAGCAGCTTCAGCAGCACGACGCTCTTGTGCAGCCTCAAAAGCGCGCTGTTGTTGACTCTTGCGCACGGTTTTACCGCTGGCATCTTGCTCGAGGAAGCTATCCCAACGCACACGGAACTCGTCGTAAGAGTGGTGTGGCGTGTCAATGGTATAGCTGGTAGCAGCTAAGGCACCAGTGCCTTCTGTTTGGGAGCTGCTGTATGGCACTTGAGTATTTGGCACCAGCTTTGGCTCATGAGCGTTAGCAGGTGTTGGCTCCACATAGACAGGAGTGCCATAGTTAGGCACAGTAGCCTTGACTGGCTCTCTGCGGCCAGAAATCTGTGGGGTCAAAATTTGGTTAAAAATAGTGCCAGAACCACCTAAAGAATGAGGATCTTTAGGCAGAACACGAGTGGCATTGTCCAAGATCGCACGAGTGTTAGCACTTGACGTAGATGTACCGGTGCCAAAGATGCGTCCAGTAGAGCCATTGGTGCTACCACTGGTACCTTTATTGGCACTAAAGCTTGTGCTCGAAGACAGATCTTGGGCATTTGTATCGATTTCGCTTTGCTCATCTTGCTGAGCCGTCTTTAAGTGTTCCTTGACATAAAGCCATGGGTGCAGCTTGCGGTCGTGAGCTTCTTTGCGTGCGGCTTCTTGGCGTGCCTCTTGGAGTTTGAGCCGCTCAAAACGTAGGGTGAAGCGCCCAATAATAGGGATGCGATACAGGTCGATATAAATGGTTGTGTAGCGATTGATAAAGTTCAAGATCGCTATCACTATGGAAAGGACAACTAAGGAGGCGGCCACAGGTATGAGGCAAAGCACCAGATTGGTCAAAAAGACTGTAATGTAGAAGAAGGCGACAGGAATGTCGTCTGTCTGATAACAGCCGTAAGAGACCAGCAGCTGATGTGAAGCAGTTGCAATAGCCAATACTGCGCTTCCTGACATGCGCCATACGCGGCTCCAGGAAGTCAGCGCACTCACCAAGTAGAGCACGATGAGTGCTACTGCAAAGATATTGGCACTGATCAACAGTAAAAAGTCGGCAACCACAGCCAGAACCTCACCATTACCCTTGCCTTGGTCTCACTTGCTCTATGTACAGGTATCAGAAGCAACGATATATGCGTGTAACGCTATTACATAGCGCACCAGCAAAACTGGGACTAAAGCCAGCAGCTGGTTAAGATGCTCAGAACACACTAAGGGCGTGAACTGAATTAAGTAAACATATACCGTGCAGTCTCTACCTGCACTAAGACTTCCTCGGAAGCTCTTAATCTAAGAGCTCCGGAGGGTCTGAGAGATTGTTTGAGCAGTGACAATCCCAAGGCTTAGCCGATTAAAAATCTATAGATCACTGACCATTTATCTTTGCTAGCTCTTAGCAGGCAAGTAAAGAGAACTGGCATACCAAACCGTGGTTTAGTACGAGGCTTAAAGAGGACTTTACTATCCTTACCTGTGGCTAAAGCAGGTAGGTTAGCGTTAGTAGTCGCTTAAGCCTATCTATAGGTAAAGCAGAAAACAATCTGCGCTATCAGACTCCTTGTAAGGAAAAGTAGTTCTAGCAAGCTAGAACCAGTACACCTTACTTTGTTAACTGTTAGATACCATGCCCGTAAGAAAGGTTAAGGCCATCAGGCCTCGCAAGGCCTATATAGCCCGAGAAAAGGCTAGCCTAAACCTTTCTTTCGGACACAGAATTAGCACCCTGAAGGTGGCGATAGCAGTTAACAGCACGCCATAGCTGAGAACGAAGCCGCAGCTGAAGGCAGAACAGCAAAGGCAGTGTTCTTCAAACTTGCTCTCAGCTAAGCCAAATAAAATAACTAGAGCAAGCGGAGCAAGGAACAGCAGATCTCAGAAATCCTAAGCTGCCAGTGCATGTCGTGCTGTTACACGGGTAAGGTTTGATCTCTAGTGTAAAACTGCAGAAATAAGTAACAATTAAGTTACTGTGTGCTAACTCTAGAAAAATATGAAAAAATAGAGGGCATGAACACAAACAAAAACCCTCTATGAAAACAAAGACTCAGATTTAAGGGGGCCAGAAGCCTACAGCTACAGCTAAAGCTACAGCTACAGCAAAAGAAAGCCACAGCGCTGCGCTTGAGTAGACTTGAGTCCTCAGGAACTTTGCCAGAGGCTAGATTGGAGCTTGAGAGAATAAAGAAGAGACATCACCGGCATAAAACCTGCCGTGATGTGAGCCCTATAACCCTATACAGGTCTATTCCCATACAGGACTATTAAGGGGAGGCAGGCACACCTAAAGCAAAAAAGATATTGGAGCTGAAGCTCCTTTCCTCTCGCGCAAACAAGCATACAAGAAACTAGCAACCGCTGCCTTAAGCCTTAGAGCGGGAACTAGGGCCATGATCTCTCTGTCTCATCAGAGCTCAGAGTCACAGCAACATGCGAGGGGCAAAGTGATCGCGCCTTAATTCTTGTTTTAGAACCGTGCATGCTCGAAGTGAGATGCACTGAGCTGGTAACTCGCTGGTGTAGCGTTTAGCTACTCCAGTGGTTAACAAGAGTAAGGAGTGTCATTAGCTTTAGATGCCTATATCTTTATTCTGCAATGCAAAGCTCCACTCAATTAACCTATAAACTGAGTGAGTTTTCACAGTAGGGTTTACCACCGTAAGTTAGTGCCTTGAGAAATATAGCCTGTGCCCATAGGACAAAGACTAAGTGTTTGAGGGAACCAGTGCCAAGCTACACGCAGAGCGCTACACGCAGCTGAGTGCACGAGCTTAGAGGGATCCTCACATCACGACTGGAAGAGTGGGAAAAACAGGAAGATAGCGGCAGAAAAGGAAGAGATAACAACGGCTCTTTTGAGCGAGCACAAGAATCGGCCTTGCTAAGAGCAGGGCATTCAATGGCTTGGGCAAGTAAGCTTCACTGTACTATCACTAAGACAGCAAGCTTGGATACTTCGAGAGTCCTAGGGTTATCTGACACCATCAGGAATGATGTCCTTTTCTTTCTTTTTCTGGTAGAAGCTACATCAGTCGCCTTGCGCATGACAAATACAAGCAAGTCTTGTTTCTGGCTAATGTCACAATGGTGACAGAGCAGAAATGACAAAACCGACCACAGCACCGCTTCCCGTGGTTAACGGAAAAACAAAGCGCAAAGTAGTCTTTTGCTTGGGAAATAGCATGCTCGAGCGACGTTTGAGCATTATCCTCAACTGTTATTGCCTATTAACTACCAGCCGTAAGGTACTAAGTTACAGAACCTTACTGCTATTGCCTATACCAGCAGTTATGGCCAGTACTACCACACTGCTGCGTAAGTGCATGCAGCCAAGGTGCACAGCAAAACATACACTTCATACACTATTTTCACCAAGCTTCGACAGTTTCATATTGAGTATACTCATGCAAAAACGAGCATAAGCGCTGCCTAAAAGCTTTGTGTTTATCTAGTGTGTAATCAGAAAACCAAAAATTACTCTAAATTGATTTTTAGAGTGTTACCAAGGACAGATGAACACATCATCCTTACTCTCTATTATGGCCCAAAAGCCATCATTAGCCTATATTTTTGCAGACTTTTTCTAAGAAAAAAGAGCATAAATAAGCCAAATCTAGATGCGGTGCCGAGTGCATAAAAACGGCCATATCCGCAATCATCCTTGCCTATTTATGAGAGTGACTTCTCGCGCATAAAAGTATTTTGCCCCAAAAAGAAGCATTACTGCGGTTGATATCTGTTGATAGAAGCAGCCTATACG
>DXEV01000135.1 GCA_019114785.1 Candidatus Anaerobiospirillum pullistercoris | reverse complement strand
ACCAATGACTCCACAACCGCCGCTGTATCGTGACGGCATTGTGGATACAAGGATTAACAACGTGTTAGCTCTGTTACCACCTGTTGCCGTGATCGAGAAATTCCCAACCACGAGCGAAGCAGACAAGCTCGTCTTTAATACGCGTAACGCCATTCACAACATCCTGCACGGCGAGGATGACCGTTTAATTGTGATCACTGGCCCTTGCTCTATCCATGACCCTGTGGCTGCTATTGATTACGCTCAGCAGATCCTGCCTTTACGTGAGAAGTACAAGGATCAGCTCGAGGTGATCATGCGTGTGTACTTCGAGAAGCCACGCACCACTGTAGGCTGGAAAGGCCTGATCAACGATCCTAAGCTGGATAATTCCTATGACATCAATAACGGCCTGCGCATTGCCCGTAAGCTCTTAGTTGATGTCAACGTTATGGGTATGCCTGCTGCTACCGAGTTCTTAGATATGATCTCGCCACAGTACATTGACGAGTTGATCTCTTGGGGCGCAATTGGTGCACGTACTACTGAGTCTCAGATCCACCGTGAGCTGTCCTCTGGTATGTCCTGCCCAATCGGCTTTAAGAACGCTACCGATGGCTCGGTGAAGATCGCTGTTGATGCTGTTGTGGCCGCTAAGCATGAGCACACCTTTATGACTGTCACTAAGATGGGTCACGTGGCTATTGCTCACACTTTAGGCAATGATGATTGCCATATCATCTTACGTGGCGGTAAGGAGCCAAATTACTATTCAGTAGCAGTGGCTCAAGCTTGTGAGTTATTAGCTAAGGCTGGTCTGCCACAGCGAGTGATGATCGACTTCTCGCACTCCAACAGCTCTAAGCAGTTCAAGAAGCAGGTTGAGGTGTGCCACGATGTGTCGACTCAGATCTCGTCTGGCTCAGATCGGATCTTTGGTGTCATGATTGAGAGTAACTTAATCGAGGGTCGCCAAGATCTGGGTGATGACTTAAGCAAGTTAGTCTATGGTCAAAGTATTACTGATGCCTGCGTGGGCATTGATGATACTCGCGAGATGTTAGCTGAGCTCAATGAAGCTGTTTTAGCTCGTCGCGCCAAGCTGCAAAGCAAGTAGTTTGCAGCATGCAGCTTGCAGTCTGTCTTAATGCGTTAATCGCGCTGCGGATTTGAGTTTAAGGCCCAGTCTAGCCACCGGCTAAGCTGGGCTTTGCTTTTTAGTCACAGAGGCTGTGCTAAACAGAGGCTGTGCTAAGATGATGGCATCTAAGCGCTTGCTTAGATTTAGCTCTGTTTTTGGCAGAGCTGAGATTTGGATTTGGGGTTCCAAGAGCGTGGTTTAGTGCTTTGCATGTTGTAAGGCGAGCTAGGTGCTTGGATTGGGGTAATTTCTGAGTTGAGGTATTGAGAGCTGTATGCGCGCACTATCCTTAGAAAAAGACAAGATTAAGATCCTGTTACTGGAAGGCGTTGACCCAAGTGCGGTCGATGTGCTGAAAAAAGCAGGTTACACCAATGTCGAGTACGATAAGAAGGCCTACGATGGCCAAGAGCTGCTCGATAAGATCGAAAAAGTGCACTTTATCGGCATTCGCTCCCGTACCCACCTTACCCGTGAGGTCTTAGAGCACGCTAAGCGCTTAGTTGGTATTGGTTGCTTCTGTATTGGTACCAATCAGGTGGATTTAGAGGCTGCTGCCAGCTTAGGTATTCCTGTCTTTAATGCTCCATTCTCTAACACTCGCTCTGTGGCTGAGTTAGTGACTGGTGAGTACCTGCAACTGTTACGTGATGTCCCAGCCCGTAATGCTTTACTGCACCGTGGTGGTTGGAAGAAGGCTGCTAAGGGCTGCTATGAGGCTCGTGGTAAGACTTTAGGTATCGTAGGCTATGGCCACATTGGTACTCAGGTCGGCATTATTGCTGAGAGCTTAGGCCTGAATGTGATCTTCTACGATATTGAGAACAAGCTGACCTTAGGTAATGCTCATCAGGTGGATACCTTAGAGGAGCTCTTAGGCAAGTCTGATATCGTGACCTTACACGTTCCTGAGACTGATCTGACTAAGCACATGATCAATGCTCAGACCATTGCCCAGATGAAGGATGGCGTTTTCTTCATTAACGCCTCGCGTGGTACTGTCGTTGATGTCGATGCCTTGGCTGACGCTTTACGCTCGGGCAAGGTTGCCGGTGCTGCTGTGGACGTGTTCCCAACTGAGCCTGCTGCTAATGGCGAGGAGTTTAAGAGCCCACTGCGTGAGTTCGACAATGTGATTTTAACCCCTCACATTGGTGCCTCCACTGAGGAAGCTCAGCGTAATATTGGTATTGAGGTTGCGCAAAAGCTGGCTTTATACAGCGATAACGGCTCGACTTTAACCGCTGTAAACTTCCCTGAGGTGTCCTTACCTGCCAAGCGTGAGACTGTATCGCGCTTACTGCACGTTCACCAGAATGTTCCTGGTATCATGCAGCAGATCAACGATGTCTTTGCTAAGCAGAACATCAATGTCGCGGCACAGTACTTGCAAACTAGCGGTGATGTTGGCTATGTGGTGATGGACATTCATTCTGATAAGCCAGAAGAGATTGTTCCTTTACTGAAGCAGATCCCTGGTACCTTAAAGTGCCGTATTCTGTTCTAATCAGCTGAGGAATTGAGGGTGTTTGGGGCAAAAGTGAGCTCCTACACCTTTTTGTGCAAGCAGCTAATGCTTATTGCTTTGGCTGAAGTCGAAGCCGCACAGAAGAGAGAGCGAGAGCTGGTGGTGTGTAAAGTGGCACTGCCAATAGCGATCGCTCTTTTCTTAGGTACACAGAAACATGTGTTTGCTGTGGTGGCTTGGTTAAGAACCGCGTTTTTTCTCCTCGTATCGCATCCCTCCTCTGCTCCTTTTCTCTGTTCTCGCCCCAGCCTCTTGCAGCCCCTAAAGTTGTTACCAATGCCTATAAGCTGGTCATATTAGAGATGGCTAAGAGTGCTGAACATTGCGTGGTTAAGGGATAGAGGCCTAGCAGAAGCTTGGCTGAAGCTTGGCTGAAGCTTAGCAGTGGCTTTGCCCTCAAGCGGGGGCTTTGCCCGCAAGCTGTAGGCTTGGGCTGGGGCAAGAGATGAGATTAGTGTCCATTTGGTTTTGAGAGAATAGGCTCAAGCGTATGCTGAAAACTTGTAAGATCTTTTCGCTGGGAACTGTAGTGGCAGCTTGGCTCGGTGGTGCCACGTGCTCTATGGTCAGTGCTGCTGACATGCCTCTCTCTGATGCAGGCCGCTGGGTATTAAGTGAAGCTACTGATTACGCTTACTCTAAAGATAGCTCCTCGCGCTATCTCAGCCCTAAAGAGGCTGCACTGCGTCATACCTTGAGCATCAATATTAAGCAGAATGTGATCAACAGCTTTACCTTTAAGGTCGGCTGTATGATTGAGAGTGCTACCCCTCTCTTTGAGCTTAAGGTCAGCAGCCTCGATATCCGTATCTTCGATAGCATCAATGATTTCGTCTATGCCCGCTTCATGGTTGATGATAACCAAGAGTATTCTTTACGCGGCGAGATCATGTCCAGTGACCGGATCTTATTTGTTCCTGCAACAAGAAGCCAAGACAAGAATCTTTCTGACCTCTTCTTGCAGATGCGTGAAGGCGGTACCTTAAAGATTGGTTTACTGCAAGGCGAAAACGCTAAAGTGCGCGAGTATGAGGTGCCTTTAGCTGGCTTTATGGAGTACTCCGATGAGATCCTGCAAAGCTGCCAAAATTACCACCAGTATTCCACTGATCAGATGCAGTTCTTGCCAGACTACATGACTAAAGAGCCTGATGGCTATGCCCCAAAGGATTTCTCTTTAAAGCAAAAAGACGAAACGGTGGTGGATCCAAATGCTCCTAAGCCTGTAGAGCCAGCCCCTGTTGAGCCACAACCTGCAGTGCAAACCACACCTGAGGTCTTGCCATTTGCCCCTGATGGCGGCCCTGCTAGTATTGGCCCCGACGGTCGTCCTATTGGTGCCGGAAATAGCCATGATTGGAATAGCGCCTCCCGCTCTTTAGGTACAGCTCAAGGCCCAATGCAGATCGGCCCAGATGGTCGTCCTGTGATGCCTGCACAGAGCACTCAAGGCGCTCCAGATGCTAATGCCCAAGGTGCCCAAGGCCAGTCCCAAGGCTCTGGCAATAGCAATGCTATTGAGATCTTCTAATCGGCAAAAAATAACAGATAGAGTGAAATCATGAGAGCAAAAGAGCTGCCTGTGGGCGGCTTTTTTGTTATAGGGCGGGTATAAAATTTTGCGGCGGGCAAAAACAAAAAAAGCGACCTAACGTCGCTTCTTTGAAGTGGTGCCCAGGGCCGGGGTCGAACCGGCACGGATGTTTA
>DXEV01000134.1 GCA_019114785.1 Candidatus Anaerobiospirillum pullistercoris | reverse complement strand
GCCTCGATACCGCCCAGAAAACGACAAACCCATTTAGAGAGGATCAGCCAGAAAACGACAAACTGATTTAGAAAATGCCCCTCGAAAACGACAAACACATTTAGACGTGCACACTTGGTAGGGTGGAGGAGACAGCTTTGTTGTTCTAGAAAAATAAGACATAAAAAAAGCGGGCGTAATGCTCAGCTTTATGCTCGGCATCCGCGTCCGCTTCTGTGGCCAGTCAGATGACTGCACCTAAACTTCAGACTAGAAAATCTGGTCGGGCTCTCAGCCGCCCTTAATAACCCTAAGGCGACTTAAGTTGACTTAAGGTAGCTTAAGGTAAGCTGAGAGCTTTGGCCCAAGGTAGCTCCTGCTGAGGGGCTACCTTGAGGCCGCCTAATGTCGACTGTTTGCTGTTTGTTTTATGAAGGAGCCTAGATCTTCTCTGGCACCATGGCGATGTGGCCGCATGGGCACTCTTGAGCACAGACACCGCAGCCCTTGCAGTAGTCGTAGTTGAACTCATAGCCCTTGCCTGGACCTAACTTCACGATGGCATTATCTGGGCACACACCGTAGCAGTTATCGCACTCCATGCAGTTACCGCAAGATAAGCAGCGACGAGCCTCAAACACTGCATTCTCTTCAGTTAAGCCGTGTTGGATCTCATCGAAGGTCGAAGTACGACGAGCCATCTCTAACTGTGGACGCACCTTCTTAGGAGCGTCGGAGTAGTAGTAAGGGTGCATGTCCTCGAAGCGGGCATCTGGATGCTTCTCCATCTTGACGTATGGACGGCCAGTTAAGAAGCCATTCACACCGCGAGCGGCGTGCTTGCCCATACCAATGGCAGCGGTCACAGTACGATCACCTGGAACCATATCACCGGCGGCAAATAAGCCAGAGACAGTGGTCTCAAAGGTAGTGGTATTGACGGTGACAGCATCCTTTTGCAGCTCTAAGCCAGGGATGTTCTTTAAGTGAGACAGATCAACGTTCTGACCGATAGCTAAAACCACGCTGTCGGCGTCCATTTCCTCGTACTCACCGGTTGGTTGTGGGTAGCCCTTATCGTCTAAGGCCATCTTTTCGATCTTCAGGTGCTCGCCTTCGGCCTGATTAATGGTCGACAGCCACTTAACCTGAATACCTTCCTCGATAGCGCCATCCATTTCTTCCTCGTTGGCTGGCATCTTATCGCGGTTACGACGATACACGATGATAGGCTCAGCGCCTAAACGACGCAGGGAACGGGCCACGTCCACAGCGGTGTTACCACCACCGTACACAGCCACACGACGGCCGATCTGAATGTCACCTTCGGTGGAAACCTTCTCTAACACCTCTAAGGCAGAGAGAATACGAGTGGTATCGCCCGATGGAATGTTGACGTTGCTGGATAAGCTTGCACCCATGCCCATGATCACGGCATCGTACTTGCCATTCTCTTTTTCGGCTAAGACGTCTTCGACCTTGTGGTTGTACTCAATGGTGACACCCATGTCGAGGATACGTTGGATCTCAGCGTCTAAAATCTCACGTGGCAGACGATAGACTGGAATACCATAGCGCATCATACCGCCAGCCTTAGCAGCCTGCTCTACGATGTGAACAGTGTGGCCAAAGCGACGCAGATGATAAGCAGCAGAGAGGCCTGCAGGGCCAGCGCCAATGATTAAGACACGCTTACCGGTCTCACGAGCTGGCTTCTTGAAAGCTAAGTTGTGAGCTAAGGCATAGTCGCCTAAGAAACGCTCAACCGAGTTAATACCCACGCTCTCGTCTAAGAAGCCACGGTTGCACTTGCCTTCGCAGGTGTGATAGCAAACACGACCCATGCAAGCTGGAAGTGGATTGTTCTCCACTAAGACGCGCCATGCGTGCTCGTAGTCACCTTCGGCAGCGTAGTAGAGCCATTGTTGGATGTTCTCACCAGCTGGGCACTGCTTGTTGCAAGGTGGCAGCTTGAACACGTTAACTGGGCGCAGGGTACGCCACGAACCAGTGTGATTCTCCAGCGAGGTTGCAGGATCCAGAGTCGTGGCAAATGGTTTAATCATCATCTTGGTGGGCCTCCCTTCTAAAGCAACTCTTTACGCTCGTAAGCCTGAATGGCGGTTGGCACGGTCTCTGGGATGTCGTCACCTAAGAGATCATATTGCTTGATGTTCTCATCGCACATTGCCTGAATGCGCTCTAAGACCTTAGGATCGCCCTTCTTGCCAGTTAAGTGAGCATAACGGCGCTGCAGCTTCAGGAAGTTGATCACTGGTTGCTTTTGCTTGATCTTGTGCACCGAGGTGACCTTACCGTACTCAGCCTCGAAGATTGGGTAGAAGCCAGTCTCCACAGCTAAACGAGCAACGGTCACAGTGTTACCGGAGGCGCTACCCCAGCCTAATGGGCATGGGACGAAGATCTGAATGTAACGAGCACCATGGTAAGACATGGCCTTTTGGATCTTGTACTCTAAGTCACGTTGATCAGCGACCGAGGCGGTAGCCACGTAAGGAATACCGTGAGCCATGGCAATTAATGGCACATTCTTGCCCTTACCCCAATCAGCACCTGGATGCTCACCGACTAATTGAGTGGTAGCAGTACGGGCAGCTGGAGGAGTGGCCGAAGAACGTTGCACACCAGTGTTCATGTAAGCTTGGTTGTCGTAGCAGATGTAGAGCACATCATCGTTACGCTCAAACATACCGGACAGAGGGCCAAAGCCGATATCGGTGGTACCACCGTCACCACCTTGGGCGATCACACGAGCTGGCTTGGTGCCTGCCTTGGCAGCACGAACACGTGCAGCAGCAGCTAAACCAGTACCCACAGCGGCAGCATTACCGAACAGGGAGTGGATCCATGGTAAACGCCATGCTGACTCTGGATATGGGGTAGAGAACACCTCTAAGCAGCCGGTGGCGTTACAGACGATCAGCTGACCGTTAGTAGCGCGCATAGCAGCGTCAATTGCAGTACGAGCACCTAAGGCCTCACCGCAACCTTGGCAAGCACGGTGGCCAGAGGTCAGGGTGTTTGGACGATCCACAGCAGCCTGAGTGGCACGCATGGAAGGGTTTAAAAGACGGTTACCAATGGTGTTGGAGCCAGTCTGATAGAAATCAATTTTCTCTAACATTGCGATCTCCCAATTTAAGCGCGACCGCTCTTAGCGGACTCAATGATGGCGCTGTCGGAAACTGGGCCATCAGCAAAGGTCACATTCTCGGAGTCCTTGAGGTAGCTGTTGAGAACTTTTGGCTCAACATCAACCCAAGTCACTTCGTCCTTGAATTGATCATTCAGGGCCATATCGGCAATGCGCTTGATGGTGGAGCCTAAAATAGCGCGACCACCTAAACCGGCGATAGCAGTGTGAACTTGGCAATCAGTGCCGCGCATAGCACGCTCGACTTCTGGGCAGATAATGCCACGAGCACCGCAGGAGAAAGCACGCTCTAAGACTACGACTTTCTTGGTATCACCAATAGCTGCGCGTAAAGCATCGTATGGGAATGGACGGAAGGCCTTTAAGGAGATAATGCCAACCTTGTAGCCTTGCTTGGTTAAGACATCAATTTCGTCTTTAGCAGTACCAACAGAGGAGCCAGCAATGATCAGCTTGACGTCGGCGTTCTCGCAGTTGTAGCAATCAAGTAAGCCACCGCTGTTACGGCCAGTTAAGGCACGATACTCTTTGGTCACTTCCTCGATCACGTCTAAGGCCTTGTACATCTTGCGCTGTTGTAACAGACGTACTTCAGTGAAGGCCTCTGGGCCGACCATGGCACCCATGGAGATAGGATCCTTAGGATCTAAGTACTCCTTTGGCTCGTACTCAGGTAAGAACGAGTCGATCTGCTCTTGGGTTGGGAGATCTAAACGCTCGAAAGCGTGGGTTAAGACGAAGCCGTCCATTAATACCATCACTGGCAGACCAACTTTTTCAGCGATCTTGAAGGCCATGATGTGGGTATCAAGGGCGTCTTGGTTGGATTCGCAGAATAACTGTAACCAGCCAGAATCACGCTGGGACAGGGAGTCAGAGTGGTCATTCCAAATGTTAATTGGAGCACCGATAGCACGAGAGGCTACGGTCATAACAATTGGCAGACCTAAACCAGAGGCATTGTAGATAGCCTCGGTCATGAACAGTAAACCTTGGGAGGCAGTGGCGGTGTAAGTTCTGACACCACCGGCGCTAGCACCGATCGAAATGGATAAGGCTGAGAACTCGGATTCGCAGTTGATGAACTCGCAGTTCTGTAACTTACCTTCCTTGACTAACTTACCCACGTTTTCCACGATGTGGGTTTGTGGGGAAATTGGGTAGGCGCAGACTACACCAGGACGGCATAAAGCAACGGCCTCAGCGATACCCAGAGAACCTTCGATTTGCTTAAGCATTTGCGCCTCCATTCTTGACGTTCATAATGAATTCGTAGGCAGCAGCGGCGGTTTGAGCATTAGCATCGCCGACCTTGCCTGGGTAACGGGTCTGGAAGGACTTTTGTACAGACTCTAACTTGAAAATACCGGTGACAGCAGCTAAGGCAGCCAGCATAGGGGCACCTGGCAGAGGACGACCGATGTACTTCATAGCGAAGTCAGTGGCAGGAACGGTAAAGACGTGGCCCTGAGGTAATTTGGCGACGATCTCTGGGACTAAATCTTCTGGCTTATCGGCAGAGTTAATGATGGCAAAGCCAGTCTCGCTTAAGCCGGCGAAAACATCAATTGCGCCTAAGAGGGTGCGGTCTTGGACGACCACAGCATCAGGCATCAAAATAGGCTCGTGAGTGCGGATCTCTTTATCATCGATACGCGCATAAGCGACCACTGGGGCACCAGTTCTCTCAGAACCGAAGCTTGGGAAAGCTTGAGCATAGTGGCCTTCTAAGAATGCTGATAAAGAGAGCATTTCAGCGGCGGTAACTACGCCTTGGCCGCCACGACCATGTAATCTAATCTGAAGCAAAGTAGGCTCCTTTCTTGTGCACTAAATCGCAATTGTTCTTAGCCTTAGCTAAATTACTTTGACTTACTGCGTGGCACTAACTGATGGCGACAGCAACATGAACAAAGTCACATCATCTCCATGAGCTGCGGTTTAGCCGTGAGGAGATTGAGGGCAAATGACAGCAACCAGCTGTACCAGCTTTACCTGCTGTGCCAGCTATGATGGCTGAACCAGCTGTGCCAGCTGAGCCAGCTGCGCCAATTTACTTGCCTGTACCTTGTCTGTTGACTGGTAGCCTTGACCTTAAGCTCTAGCTTGAGCTAGCGATTAAGGAAAAAGGCGAGCAAAGTGACATTAGCTCTCTCCTCATTGAGAGCACTCACCACAGTTATGCCGAACAAAGGACATGCCCGATTGGTAGACAATCCTAAAGCGTGTGAAGCAATTTACTATGGGAAAGATCCAAGGATTGAGCTGTACTCTCAAAGACATGGTTAAACCCTCCTTAGCATAAAAAACTGGTGGTGACGGAGGTCGCCCTACTCACAGCACAAGACACATGGGGCTGCCTGTAAAACAGGAGCTCTGTCGTGTCTTATGCGGGGCTTTGAGTAAGGCGACTGGGTCGTGATTGGCACTACGACCCGTTCCTGTGCCCAAGGTGACGAGAAAGTACAGAGAAGAAGCATCGGACGCACAGTGTCTTCCTACAGCAACACCGGCGGGGTGACAGGAGGCTTTTTCTCTCTCGTCTAGTTCTTGCTAAAACCCATGAAAACATGTCAGCACCAGCGATCTCTTGGCTACTAAACTTAAGTTGCCGCTGTAGCTTCTCTAACGGATACAGAGTGGCAAGTTGAGTAGAGTTAGACCAAGCAGCTAAGCAGCTTTTTGCTATCTGCAAACTTATCTGCAAACTTTGTAGTGCTGAACAAAGCGCTGGTTTTGGCTAAGAACACCAGTTTTAAGGAGCACCTACGAACTGCGAAACAGCATGTTTATGAGAGCGTTTACTTAATCAGTGTCTCATCCTGCGCTATCTCTTAGTTAAGAGAAAAGCTAGATGTAAAACTAATTGCACACCTCTTATGGCTCTGTGTATAAGCCGAGGGAGTGCTGCGCTCATCTAAACTTTACAAGCTGTTATTTCGCTATCTTAATTAGCCACTTGTATACCAGTATGCTAGAACTGCTGTGCAGCCTAAAAGCGCTACTGATAAGACTTTGGGGCGATTAAGTAGCTCGTAGTGATGTCGTTTCCTTTTGCACTCACTATAGACAATGCTCGGTACTAAAACAATAAAACTCAGTACAGAGAGGTCGCTTAGAATCTTGATCTTTCTCACAAAATTGCTGCAAAAGAGGGCAAAAGGTAAACAAGCAAAATGCGCTAAATCGATTGATAAAAACTATACTGATT
>DXEV01000133.1 GCA_019114785.1 Candidatus Anaerobiospirillum pullistercoris | reverse complement strand
TAGCACAAAAAGAGACGTTGCGATCTACATTCAGGGCTCCCGCATTCATCCACCACCTACGCGCTTCGCGCTTAGAGGTGGTGGTATTCTGCGGCAATAATTGATAAAAAAGCCCCATAGGAGCTAATCCTACAGGGCTTTGGATGTAATGACTTAAGGATAGGGCATCTGCAGTTTGCCCGATCCTAGGCAGAGTAAATCTAGAAGTTTCTATTCACTTTCTTGGCCTTAGCGCTGACAGTGTTAGCTTGGATATCTGCTGCTAACTTAAAGAAGGACAAGCTATCCTGCAACTCGTGGATATTTCCCACAGTTTCCGAAATGATGTTCTGCGTGTTTTGAGCTTGAGTATTAGCATCCTGAGTCAAGGTGGTAATACCGTGGATATGCATGGAGATCTCGTTAGTAGCAGCAGTCTGCTCTTCAGCAGCGGAGGCGATCTGCGTGATCTGCATGTTCACCGAGTTCACATGCTCCACAATATCGTGCATGGTGTTTTCCACCTCCACAGTATTGTGGCTGGTGTCTTCCATCGAAATCACAGAGTTATTGATGGAGCTTGAGGCAGCGGCCGCATCCTTTTGGATATCAGCCACCATGTCAGCAATTTCTTGGGTGGACGAAGCAGTACGGCTAGCAAGAGCACGCACCTCATCTGCCACCACCGCGAAGCCACGACCGGCTTCACCAGCACGAGCAGCCTCGATAGCAGCATTTAAGGCCAGTAAGTTGGTTTGAGCAGCAATCTCTTCGATGGTATTAACAATGGAATTAATATCCAAGGACCGCTTGGCCACTTTCTCTACAGCCAAAGAGTTATTGTGGATCTCTTCGCTTTGACGGCGAATAGCCTCAATAGTCTGCTGGATCTTAGTCACACCATCGGCAATGATGTTCTTGGTATCGTTAGAGAGGTTAGAGGCATCCTCACAGTTCTTAGCGATATCTTGGGTGGTGCTGAGCATCTCCTCAGAGGCAGCCGAGACGTTAATGGTCTTACCTTCGCAATCACCAACCTTTTCCACAATGTCCTGAGCCAAGGTCACGATCTGATGTAAGGAGTTTTCGGTCTTAGCCGAGTTTTCCTTAACCAAGGTCAAGGCACTGTTCATGTTATCGCGCATCTCGCGCATGTTGTCGATGATCTGGCCAAAGTCATCCTTGTGGTACTTGCTGATCACAAAGTCGAAGTTACCTTGGTTCATCTCGCGAATAAAATTGCCCAGACGAATGATGCAAGAGGTGATGTAAGAGCAAATAGCCCAAGAAAGGATCGAACCGAAGACCACAGCAATTAAAGCTACAATACAGCCGATGTAAGCCAAGGTCATCTTTGAGCCATTAATACCCAGCTCTACCACTAACTTGTGCTGTGTATCCAGAAGGAAAGAGCAATCGTTGTAAGTCTCAGCAAGCAATGGACGTACTTTCTGGAAATAGAAGAGCGAACCAGCATAGCGGCTGGTCTCAATCTGATCCATCAGTTCATTATTAAACATCTCTTCTAAAGTATCCATGCGCTCTTTGATGTTCAGAATACGCTGACGATACTCTGGAGAAGACTGCAGATCACCAATCCGCTCTGGGTTCATAATGCGAGCGGCAGAAGCAATCTCAGTTAAGCGGGAAGTCATCTCACTCTTATACTGCTCAGTAGATTGCGACGATGAAGTAGCGTCACTTAAGAAGGAGACATTGCGGTTATCGAAATCACGCAAAGTGCTGAGCATATTATTAACGCGCACCGAAGAGCGATTGATCACCGTAGCGATCTCTTGTGCAGCATTAATACTTTGTAAATTGGAGACATAGCCAATCGCTGCCACAATGATGATCATGGCAATGAGTGATGATGAAAGTACAAACAGCTTTATTTTGCTGCTGAGATTCAAGAACCAATCAAACATAGTTTACTCTACCTTTTCTTTTTCCTGACAGCACTAATCGGCTCAAGGACTACGCTGCACTCTTCCCACACCAAGTGCACCCAGAGGCACGCAAAAACACCTCTAGTCCTCAGCCGCTGGAGCTATAAATCTCCCATAGCTATCAGCATCTTCTACTCTCGCCTTTAGCATTTTACTTGCCGCGATCCTCCATAATCGCCAACAATCTAACACTGCGTGTCTTCTAACACTGCGTGTCTTCCAATCCTCACAACTAAAAAACACGCTAAGGCTCAAGAGTAATAGCTGCAACGCCCTATCCATCGGGGCTGCAGGCCTAATACTAATTATAACGGCGAAAAAAGCAGAGAATGATGCAAAGCATAGACTTTTTGAGCTCGGTTACATTTTTGCCACAAATTAGGCAGCGCCCGCCCCCTAACGCCACGTATGAAGCTGTACAGCTGGCTCTAGGCTTACATCTTGAGGGCATTTTGCTGCCGCTTCTGCACATACACTGCCATAGATAGCAACAACAAAACAAAAGGGCCTTGCCCTACTGCCTAACAGCAATACAGCAAAGCCCTTGCGCTCTCCTGTAGTTTGCCAGTCATGCACTACAAAGAGCGGAAACGCGAAACTTGGTCTGACTAGACCTACAGCGCCTACAACGACATGATAAAGCCGGTCAAGATCGCAGAGTTAAAGAAATCGATGAAGAGTGCACCTACGATTGGCACCACGAAGAAGGCTTTTGGCGATTGACCATTTGCGCCGGTAAAAGTCTCCATATTAGCCATGGCATTTGGTGTAGCCCCCATACCGAAACCACAGTGACCGGTAGCAATTACAGCGGCATCATAATCCTTACCCATGATACGGAAGGTCACGAAGTAGGCAAATAAAGCCATAATTAAGGTCTGCACCAACAGGATGGTAATCAGAGGAATTGCTAAGGCGGCCAACTCCCATAAGTTCATGGTCATTAAGGCAATAGCAAGGAAGAGCTGTAAGCAGATAGAGCCAATCACGTTGATGGAGTGGAGAGGGATCGGACGACGAGTTACATCCAGATAATTACGGATAATAGCGGCAATAATCATTGGGCCTAAGTAGGCTGGGATGGTAATACCAAGAGCAGAAAGACCCACAATGATGTAGTGACCTAACCCCATGGCCACAATGATGTAGCAGGCGGCTTTAAAAAGCAAAGGCTCATCAATGTTCTTTTGCTCTTTGGTGAGCTTACCTTCCACGATCTCGTTGTTTTCAATCACACGATTGTACTGATCTGGAGTGGCATGCAGGTTGTAGCGGATCATCAAGCGACGGCCGATTGGGCCACCGATCACGCATCCTGCCACTAAACCATAAGTAGCAGCTGCAATGGAAATAGTTAAACCACCCTCAAGACCATGCTGCTCTAACAACGGGCCGAAAGCAGCGGAGGTACCATGACCACCAGTCAAGGCAATAGAACCTGCGGCTAAGCCCATGAATGGATTAAGACCAAAGAGCATGGACATGCCAATACCGACGATGTTTTGCGTGAAAATCAGAGCAATGGAGACACAAAGGAAGACCATCACTGCTGCACCACCGCGCATTAACATACGGAAAGAAGCCGCAAAGCCAATGGTAGTAAAGAACACCAGCATCAATAGATTCTTTTGCGTCTGATCGAAGGAGAATTGGAACGACTCCGTCTCATGTCCGACCAGAGTAACTAACGAGAAAATGATGCCGCCGATCACAGGGGCTGGAATGAAGAAACGCTTGAGAACTGTAAAGATCTCCTTAATCCAGCGACCTAGCAACAGCAAAACCACTGCGATAGCTAGTGTTTCCTCGATACCAAAAGCATATGTAAACATTTAATGAATCCTTGACGCACGCTTACAGTTTGAGGCGTGCTCGCGCTTGTAACTCCTACTGAGGAAAGTACCATCTCAAAAGCAACGGACATGAGCTGCTATCACCGTCGTCAATAGACCAATAGCCATTGTCGCGTTGGCAGCACTATGTGCCATATACAGAACCTACTTACACCCACAAGGTTTACTCCATAACCTAAGGAGCAATGCCATTAGGAGTACACGAACAAATAAGCAGCAAACCTCAATAGAGCAGCAAGACAAGAACACAGCTGCTCTTACGCCGCAACATAAGAACAGTCGATCTCAAAACAAAAGCGCACTTGACCTCTGAGCCTTGGCCAAGCAAACGTGCTTACCAGAGCAGATCCCTAAAAGGATTACCCCTAACGCGCTTGCTTGGCCAAAGATGTAGCCACCAAGAATCACACTTCTTAGTCTTAGGTCTTCCGCCCATGAGAAGTGTCAGATGAGACAAAATAGAGCAAAGTCCCCAGACCTCGAATATGAAATCCTTGTTAAGCGGCAATAATATAAGGCAAAAATACTTTCAAGGGAACATTTTGCGGGTGGAATTTGTCCAAAAAAGCCGCAAAACGGTGCAATTTAAGGCACAAAAAGGCAAGATGGCAGACAAGTACAGGGACAAAAACACAAAAAACGCTCCCTATTGTCCCATATCAGTGCTCTTACTATCTCTGGCTCAAAATGTTGCCTGTCGTCTTTGTGATGGTTTGGACACCATCATGGATGCCACCTCTTTGCCACGCCTTGCAGAAACAACGCGAACGCAACAGCGGAAGATACAAGGTTTAATGCTGCCAAAAGCAAAAAAGCCCTGTGATCCCAAGACCACAAGGCTTGATAGAGGCTGGCTACGAAGCAGAACAACTAGCCCTCCTCCAACGGCAAATTAGCAATGATCGCCAATACCACTGGTGGCGCTAGAGGAATGCTCGGATGGGCTTCCGAACATTTCTGTTGCTCTCCCGCAAGCCAAGCCTCCTTTACTAGTTTTCTAGGATTTTAGTCGCAGCTATTGAATCTAGACAAAGAGCGTCAAGAGCAAGACCACACCAAGGCCAACTACAGAGTTCACTAACTCCAGTAAGCCCCATGTCTTAAAGGTCTGTGCCATCGACAAGTTAAAGGTTTCCTTCATCATCCAGAATGCTGCATCATTTGGCATGGTGATGGTATTAGAACCAGCAGCGCAAGCTAACATTAAGAAGACTGGCTCGATGTCGTACACGCCTAATAATGGCGACACTAAACCAGCAGCGGTAATAGCCGACACTGCGCCCTGACCAGTAGCCCAACGAATAATGGCAGTAATGAGCCAAGCCAGAATAAGTGGGTTGAGGTTGACGTCCTTAACGGCTGCGGCAATGTGCTCACCCACACCGGCGGAAATAATGACTTCCTTGAAGACACCGCCAGCACCGATAATCATAACTACCACGCTGATGCCTTTGATGGCAGAGCTAATGGAGTTAGAGGCCTCGGCAAAGGTACGACCAGCACGAATACCGAAAACGTACAGAGCAACTAACAGGGCTAAGAACAGGGAAATAATTGGGCTGCCTAAGAAGTTGAGCACATAGACCACAGTGCTCTCCTTTGGCAGGAAAGCAGCGGCAACAGTGTGGCTCACCATTAAGATGGCAGGTAACAGAGGGATCAACAGGCTGATACCAAAGTTTGGTACACGCAGCTTGTCATAGTTGGACTCGTCCATGTTGCCCATTAATGGCATCTTGTAGGTGTCTAAGCCCTTTAAGAAGCGAGGCAGGATGATACCAGCTGCGATGATCGATGGGATCAAGGTGATCAAACCAAAGATGTACACCAGACCACTGTCGGCATTTAAGCTAGTCATCAAGGCCACTGGACCAGGCTGTGGAGGCAGTAAGGAGTGGGCTTGAGCTAAAGCAGCCAGTGAAGGGATCACCAGATACATGTAAGGAATTTTAGCCTCACGGGCGATACCGATCACCAGTGGCATCATGATGATGAAGCCTACCTCAAAGAACATGGCGGTACCGAAGATCGAGCCGATCACTAAGAGGCCCCACTTCAGGTATTTCACACCACAGGTTTTGAGGATGACATCAGCCACTCGTTTTGAGGCACCGCAGTCCGTCATCAGCTGTCCCAACGCCGCACCTAGTATGACGATGAGACCGACTCCCGCAAGCGTATTGCCCGCACCTTTGGTGATCGCAGCCACCAATTGATCGAGAGGCATGCTCTCTAAAAATGCCACCATTACAGCGACGATCAGCAAAGCCACAAAAGAATGCAGCTTGACGTAGATCGTTAAAAAGAGCAGCACAACGATGGCAAGTGCTACCCATAATACTGGAAGCCAATGTTCCATGATTTGACCCTCTTGCTACGTCCCTATACCACCGTCCTTCTGATCTATTTATGTTCCAGCCCATTCGGCTGGAAAGTCCTATCACCCAGTGCAGTCTAATACTGCACCTTGCGCTCTCACGAGGCTCACCTAAAAGCCAGCTTTCGAGGAGCTCTGTACCCCTTGCCTTTTAGACGTAGCAGCCTAAAACAGACAGCTCAAGAGGTTGGGCAAGCCAATCAAGCATCCTAAGCTCGGCAAAGAGTAAATGTTGCGACAGGACAAAGACAGCAGCACTCAAGACGTGCCATCACACAAAATTGTTTCCAACACCAAAAACCAGCAGCACATCTATCCACCTCTGGCCCCAAACCGCAACGGACTAAGAATCCAGTGTCAGACTGCAACTACAGCCAGTAGGCTAAACCAATAGGTTACAAACGGCTTTTGTTCCTCTGTTGGCAAACAATAACCGACGCCTATTGTAGAAAGCCCGAAAAGAAAAACCAAACACTTGTATACTAGAATGCAACGGAGGTCACATTTTTGGCTAAATTGGCTATTTTAGGCCACATATTGAGCTTGTATTTCTGTGCAAATAGCCCAAATTTAAGGGACAAAAAGGCCTTAGCTTAAGTTATGGAGTTAAATTTTGAACAATGGCAGCAGATCTGATCGCAGCTTTTCCCTATTAAGAGTTTGAGTTTAGGTAAATCACCACATTTTAGGGAATATCAATGCCAGTAAAAGCATGAGAAATACTAGGTTTAAGCAATACTTGCATACTAGTATATGATGAACTATTGTTGAAGTGTCTTTAGAGCTGCAACAACCACATCACCAGCGCCAGTTCCAGCATCACCAGCGCCCGCCCCAACTTTTGTGACATCAGCCTATGAGCACAGTCTCTGTGCCTCAGGCCTCCACAACCTATACCTTAAGTTCACTGCAGGCCTTAAAAACACATTGCCCCCAACAGCTAAGCCCTGACATCAGGGTAAAGGAAGAGAGAGAGAGAGGAGCGGGTAAGAACTGTGAGGTAAGCTGAGGAAGTGAAGTAGAGTAGAGTAGAGTGAAAAGAAAACGGCTTGGCAGTGCAAGCCCCCTAACCACGCCACTGGAGGGTATATGTGACATGGTTAGGTGCTAAGGAAAGAATCTAGGAGATACCTGTGAGGCTAAGAGCGATAGCGATCTTGGGCGCTATACGAGGTGATCTTGACGTGGTTTAAAGCCTCAGGGTAAATACTTTGCAGGTAATTAAGCTGAGCTACTGCTTCCTCAGGTGAGACTACTTGGATATACCACAGCTTCTGTGCACTGTCCCAGCGATAGCCCTGCTCCTTTAAAAGATCCTTTACGTTAAAAGGTGAGTTGACAGCCTCAATCTTATACACCAACTGTAACGAGTTGGTGAGCAGCATCTCTAAGGCATCTGGCATTTGCACCATGAGGAAACACAAAGCGAGACAATCATTGCAGGCGCGGTGGGCGTCATAGAAATAGCCAGAGCTCTGCACTAAAAACTCAAGCTTATAGCCACCGTAACCTAACATATGCCAGTCAATCTCGTTTTGCGAGCAAGCCCATGCCAGATCGCCTAATGACGAAAAACGACGATCAAAGAAAGGACGGTCAAACTTGGCATTGTGAGCCACAGTCAGCGGATGATCGGCAAAGAAAGCTAAGACCTCTTCTTGGTTAAAGGCCTTACCGCGCACCATATCATCATTAATACCAGTGAGACGAGTGATCTCCTCAGGGATCGGTACCTTTGGATCTTCGTAAGCGTCATACACACGATCGACTGACAGAATGAGCTTGCGATCCAGCGAGACTGTACAACGCACTAAGCCCAGTTCAATGATCTTATCTTTAACCGGAGACATGCCGGTGGTTTCCGTATCCAAGAACACCACCGAGATCAGACGCTCGTTAGGCTCAGCTGCCTGCAACACAATAGGCAAACGTGTGAGCACATCATCACGAGTTAAAGGAACTCGCTCTAACAGCTTAAAGTCTTGCGGACGTTGCTGGATTTCAGACAAACGATCCAAAGGAAACATCTTTACCGACCCTCCAAAACTGAGCCACGACAACCAAGACTGTCACAAACAATCCCAGCCATTACTTCTCCGGCACCCTTACGCCCTATCCACTATCCTTGGTAGCTAAGAGCCACAGCCTCAGGCCTATGAGGCGCATTGTTAGGGGTTATTTCTTGCCCTGAGCTAGGCCGCAAGATCTTACAGACAAAGTCTATGTGACTCAACTAACAGCCATTGCATAGAAAGCCATAGCCAGCCCTTGCATGGCAAGACACTGCTGCAAGCCTTTGCGCCTTATGGTTCTAACCACAACAATCAGCTCTTGCTGATCAGTGGGTGCGGATCTCAAATTATCCGCCGTATTTCCTCTTTTGGCAAAAACCAAAACACTATGCGCCTACACAGCCTCTTAATAATTCGTAACAGCGCCTGTCAGCTAACCCCTTCGTTTTACGCATGTTATGGCACTATGCTAATATGGCCCCGAATTTTGCAAAGGCTAACATGGCCTCTCTTAGTCTTTGCCTATATTCTCTGCTGAGGATTGATCTTACCTACATGTGACAGGCCATTGTTCACCTAATTAAAACTACAGAGGACGGCAATTTCCCTTTGCTTTGACAGTGCTCTAATAAGGACTCTAGAGCTAATAGGACTTCATTGCCGAAAAAAATCATGAAAAAGGATTTAGCTCTACTTTGGGGCCTGACCCTCACCCTATTTAGCACTATAGTCTGTGCTGAACCTG
>DXEV01000132.1 GCA_019114785.1 Candidatus Anaerobiospirillum pullistercoris | reverse complement strand
TCTATGCCCTGATTCGCTATGCTGTATGGGCATTAATCCTCTGGAGCTGGTTCAATCGGATGCAGCTTTGCTGCCTTTTGCACAATGGCCTCTGGGTCATATACTGACTCTGGAGTCATGCCAGCATCCTGCCCAGTAGCAATTTGACCAACAGCGCTTGATCCGCTGGTGACTTTGGTATTAGCCGCTTGAGCGTTAGTGGCTTGGGTGGAATCAGCGGTAAAGCTGTCGCCACCTAAGGCAATCATCAGCGTCATCGAGGCATTGAGCAGATCACGCTTGCTACTGAGCAATCTCGTCTCCGCACTGCGCAGACTATCTGAGGCATCTAAGACATCAGAAATTGAAGCTGAGCCATAGCGATAGCGCTCCAAATAGCGCTCGTAATTACTCTTGGTGAGCAAATACTCACTGCCTATGCTACGTAGTAACTGCTCTTGGTAGCTCATCTCATTTAAGGCGTTGGAGACCTCTTCTACCGCAGTAATAAAGCCTTGAGCAAAATCTAAACGAGCCTGATCTCGCGAAATTAAAGCACTTTCCTTTTGCAAGCTCAGCTCATTAAAGTTCAGGAAAGGAAAAGCGATCGCAGCTCCCAGTGATCCCACAGGATCTGTCAGGAAGCGTGTCAAACTATCCGAGCTACCGCCACTGACACCAGCATTCAAGGTAAAGCTTGGATAGAAGTTAGCCTCAGCCAGATCTACATAGGCATAAGCAGCACGCACTCTGGCTTCATAAGCCATTAAGTCAGGACGTTGTTGTAACAACGAAGCAGGCAACGAAACCTCGATCTTTGGAGTACGCGTCTTCTCTAGAGCCAGATCCGTGATCTGGGCATCAAGAGGCGTATCAGAGTACAGCCCCAATAAAGTAGTTAAAGCATTGTGTGCAGCAGTGAGCTCATAACCACGCTGATACACAATCTGTTCTACGGCACGGTGATTAACTAAAGCCTGATCGTACTCAAGACCATCACTTGCACCGTTGTCCCACATAGCCTTGATTAAGTCCAAACGACGTTGCGACACCTCTAGCTGCTCTTGGGCCATTTTTAAGGCCTCTTTGGCATAAGCATAATTCCAGTAATACTCACTGGCTCGCTGGATCAGCGTCAAACGCATGGCCTTGTAGTCATAGGCAGTGGCCTTAAATTGCTCGAAGCTCGAGCGCTCATCTGCCGCAAGACGACCAAAGAGATCAAGCTCATAGGAGATCGACAAATTGCCACCAGAAGATCTAGTAGAGCTATCACCGTTGTAGAAGTTTCTGCGTGCACGAGCATCTAAACCAGCATTAGCAGTTGGATGCAGGCCAGCACGTGACAAGCCTAAGCTGACCTCAGCTTGTCTTAATGTAAGGAAGGCGCTTTTTAAATCATAGTTGTGCTGCAATACCTGCTCAATCAGCGCACTGAGCTTGTCATCTTGGTAGCAGCGATAGAAGTCCAGCTGAGCAGCAACACTGGTGGTGTGCACACCATCTTGGCTAGCTGCTTGGCTAGCCTCATCACTGAGATCTACTCGCGAAGAAGCAGCATTTTGTAATTGCCCGTAGCCTTGTGGAGCTGTAGCTTGCACATGATTGACGTAGTCTGTCTTCAGCAAGGTACACGAGGTTAAAAGCAGGCAGCTTAAGCCAAGCAAAGTACAGCTTAGACCTTGATATAAACGGCTCTTTTGCATGTTCCACCTCACGCCCGCACAAATAACTCTTAAACAAAAAAATCCGAGCCTGCTATCACCCCAAATTACTACTACACAGCAATCTCAGATTTGTTGCCCTAATCGATTGGCCGCTAATTTACGATGCGACCTAACCGTCTATCCTCATTATCCCAATGAAAAGCTTAGATCGCACTTAGCTTTGAGTTATTGAGCCCTTATAGGGCAATGCCATATCACTTTGCCCTGTTTCTATCACCGAATTAAAGCTCGACCTTAGCTCCAATATCAGCTACTTCCTCAGGATCGATTTTTGGAGCTGTCGGATGCAGGAATTTATCCTCGGGAATATTCGTTCCCTCTTTGAAAGCTGTGATGGTGTTGTCGTAATCCTCAACTGGCAGCAAACCTTGGCATTCCCTGACGTAAGACGTGATCACTTCAGGTAAAAATTTCTGCCAGCGTGGCTGCGACATATGGAAAACACTATACAGCTTAGGACAGCTGAGACGCGAGTCATGTGGCCGCTGTGCCTTGCTCTTAAAATCTCGCGAATTGATCGGCACTACCTCAACCTCATGAGGCAAGACATGCATCTGCTTAGCGAGCTTAAAGATCTCACGCGCAAAATTAGCCCATGTGGTCGACTCTTCCCCACAGTAGTGATAAATACCGTAAGCTTTGAAGTCCTTATGCTGTACCTGCTTAACCATTTCCACTATGGCTTTAGCTAAAGGCCGTGCAGGAGTTGGATTACCTAACTGATCTTCAACTACTGCTATTTCACGTCGTTCTTGGGCTAAAGACAGCATGATCTTGACAAAATTGCGCCCAAAACGCCCAAAAACCCACGAAGTCCGCAAAATAATGTAATCACAGCCTGAAGCTTGAATCAGTTTTTCACCTTCGAGCTTAGTGCGACCATAAACGCACCCACTTTTCTCACCTAAGGTCTTAGCGTTCTCATCGTGCGGCCCAGCACTACTCTCATCTAACACATAATCAGAAGAGATATGGATCAGAGGGATGTGGAGCTGCGCACAGGCCTGAGCTAAATTGCGCGCGCCTATAGCATTAATGCTGTAAGCCTCACTGCTATCTACCTCTGCTCTTTCGACATTCGTAAAAGCAGCGGCATTCACCACTACTTGAGGCTCAGCTGCGGTAATGGCACTCAGGACACGGTCTGTATCAGCAATATCGAGACTGATATGAGTTGCTGACACTACCTTATAGCCTTCTTTAAGCAACTCCAGCTCAAGTTCACTTCCTACTTGGCCTTTAGCACCGGTTAAAAAGACCTTAGCCATCTACCTCTCTTCCCTCTACCATTTAGCCAGATGCAACTCTTTACCAGACGACCGCACACGGCAACACGCTACCTTGCAATATGTAGCGGTACTGCATACAGTGGCATGCGGTAGCATGTGGTGAATGCTACCGCCATAAATTTTTAGTCATCAGCTCCAGCTGGGACATTGCTTCCATCTGGGCCCAAGGCCACTAATTCTACTAAAGCCTTAGTCACCTCAAAACTGGCATGCAGTGAAGGCACTGGCAGACACTCATAGACACCGTGGCAATTGAGAGGGCCTGCAAAGATATTAGGGCAAGGTAAACCACGGCAACTTAAGTTGGCACCGTCTGTACCACCGCGTACCTTTTTCTCAATTACCTTAACCCCAGCACGCTCGTAGGCTTGGCGGCAATAATCCAAGATCCGTGGCTGATCTTTGAGCACTTGCTCCATATTCTCGTACTGCTGCACAAACAGAGCTTCACAAGAGCCTTGACCATACTTGGTATTGATCTGATCTACCAGATCCTCAATCACACTATGACGACGTGCTAAACCATCCTTGGCAAAATCACGCAAGATCATCATGATCTCTGCACGCTCCACATTGCCCAGCACATCATGCACGTGGTAAAAGCCTTGATCACCTTGAGTGGTTTCCGGAGCCTCATCCTGTGGCAAAGCAGCAATAAACTCAGCCATCATCTTTAAGGCATTCTTCAGCTTGCCATAGGCTACAGCAGTGTGCACCACCAAACCATGAAAAGTAAGCTTGACGCCCTCAGCATTAAAGGTAGCTACATCCAGCTCTCCACGCTCACAGCCATCAATGGTCACAGCAAAATCACTGTCCAGCTGCTCTATGTCTAAGTATTTAGTTGAGCGGCCAATTTCCTCATCCACAGAGAACACAATAGTCAGCGGGCCATGGACAATACGATCGTCTACTAAGTGCTGAATCAAATAGAGCAATACCGCCACACCAGCCTTATCATCGCCCCCCAATAAGGTAGTGCCATCAGTGACAACAATGTCCTCACCAATGTGATGGGCCAGATCTGGAGACAAATCGTGATCAATCACATTGCCATTAGCCAGCTCAATTCCTTCGCCCTTGTAGTCCACCACCAAAGAAGGATGAATATCATTACCTGGGGCATCTGGAGCTGTGTCCAAGTGAGCCAGCAGACATAAACGCTCTGCTTTCTCATAACCGGATGTGGCAGGGATCTTAGTGATGATCACGCCCTCTTTGGTCTGTACAGGCTTTAAGTTCAGACGGGAGAGCATATTGAGTAAATAAGCCCCTAAGCGCAATTGACCAATGCTCGATGGCTTATCATTACTACTAAAATCCGCACGGGTATCAAAAGCCACCAGATCAATAAAAAGCTTCAGCAGCTCATCTGCTTGCAGCTTACTTTCTAGCGCTTGGGTATCACCCTTTTGCATAGCATCCCCCTTTTCTCAAAAACGAAGCCTCACTTCACATCAGTGCGCTCACTGCTCAAAGCGCTCACTGAATGGTGAGCGCTCTACAGCCTGAGCTGCGCGCATGCAGTGCATATTGCGCAGCATGCTGCGCAAGCACTATTCACGGGCCAATGCCTCAATCGGGTTGAGACGGGAAGCCGAACGCGCTGGCATAAAGCCAAAGGCAATACCAATGGCTGATGAAGTAATGACCGCAGCCAAGATAGAATCGATCGAATAGGACAAAGTAATCGTTGGTACCAACTGCATAATGAGCTGGCCTACAGCATACGAGAACAATACTCCTAAGAGACCACCCAACATACAGACCATTACGGCTTCAATCAGAAATTGCGCCAAGATATCAGCTTGCCGAGCTCCCACTGCCATACGAATACCGATCTCACGCGTGCGCTCTGTCACCGATACCAACATGATATTCATCACGCCAATACCGCCAACCACTAAGGAGATCACGGCAATAGCAGAAATCATCAGGGTAAAGGTCATAGTAGCCTCTTCAATCGACTTCATGATCGTATCCGAAGACTGCAAAAAGAAGTCCACTCGCCCATGACGATTTTTCAGCACGCTCTTAATCGCATTCTCGGCCACAGGAGCAGAGAATCCATCTTGAATACGTACCACAATCGATGAGAGGTAATTCTGGTTCAAAAGACGCGTCATCACCGAGGTGTATGGCGTAAAGATGGTTGGGTTCTCACCTCGGATAATAAAGGAATCCGTAGGCTCAAGCACACCAATAATGCGCATGGCCACATTGCCCACAATGATGTTTTTACCCACTGGGTTTTCTGTGGCAAAAAAGAGCTTGGCAGTATTGTCATCCACCACGCAAACCTGCGACTTGGCATCCACTTCGCGCTGCGAAAAAATACGCCCATCTTTAAGCTTCAGTCCATGCACACGGAACACATCCAAAGATACGCCTTGTACCGTAGCATTAGATTCCTCCGCTCCACGTCGCACCAGAGAAGAGGTCTGCACTGTAGCTGAAACCGAATCGACAAAAGGCTGACCTTCCAGAGCTTTTAGATCACGCGGCGTCAACGACCTCACCCTACCGGAGCGCACATCACCCATACGCTCACCAGGATAGACAGTAATGGTGTTGGTGCCCATAGACGCAATATTGGAAATAATACGCTCCGAAGCACCTCGAGCTAGGGCCACTACTGAGACTACGGCCATAATACCGATAATAATGCCCAGCATAGTGAGCAAGGTACGCATACGGTTAGCCAGCATGGCACGATAGGCCATGACAAAGGCTTCTTTAAAACGATCGATGTGTGCACCCAAAGAGCGAGCCCAGCGATTATTAATATGCGGCTCTACATCCTGCTGCTCTTGCTCTTGCACAGCAAAAGGATCAGGAACATCGTGGTTAATGGTGTCTGACTTAATGGAGCCATCTTCAATGGAGATCACACGCCGTGCACAGGCTGCAATACGCGGATCGTGAGTCACGATAATAATGGTGTGTCCTTTGGCATTCAGCTCCTGCAAGGTGCGCATCACATCTTGGCCGGACTTGGTGTCCAAAGCTCCAGTTGGCTCGTCAGCTAAGATGATCTGTCCACCATTCATCAGCGCACGGGCAATAGACACACGCTGTTGCTGACCGCCTGATAATTGTGAAGGACGATACTCCACTCGCTCTTCTAAGCCTAAAAGGCCAAGCAGACTGTTAGCACGCTCATCACGTTTACGTTTACGCACACCGGCATAGACAGCAGGCACTTGTACGTTTTCACGGGCACAAAGGTGGCCTAACAGGTGATAACGCTGGAAAATAAAACCAAAGAAATCACGGCGTAAGGTGGCTAGCTCATCAGGTTCCATGTTAAGGGTATCTTGACCCAAAACCTTATAACTACCGGAGCTAGGTGTATCCAAACAGCCAATGATGTTCATCAGTGTCGACTTACCTGAGCCTGATGGGCCGATAATAGCCACCATTTCACCACGACGCACCGTAAGATCGATGCCGTGGAGCACCTCTACCTGCGAGCTGCCAGATTGATAGGAGCGACGGACATCCTTGAGCTCTAATAAAACTTCGTGTTGCATCTTCTCCTCCCCATAGCCACACTAAGCCCTGAGCCAAAACAAAAGTTCAGCGCCCTAACGCCCACAGCGATCATTTCTGCGCGCGCAGCGCTGCTATCTCAGCTCAAAACTACAGGCTATTTTGGGATGTCCTTACCTACATCATACGTGGGCCACGACGTGGTTTAGTAGCATTTTGTGCAGCAGTAGCCACATCATCACCGATCACCAAAGGTACATTGACATCAAAATCGGCGTTTTTGACCTCAACATACTGCTCATCGCGAATACCCAGCTCGACCTCAATAGGAACTGGAGTACCCGCCTCACTCAGCTGGTAGACAGTCGCTCTTCCATCTGTGCTTTCGTTTTGTACTGCCGATAAAGGAATAGCCTTTACGTCATTAGCCTCAGCAATAGTGATCTCAACCTCGGCCGTCATATCAATACGCAAAATACCTTCAGAATTGTCCACATCCAATAAGGCGTTATAGTAAATAGCCTCTGATGAGGAACTAGAACTACTGGCGCTAGAACTGGACGTAGTCTCAGCTGAAGCTGGGGCCGGATCAATGGACTTAAGCACTGCCTCAAAATAGCGATTTGGCAAGCCCATAATGGTAAAACGACAGGCCATATTAGGATGGACTTTAACCACGTCAGCCTCGGAGATCTCAGCTTCTACTGTCATGGTGTCGAGATCAGCTAACTTCAGAATGGTTGGAGTGGTTTGATTGGCATTAACCGTTTGGCCCTCTTCTACAGGGATGGCGTAAACCGTTCCGTCCATTGGTGCCACGATACGGGTATAGCCTAAATTAGTGGTGGCATCATCTACCGAAATTACCGCTTGCTCGTACTGAGCCTCCAGCGCATCCAGATCGGCTACTGCCATCAGATATTGCGCTTTAGCTTGCTGGGCACTTTGCTTACTGGTAGCGTCTTTAGCCAAAAGATTTTGCTGACGCACATTTTCCGCCTCAAGCATCTCCAGCTCGGCCTTTTTAGAAGCGATCTGCGCAATGATCAGTTTTTCCTCAGCTTGGGCACGACGCAAGTCATTTTGCTGGATCTCAGGATCGATCTCACAAAGCAGATCTCCTGCTTTTACCTTATCACCGCGATTGACATAGAGCTTCTTGATCTGACCTGAGACCTGAGCACCCACGTCCACTTCGACCTTTCCGGCAATAGTACCAGTAGCATAAACCTGCTGCTTAATATCACGGATCTGAGGTTTAGCAGACATATAAGTTGGCGGCTCTACGTAAGTGAGCTTATAAAAGCCATAGGCACCAGCAGCAAGGAGCAGAGCTCCAATAATGCCCCATTTGATATAGCGCTTGCTTGCCATATGCACCCCCTACTACCTAAACCAACCTAAAACCACCACGAAAGCAGGCAACCATTCCGCACAGTCCCGCACAGCAAGGAAGCACTAAATACCAGTTGTTGCCCACTCAAACACCAAAAAGAAAAAACACGTCAAGACGCATAGTCCACTGCTTCCAGTTGCTTGGTATCAAGCCAAACTCGGGCTATGGCTCATGACATGATATGCCGTTATCTTATCCCAAGATCGCAAAGGCCAGAGTTGCTGCTAAGTTTTAGCGCAAGCAGAGAACCGGCAAAATCGGCGATAAAAACGGCAAAAACACGAAAAAACATGGCTTTTTGGTTATAATTTAGCCCATTTAAGCTTAGCTGGCACTTAGAGCAAATATTGGCGCTCCCATAGTTTCTAAGTTACTGCTGACTACGCTACGCTAAGCAACATACAACCTCAACAGGGAAAAGCCTTTACCTCGAGAAGAAAGCGAGCTTCCCTATTTTCATTAACCACTACGAGAAGAGAAGAGGTCTTAGACCCATGTTTACTTTTATTCTCCACCCTGAGCGTAACAAGTCTTTGTTACGCCGTCATCCGTGGGTCTTTTCCAAAGCCATTGCTCATGTCCTAAATTTATCTGACGAGCAAGCACACCAAGAACAACTGCCAGAAGCCATGCTTAATGATGCGCAATATCAGGCCAAACGTCAGGATGTGGCTGCAGGTGAACTCTGTCAGGTGCGTGATAGCAGCGGTAAATTCATGGCATGGTGCCACTTCTCACCATACTCACAAATCATGCTGCGCGTGATCAGTTTTGCTCTCAACGACAAAATTGATTATGAGTTTTTCCGTCAACGTTTGCAGCAGGCTATTACCAAGCGTCAGGTATTACAAGCTCAAGGTAACGACGGTGTGCGCTTAGTGGCGGCTGAAGGTGACTACTTACCAGGATTGATCGTAGATCGTTATAACAACGTGATCTCGATTGCGATCACCTCGTGGGGAATGGAAGCTAATTACCAGCACTTGATCAAAGCTCTACATGAGCTCTTACCTGAGTGCTATCTCTATGAAAGATCCGATGGTAAAACCCGTCCTAAGGAAAAGCTGCCTTTACGCCGTGGTGCTATTGACTATACCCAGCCGGATCCAACCTTTAATCTCTGTGATATTGAGGGCAAGCCATTAAAGGGCAGTCAGCAAGTAACCTCGGTGCCAATGCCCCAATCAGCAGCAGCTACAGACTCACAGCAACGTATTAGCGTAGATGAAGCCATTGCTCCAACACTGTATGTGAAGGAAAACAATCTGGTCTCTATTCCTATTGACGTCAAAGAAGGCCATAAAACTGGTGGCTACTTAGATCAGCGTCAAAGCCGCTTGCACACCTACAAGCTGTGCAAAGAGTTTAAAGAGCTCCATGGTACCGGCCCAACAGTACTTAATTGCTTTTCCTATACCGGTGGTTTTGGTCTGCTGGCTCTAAAAGGAGGAGCAGCCAAAGTCTTTAATGTGGATGTCTCTGCCCACGCTTTAGAGGCAGCCAAGCAAGGCGTGGTGCAAAATCACTTAGACCCAGGTCGCTGCAAGTTTATCAAAAAGGACGTTTTTGCCTATCTGCGTGAGGAAGTACAAAAGGGCACGAAATTTGACCTCGTGATCTTGGATCCACCAAAGTTTGCCGAGAGTAAATCCACCCTCGTCACTGCCTGCCGTGGTTATCAAGACATTAACCGCTTAGGACTCCAGTTAGTCAAGCAAGGTGGACACTTATTGACGTTTTCGTGCTCTGGCTTAATGAGTGAAGAGCTCCTACAAAAGATCATCGCCGATGCAGCCTTAGACGCCAAGGTAGACGCACAGATCGTCGCTACTTTACGGCAAGATCGCGATCACGTGGTGGCGCTGCCATGCCCAGAAAGCTTCTACCTCAAGGGCTTTGACTTGCTGGTAGGCTAATTTCAGAGCACACTGCGCACATGCTGCGCGTGTGCTGCGCTCCAGCGTTCGCGCTTCGCAGCTCTGCGCGCGAGCTTACGCTAACGCGTATGCGCAGCATACGCCACGTGCACAGCATATGCTGATCCCCAGCATGCGCTGATGTTTAGGATTTGACAAAAAAGAGGTGAGATATGGTCTCCAAGAGCCAGAAAATTAATCCTCTCTTACGAGTTGGAGATCACCTCATTGCCCGCCGTTTTGCCTACAACCATCATGGACTCTACATGGGGGATGGCAGGGTCTTGGAATACATCCAAAATGGCGGGGTCACGATTGTGCCCTTGGAGACCTTTGCCCAGCGTCATGCCGTCTATATTCGCGAGCACAGCGAAGCTAAGTTTACTGGTGAGGAAGCCGTAAAACGAGGGCTCACTCGTTTAGGGGAGAACAACTACAACCTCTTAACCTGCAACTGCGAGCACTTTGTAAATTGGTGCATTGATGGTGTCTCCAATAGCAGACAGGTGGATAACCTCATTCTCACCATCATTCCTTTTTACTCGTTGTTCCATAAGTCCAATTTTATTCGCGGCTGTCTCAAGATCGTTTTTGATAATCCGGCCTCATTGGATGCAGCTTTAGAGCGTATCAACATCCACAATCTTAACGTCACAGATCCAATCACGCGTGCCAAAGAGCTAAGCGAAGACGTGTTGGGTACGCAACGTCAAGGCATTGTTAACCTCACGGCTAAGATCACCTCAGCCACGCAACTGTCTAAAGAATACACCTCGTGGCTCCGCTACAAAAAGAACAGCATTACCAGCCACTTGGCTGCTCTCAATAGAACGCTGAGTCACCCTGCGGCTACCTTACACCTGATCGGCAACAAGTTAGGTTTGACTTCGCACACCCAGCATCAAGCTGACTCACAAATGCCTAGCTCGATACCGAGCTCTATGCAGAGCTCCATGCCAAGCCCTATTGCTGCCTTTACGACTGCAACAGCGTCTGACACTGCGCCCGCCCCAGCGGTCACGCCATTCGGTAACAACGCTGTTCCCTGTCCCAGCTTGAGTACTTATGACGCGAACAATGTCCCTACTCCAGCTGCTTTAGAACTGCATGCCGAGGCTACAGTGACTCCACCTGAGAGCTTTTGGCAAAGACGGGCCATGCTACGCGACCCTAGTGCCCATCACTCGTGGCTGGGGACTAATTTAGCCACAGTGGCCGCCTCAAAGTTACTGGGCCGAAAAGACATCCAGACGGATCAAAAAGCACCGCTGGATCCTGATCTCAGCGCCCGCACCTCAGATCTGCACGAAGCAGTTAACCCTGAATTTGCAGAATTTGAGCTCAATGCGTCCCCAGCCGCAACTGCTGACACCTCTGCCAAAGTTTCAACCGCAAGTAGAGCAACGGTTACAGGAAAGGACGAGCTTTCGGAGAAAGCCAGCCACAGTAGCCTCAAAGAGCGCAGTGCGCAACAACAATGGCAAGCTGAGGCTGATACCGATCATCAACGTGCTCTCAGCGCTCGTCTACCAAAGGTTCACATTCATCTCCAATGCTCAACACTCAATGGAGAAAGCTTTGACCCAAATACAGCGCAAAAAGAGCTGCAGCGCGCTTCTTTACGCCACTCACAGAGCGAGCTGGAGGCCATAGTGGCCCCACAAGACTGGCACAGTAGCGCCAGCCAGCGGCAAGCGCTCTCTAACACCACCCAAGACTATGAGCGCAGCTCTATGGGTAATGCTTATACAGAGACGCCAGAAGAGTATGGCTACAGTCTCAATGATCTGGTTTTAGAAGTGGCCCATCAGGTTACTCAAGATCTGCGCACACAGCAGCGCACGTGGCGACGATTGCAACGGCGGCACTCTAGCAGTGCAGATAATGGAGCGCCCGCCCCAACCACCAGCACCGCCTCGGTGCCTTTGCTACCGATGGAGACTATTACGTCTGACACGACTGACACGGCTGATGATCAGCCTGCAAACAAGCTTGCAGACAAGCCTACAGACCCAGCAGCCCCTGCAAACAAAGCAGCCCCAACCACTCAGAATAATGGTTGAGGCTACAAAAACCTGTGAGAGAGTGAGAGGGAGCTGGCTCTACATGACCCTACTCCCTCACTTAGTTGAGATCAGGACTAGGCCTGCAGCACAGCTCTCTTGTGCTTGAAGAGATAGCGTGCACGTAAGATCAGTAACACACTGGCGCAGCTAAGCGAGCAGATAAAGCCCAGCCAGAAACCGTATGCGCCCTCCAGAGCACCGCTGATATAACCATAGCCTAAGCCGAAACCAATAGGCATACCGATCACCCAATAGGCCACCACCGTAATGATAAAGATGGTACGGGTGTCTTTAAAGCCACGTAAAATGCCACCTGCCATTAATTGCAGCGTATCAGGTAATAAGAACACGGCACAATACAGCATCAGCACAGGGGCTAAAGCTAAGACCTCGACGTCATTGGAATACCATGAGGCAATGAGCTCTTTGCCCAAAAGTAAAGCCAATAAAGCAAAGGCATAGAAGCTTAATGCTAAGAAGACGGCACTTCCGGCACGACGACGGGCTAAATCCCAGTTATTACGTCCCATAGCCTCACCCACCTCAATAGAAGCCACCGAGCTTAAAGCTAAAGGCACGATCACTAAGAGACCCGAAACGTTCATAGCAATAGTATGTGAAGCCACGACCACAGGGCCAAATGGGCTCAACAGTAACGACACCAGCGAGAAGCACAGCGTCTCCACCATGCCAGCTACACCTAAAGGTAAGGCATATTTAGCAAAAGTCACATACTCACGCACTGGCACCTTATAAAAACGACGATATAAGCGCACGGCAGCAAAGAGCTTGTGCTTTTGCACAAAGAGCAACATGGTGGCAACGGTGAGATACATGGTTAAAGCCGTAGCTACACCACAACCCATACCACCTAAAGCAGGCATGCCTAAATGGCCGAAAATAAAGATGTAGTTAAGCGGAATGTTGAGCAATAAGGCCATACAGCCAAAGCACAGTGTTGGCCAAGTCTTACCTAAACCTTCCCAATAAGTGCGTAACACGTTAAACATGGCATAAGCAGGCATGGCTGCACCTACTGCCAATAAGTAACCGTGACCAATGCTCACCATTTGCGCATCTACATCTGGCAACAAGCGGTAAACAAATGGGATCAGTACCATGACGATACCCACAAGTACCGAGAAAGCCAGACATACCACGGTCGCGATCTGCATGCGCTCAGGGATCAGGGATAAATTTTTCGCACCAACAAGGTTAGCGATCACCGGATGAATAGCTAAGGTTAGACCGACAACAAAGAGCTCAGAAGGCCAGAAAATGGAGCTACCAATAGCCACACCCGAGAGCTCAATAGTGCCTGCAGCACCGGCCATAACGGTATCAACTACACCCATGGAGGTAGCGGCTAGCTGACCAATAAAGATCGGGAAAAACAGCCACAGCGTTCTCCACAGCATGCCGCCCCATTTGCGCTTCAGCTCTGCGAGGCTTGCCCACAGCCCGCCTGCGGCCGCAGCCGTGGCCGCTCCCGCTGCTATCGCCGCGCCCACCGCGCTGCTCGCTGCGCTTGCAGCGCCGACAGTGCTCACAGCGCCCGAGGCGCTAGCTGGCACAGCGGCCGCTGCTGGCGCAGCATTGGCACTCACCACAGCAACAGAGAGATCGTCCTTAGTAGGCTTAGCAGACCGCGTCATCTTCACTTGGCCGGTGGCCACGTTTAAGGCCTTAGTACCGGCACTAGCACTAACACCTGCACTGGCGCTAGCGCCAGCACTTCTGCCTGACTTGAGCTCACTTGAGCCTTTTGGCAACACTGCCACGACGGAGACGCCGGAGACATTAGAGGCAGAGTTTAAAGTACTGTGCGAGACCTTTTCGTGATTGTTTTTGTAAGGTGTAGCAGGCGTAGCTTTGCTTGTGCCACCTACACTGCCGCGTGCAGGCAGGCTTGAGGCCACATAACGACTACGATTGTTGTTCTTGTTAGTAGCAAGTCCCTGAGTTAACTTCTCCTGAACATTAATGGAAGAAAGGGCTCCTTGATTTTGCTTACTCATAACCACTCTCCTTTTTGACGGGATTACTGGTTGCAAGAAAGCACCGGAGCGGAGGTAAAGACATACAGGCCTCAAGGCCAAGGCCATACAAGCCAACAGGCTAAGCGCTACGCGAGAACGCTGCGCCTTACAAGCTGCATCATGTAATGTGGTTCAAGCTCCCACCATGCTTTTCTTAGCTCTACCTAACACCCAACTCAAGCTGGGCATAACGGCACCACCAAAGCGCACGCGCCTTTCTGACGTGCCCTATTTGGCTGACGCAAACGCTCAGAGCTAGCAGGCGCTAGCTAACAGGTACTAGCCAGCTGGCACTAGCAAGCTGGCGCAAGCGCACAAAGCTAAGAAAAACATAGAGGAATGCCGTGGTGAACCCACAAGAGAAAAGCCTAAAGGCAACTCTGTGATCTAAAAACCTAACCGCACGGGCAATCCTGCATTGCTAGAGTTCAGACTTTGGAGCTACGTTATTTAGGAAAGCCACCGTCTCACAAAAAGCCTAAGCAAGACGGTGTGGTGAGATCAAAAGCTGTACTTCCCAAGAGGAAGCTTCCGGACAGGAAACAACTCTGATCCAAGTGCTAGAGACTTTGCGTCGCACGCTACTCGCTACAACCAAATGCGAGTCAGGACGCACCGACCTAAAAATGTAGAGGCGTTGAGACACGGCCCTATCCTGCCATAAGACTAGCCCACAACCACAGGGCTGAAACTTAGGCGCATGCTGTTACCTATTGGCCACAGGCAAACAACACACTAAGGAATCCGCAACGGTCTGCTTATATCAGTCAACAGCGCACTTTATATAGCGTGCACTTCAGGTGCACTCAACAAGTCGCGCCGCTCACTGTGAGCAGAGAGGGCAAAAAAGTTAACAGAGTCGCAACCACACGGAACTACGTACATGCAGTCACTTCTCTCCTAACGCCATAGCAGTCGCAACTATCTTCACCCAAGGAGAGGAAGCACTCAGACTTTTGGTGTCAGAAAAGCCCGCAAGAGGCACATCCTGTCGCAAATACGCTGCAAAACACAGCCCGACAATATAACCAGACAAGACCACTTGCAGCACTGCCTCACCAAACATACAGATCAGCAGTGGGAGCCTAGCCATCCTGAGGCTATTTTGAGGTCAAAATAGAAGATAATTTTTGACTACGATAATCAGTCTAACATGAGTAACTGTTAAAAGCAAATGTCAAGCAAAAATTTCGCTATGTACCAAAATAGCACACAGCAGTTACCCCAAAACAACTACAAAATTTGCTCTACTCTCATCCACATAAGAGCATAAAACAGACAATTGCGCAGTACAGCAAACCCAAGCAAACACAGAAAAGCCATGCTTTAGAGCCAGAAAATTAGTCCCAGTCTCCACCCTGAATCTGCATCACAAGCTGCTATTTCAGGACTTAGCACGACATAAAATGTCGACTCACAGTCGTATCAACTGCTGTAAAGAAAGATAATATTGAACAGCTTTTGCAGCAGCTAAAAACACAAAAAAGTCTTAGGCAGACTCAAGCACTCAAACTCTTTGGGGCTATCTGCCACTCCTCTACTTAACCTCTACTTACCCTATACTTACCTTCTGCCATCTATCTGCGTACTGGGAATAGAGCTCTTACAGCCTACACCACCTCTACTCAGACATCTGACCACAAGGTAAGATCTACAGCACACGGCAAAGAAAACAAAAGCTTAGGTTGCGGCACTGCCAGCACAGGCAAGCCTGCACCTACACCAACGATGGCTGCGCCATTCGCGCTGTACCAGCAATGACTGCACCATCCATGCTGCACCAGCAGCGCAGCTGCAGCTGCCTGCAGCTGCCACCGCAAAGGGCAAAGCTAAGATTTTTGCTAGCCAACCGACAAAAATAGATAACCGCTCTTGCTCACCTTATTGTTTTGTTAACATACTAGTGCGAGTAACATACTAGTGTGTAGTTTTTCGCCAATATATCGCAATTCAGACAATCACAAATTGGAGTGTAATTGATGCGTCGCTCACTTTTAGCATTAGGTCTCATGGGATTCATGAGCATGGCTATGGCAGCTGATGGCACTACTGGGGCTACAGTCAGTGCTGATGGGAAAACTGGGGCTACAGCTGCTGCCGCCGCAGGCGCTGCTGCCATGACGGCTAACCTCTGCCTGCCACAAGAATTTGGCGGTGTCGCTGATGGTAAGAGCCTCAATACTGCTGCAATCCAGCAAGCTATCGACAAATGCGCAGCCTTAGGTGGCGGTGAAGTACGACTCAGTGAAGGTCTATGGCTCTCTGGCCCACTGGAGCTTAAGTCCAACATCATGCTCAATATTATGGCTGATGCCACCTTAAAGGCTGATAACCGTGAAAATGACTTTGTGGCTGCTTATATTGGCGCTCCAACCCAGCCTAAAGAGGCTTTCCTGCTCGCCAACAATGCACAAAACGTCATGATCACCGGTAGCGGTACCATTGATGGCAGTGGCGAAGAGATCTGGTGGGAAGAAGCCTTAGAAGTGCGTAAAGCTGTACGCTCAGGCAATGCCAAGGTCTTTGAAGAGCGCTTCCCTGGTGTGAAGTTAGCCAACGGCATGCCACGCCCATGGCTCATTGAGCTCAATAACGTCACTGGCGGTATGGTCTATGGTCTCAACATTACCAACAGCCCAATGTGGAATGTGGTGATCCGTAACAGCCAAGAGATCGGTGTGAACAACGTTAAGATCACTGCTCCAACCACCTCGCCAAACACCGACGGTATCGACATTGTTTCCTCTAAGCGTGTGCACGTGGAGAACGTGGAGATCTTTACGGGCGACGACAATATCGCCATTAAGTCTGGCGTGGATCAAAGAACTGCATCAGCCTCTGAAGAGATCTTAATTGAGAACTCCGTCATGCACGCTGGTCACGGTATTTCCATTGGATCCGAAACAGCTAACGGCATTGGTGAAGTCATTGTGCGCAATACTACCTTTGATCAAACCGAAAATGGTGTGCGCATTAAGTCAGCTCGTGATCGCGGCAATATGATTGGCCCATTACACGTCTCTGACGTCACCATGGAAAAGGTGTCGACCCCTATTCTGATCACCTTCTCTTATGCCGGTAACTCTGGTGCTGCAGGTTTAGGCTTAGTCGAGCCATTAGATGCTATGCCAGTGACCCCAACCACCCCACATGTGGATGGCGTGTACATTAATAACCTTAAGGCCACCGGTGCCAATATTGCAGCTTTATTAAGCGGTCTGCCAGAGAGCATTGTGCAGAACGTAGTGCTGCAAGACGTCGAGATCGAATCTCAGATGGGTATCCAAGCACGCTATGTCAGCGGTGCTATTATTAACACGAAAGTTGAGAGTGCCGATGGCAAACCAATCGTGCGCGGCCCAGACTATCGCATGCGCGAGGCTCGCTAACGCAGCCAGCCGCTGACTTGATGTCAGCGACCTCGGCCAGCTGCCTGCAAGTATGTGTGGCCTATCACGCCCCTGACAGGGGGCTAACTTGGGGGAGTGAGGAGCACCTTGCTCCCCTTAGTTTCACTGCTCTCAATAGCGCCCACCCCATTTAGCCTGCTTCACCAAGTGGCTAGTACCTCATAAGGATTTTCCATGCTGGATTTCATCGATATCCCGACTACTGCTTTTGCTCAAACTTGTCGCTTGTTGATACAACAAGAAAGTAATAAGACCGTGATCGTTGACCCAGGCGAGAGTGCTCAGGTAGTACACATCATTAAACAATTTGGTCTACAACCTGAAGCCATTTTGCTTACCCATGGACACTTAGACCACGTAGGTGGCGTCGCTGATCTGCTCAAAGAATATCCAGAGCTCAAAGTCTATGGCCCTAGCGTCGAAGATGAGGCCTTGCTCAACACTTTAGACCAACAAGCCCAAGCCTTTGGCATTGAGTCCTCGGGCAATTTCAGCACAGAATATGTCAAGGATGGACAGGTGCTCCAGCTTTTTGATGACGCCTCTTTTCAGGTACTCTTTACCCCTGGCCATACCCCTGGCGGAGTTTGCTATTACTGCAAAGAAGAGAACTTTGTGCTGGTAGGAGACACGCTCTTTGCAGGCTCGGTGGGCCGTACCGATTTCCCTGGTGGCAGCTTCCCTGCGCTCTTAAACTCTATCCGCACCAAGCTCTTTACCTTACCAGAGGACACTGAAGTCTTTTGTGGGCATGGAGAGGACACCACCATTGGTACGGAAAAGGCCACCAATCCTTACACGCGCGAATAAGAGCTCAACCGTCAGCGCCCGAGGCAAGCTGCCCATACGGGCGGCATACTGCGCTACGCGCAACGATACGCTGCACTTGGCGCTCTAAGGCAATCTGGCTCGCTATGGTGAGCCATGGCACGTCACAGGGCGTGCCGTATCGCCTGACCACAGGCTAAATCATTCCATTCTCTTCGAGGGTGGTGTAGAAAGCAGTTAAGCCTTCCATGAGATCCTTATAGGTGGTCTCAAAATCATCGGTATACCAAGGATCGGCAATATCACAGCCCATACGGCTGGAAAAATCTAAGCACTTGTGCACTTTTTCTTCTTGGTAATCACCAAACATGAAGGACAAATTGCGCAAGTTGTTGTTGTCCATGACGATCACAAAGTCATAGTAATCTAGATCTTGCTTGGTGATCTGACGTGCGGTTTTACCCGTGGTATCAATGCCCAAGCGCTTGAGTAAGGCCTTTGCTGGTGGATAAACACCATTGCCGATCTCCTCGCGAGAAGTCGCAGCAGAGGCGATCTCAAAGCGAGCGGCAGTGCCCTTATCGGCGACAATTTTCTTAAAGAGGAACTCGGCCATTGGGGAGCGGCAGATGTTACCGTGACACACAAAGAGAACCTTGATTTGATCTTTGGCTTTAGTTTTGGCCATAGTTCTGTATTCCTCTCAAACAACTAAAACAAACTTGAACCCACACCTGCAAAAAGCCTAATGGCTAGCAGTTAGAAGCAGGGCTCTTAATCACAGACCGCACAGGCCTCACAGCTCCACCTGATACCTGTCACCTGACACCTGCTACCATGCCCCTTCTAAATGCAGAAGAAACTCTTTGCGCTCTAACCCACCAGCATAGCCGGTCAATTTGCCATTACTACCGATGATGCGATGGCAAGGCACCAAAATCGACACAGGATTATGCCCCACAGCCTGAGCTACTCCGCGATAGCCTTTATAAGAAGGCGGAAGCTGTAAACGCTGCACTACCTGAGCTGTAAGCTGAGCATAACTTATGGTTTGGCCATAAGGCACGCGCAACAGCTCTTGCCACACCGCCTGCTGAAAAGGAGTACCCAGCAAATACAATGGCGGCAAAGCTGGCAAAGTGACCTCATGTCCACTGACAAAATAACACCGTAGCCAGTTTACTGTCGTTTGCAAAATGGGATCAGAGCTCTGGGCAGCGTCTTGGGCTAAAAACTGCTGCACCATGTCCGCAGGTAACTTGGGCGCAAAATGGCACTGATTAACAAACCAAGCTCCACTGAGACCTTGGGCATGTGCCACCAGAAGCAGATCTCCTATAGGGGTACTAAATCTACCGCCACTCTGTGCCTTAGACCATTCTGAGCTTGCGCCTAAGGAAATTTGTGAAACCGTATGCAGCATCAATCTGCCCTCCTCTCCACCTCTCCACCATATACACCAGCAGCACAAACACATAGCCACAAGCCAAAACATTGCTTCCAGAGGCCCAAACCACTGGTGGCCTAACGACAAACTCGGCCTAGATCGTGCCATGCCTCCACAGCAATGGCAAGCACAAGCACTTAACTTTACTCTAAAGCTGACCATGGCTAAACTTAGCAAGAATAGCCAAAAATCGACTCCCAGCAGCCTCAACCATTGCCCCATAAAGGCTCCATAAGGATATTCGAGGCAAGAGCAACGACCCCTTTCAAATAAATGGCGAGTTCTAAAAATAGCGAATTTCGTCAAAATAAGCTGATATAAATCGGCTTTTTCGCGGAAAACAGTGCATTTTTAGAAAGCGCCATATAGCAGGATC
>DXEV01000131.1 GCA_019114785.1 Candidatus Anaerobiospirillum pullistercoris | reverse complement strand
CCAGTGAATATATCACCCAAATTTAACGGGAGAATAGTTGATTTTTTACACTAATGGTTAGTTTGTGCCTTATATAAGCCATTTGTTAGATGCGGGTGGCTCAACTGATCACCTAGTCTGTTACTTTTAGGATTTATGGCATTTTACAACAAATCGTTGCCAACCATCGGAGGGTTATCTGACATGTAGACAAGCACCGAAGATTTAAGCCTATTTTCGGGCCCTGAGAGACTCTGTTGGAGTCAGTCCATATTCAGCGATCATGCTCTTTGCTGTAGAGCTGAGAGCAAAATCTCAGAAAGAGTTAGCAGCCTTTAGCCTTAGGCATCACTTTGATGAGTTAATTAATGGCAGTTCCCTGCAGTTCTTGCTCCGGCAGCCACATTAAGTTGAGCGTGCAAACGCTGGTCTCGCCTAAGTGCTCAAATGGGGCACGTAAGGTGATCAGCACTGAGGCCACCGTGAGGCAGTCGCCTGCGTGCGCGCCAGCGGTGGTCACAGATTGCAAATCAGCTTGGATCTGAGCAAAGGTGGCACTAGTATCATCTTGCTCATCGCTATCCATTAAGCCCTCAAGACCATCGTTATCGACGTCGCGCCACAGCACATCGAGCTTTGGGGCAAGTGCTACTTGGAGGTCAAAACGGGTGGTGTTGAGGTGGGTAGTAACGGTTTGCTTGGCTTTAGCTGTTGGGAAGGATACGGATTCTAGTGAGTCGAAGACGGTGTTGAGGCAGAGATCCGATAGGAAATCAAAATCGGTGTCGCTGAGCTGGTCGATGAGGTCGTTTACTTGCTCTGGGGAGAGGTAGGTGGCCATATGTAGTGCTCTGAAATACAAAAGGCCGCAATGCGGCCTTTTTAATTAAATGGTACTGCCTGTAAGTATTTGCTCTCGCAGGAACCAAAAGCTCTCGCTGAGAGACTAGGCAGTAAGCAGGGTGACTTTTAGTCTTAGTGGTTGACGTCTAAGTCTGCTGGTGGCCAGTGCTCCAGGCGCATGCCTAAGGACAGACCACGCTCGGCTAAAACGTCCTTGATTTCGGTTAAGGACTTCTTGCCCAAGTTTGGAGTCTTTAATAACTCGACTTCGGTACGCTGCACTAAGTCGCCGATGTACTTGATACCCTCGGTCTTTAAGCAGTTGGCAGAACGTACAGTCAGCTCTAAGTCCTCGACTGGGCAGATAAGCTTTGGATCGATGAGTGGACGGAAAGAGGTGTCCTCAGTAGGTTCAACCGAGTTTCTGATATCCACAAACGAACCTAACTGCTCAGCAAAGATGGTGGCTGCCATCGAAATAGCAACCTCTGGCTTAATGGTACCGTTGGTCTCGATCACCAGCTCTAAGGACTCCATGTCGTTAGGCAGGGTGTGAGTGTGTACAGCAACGTTAAGCACTGGGCAGTAGGACACATCGATCAGTAAACGGCCGATGAAACGGTTCTCGCCATTCTCGATGTATGGCTGGCTTTGAGCCTGTACATAGCCGCGACCACGAGTCACGTGCAGAGTCATGTTGAGCTCAATATTTGGATCGGTGATGTTGCACAGCACCAACTCAGGATTCATGATCTCAACGTTAGCTGGGCACTCGATGTCGCCAGCACGCACTGGGCCAATACCACTCTTCTTAATGTGTAAGACAGGATCAGTGGTAGTGAGACCCTCGCACAGGACAGCCACGTTCTTGAGGTTTAATAAGATTAAGAGTACGTCTTCTTTCACACCTTCAAGGGCACTGTACTCGTGGAGAGCACCTGCGATCTCCACCTCAGTAATGGCATAGCCTGGAATGGAGGAGAGCATGATACGACGCAATGCGGTACCCAAAATTTGGGCGTAGTGGGGCTCAAAAGGCTCAAGGGTCACACGCGAAACATTGCGTGCAATTTCCTCAATTTCCTTAATATTTGGCCTGAGAAAATCAATTTGCTCCAAGGTTCCACCCTCAAATGGTTGAGATAAGGTTTCGGTGTCATGGCACCAAGACCCAAGCTAAGCAGGAGATCGATCTTTGCGATCTACAGTCACATTGGCTAGCTTACACCAAAGGAAAGCAAAGGTTATGCTAGAGCTCGATGTTTGTGATTGTGGACAGCTGAGGAAAGATAGAGGTAAGACCGAGCTGCAAGCTCGAAGGGTTTTCGGTGCTCTCTACAAATGCAATACTCAAGGCTGTTTACCCTAAAAGCTGCTTGCAGAGGACAGGATGACGTTCTAAAGAGTGAAAGCAAGGCAATTTAGGCATAGCCGGTAGCCGATCTGGCCTTGCTTTCACTCTCCAAAAGGCAACAAACTCGGGCTTTTTTGCCTTTGCTCATTGCGCTAAACGGCACCTCATCTAAGATGGGGTGCCGTTGAGACTGGACGGGCCGCAGTTGCTCTTGTCTTGCTTAAGACGAAGATTGGCAACGGCCGTGGTCGCTGTGAGAAAAGCATCGCTGCTTTTCTCTGGCAATTAAGCCTCAGCGCTGTCCTTATCTTGGTTGGTGCGATCAACCAGCATGATGTAGGCCATTGGAGCCTGATCGCCTGGACGGAAACCGCACTTTAAGATACGGGTATAGCCACCTGGACGCTGAGCGCAAGCTGGAGAAACCTCGTTGAATAACTTGGTAACCATGTCCTTGTCACGCAGACGGGCAAAGGCTAAACGACGGTTGGCAACGGAGTCAACCTTAGCTAAGGTGATTAAGCGCTCAACAAAGCGACGTAATTCCTTGGCCTTTGGTAAAGTGGTCTTGATCACCTCATGCTCGATTAAAGCATTGGCGAGGTTGCGATACAGCGCTGCACGGTGTGCAGAAGTACGACCAAGGTGGCGGCCGCTTAAACGATGACGCATTTTGAATCCTTCCTGAATTGACAGTAATTACTTACTCGAACGCTGTAAATTCTGAGGTGGCCAGTTATTGATACGCATGCCTAAAGAGAGGCCGCGAGCGGCTAAGACGTCCTTGATCTCAGTTAAGGACTTCTTACCTAAATTAGGAGTCTTTAACAACTCCACCTCAGTGCGTTGGACTAAATCGCCGATGTAGAAAATCTCCTCTGCCTTTAAGCAGTTAGCGGAGCGGACGGTCAGTTCAAGATCTTCAACTGGTTGCATTAACACTGGATCTGGCAGTGGAGGAGCAGCTGGGGCGATAGTACGCTCAGGAATGTCTTCCTTATCCACCAGATTAGTGATCTGATCACAAAGCAGATCAGCGCTTTGCATCAAAGCCTCATCAGGGGCGATGGTGCCATTGGTCTCAAGGTCGATGACCAAACGGTCTAAGTCAGTGCGTTGCTCCACGCGGGCCGACTCAACCTCGTAGACGTATCTTGTAATAGGGCAGAAGGCAGCGTCGATTAAGATCTCGTGCTCTTCTTTAGCAGGTAAGTGCTTAGGAGAAGTTGCCTCCACATAACCCCGACCGTATACGACGCGGAGATTCATGGACAAAGCAGCCTTTTCTCCCTTTAAGGTGCAGATCACGGCATCAGGATTGATGATGCTCATGCCTTCGGCGCAAACGATATCGCTTGCGTGCACCTCACCCTCGCCCTGTGCATTCAGGGTGAACCAAACAGGGCCTTGCACTTGGTGATTGGCAGTGATAGCGAGCTTCTTCAAGTTCATTACCACCTCAATCACAGACTCCACCATGTCTTCTTTGATGGAGTTGAGGTCGTCTACGCCTTCAATTTGGAAAGCATCGCAAGCATAGCCTGGTAAGATCTTGAGGAGGACGTCATTGAGGGCGATACCAATGGTATTGCCAAAGCCGCGCTCTAGAGGCTCTAAAGCGATGCGCACATGATTTGGACCCAGCTCAGTAAAATCTACAGGCTTTGGTTTAAGCAATTCACAAACTGACACTTTGATACCCCACAAGTCAAAGAGGTGCGAAAGGAGGTTTAGGCTACTTGCCTATTACTACTTAGAGTAGAACTCGACGATCAGCTGCTCCTTGATGTCGGATGGCAGCTCGGAACGCTCAGGCTTGTTCTTGTAAGTGCCTTTCATGGCGCTGTGGTCTACGTCGATCCAAGTTGGCTTGACAGCGCGTTGACCAGCTAAATCGATAGCGGCCTTGATGCGCACTTGCTTCTTGGCCTTCTCGCGCACGGCGATCTCATCAGATGGTTGCACCTGATAAGATGGGATGTTGATGACGCGGCCGTTAACAGTGATAGCCTTGTGGCTAACGAGCTGACGGGACTCCATACGAGTGGAGCCGAAGCCCATACGGTAAACGACGTTGTCTAAACGACCCTCTAACAGCTGTAACAGGTTCTCACCGGTGTTACCTGGCATGTTAGCGGCCTTCTTGTAGTAGTTGTGGAACTGACGCTCTAAGACGCCGTAGATACGACGAACCTTTTGCTTCTCGCGTAATTGAGTACCGTAGTCGGATAAGCGAGCCTTGTTAGCGCCATGTTGACCAGGAGCGGTGTCTAACTTGCACTTGGTATCAATCGAGCGCACGCCAGACTTTAAAAACAGATCCACGCCCTCGCGACGGCTTAATTTCAGGGCTGGTCCAGTATGCTTTGCCATTTATCTTTCTCCAATAAAAAGAAGCCCAGAAGATTAGACGCGACGCTTCTTAGGTGGGCGGCAGCCATTGTGAGGGATCGGGGTAACATCGGTGATGTTAGTGATCTTGTAGCCAATGGCATTTAAAGCGCGGATGGAGGACTCACGGCCTGGGCCTGGGCCCTTGACTAAGACTTCGAGGTTCTTCACACCGTATTCCTTGGCAGCCTCACCAGCGCGCTCGGCAGCGACCTGAGCGGCATAAGGGGTGGACTTACGGGAGCCACGGAAGCCGGAACCACCAGCGGTAGCCCAAGACAGGGTATTGCCTTGGCGATCGGAGATGGTCACGATGGTGTTGTTGAAAGATGCGTGGATGTGAGCGACGCCGTCGGCGATCTGCTTCTTACCGCGCTTGCCACCACGGGAACGTGGGGCGGCAGACTTGGTTGCTGCTGGTGCTGGAGCTGCAGCGGTGGTGCTTGGGGTAGCTGGGGTTGCAGCTTGTTGGATCTCTTCAGCCATCATGTGCCTCCTTACTTCTTAATGCTCTTGCGTGGACCCTTGCGAGTACGGGCATTAGTCTTGGTGCGTTGACCGCGAACTGGTAAGCCACGACGGTGGCGCAGACCACGGTAGGAACCAAGATCCATGAGACGCTTGATGTTCATGGAAACTTCACGACGTAAGTCACCTTCGACGGTGTACTTAGCAACCTCGTTACGGATCTTGTCTAAGGTAGCCTCATCGAGATCCTTGAACTTGGTTAACTCAGCGACACCGGTGGCAGCGCAGATAGCGCGAGCACGGGTAGGGCCGATGCCGTAGATAGATTGCAGAGCAATCACGGCGATCTTGTGATCAGGCACATTGATGCCAGCGATACGGGCCACTATTGATCTCCTTGGGAAAGGTCGGTTTAACAAAAGCCATCGCAAAGCCCGTGAGGATACGCGACAGCCGGAAATAGTGCACTCAAAGGCAAAAATAAGCAGCCATCAGCTCATCTATACCTATAAAGGCAGGGGGCAGGGAGGCAAGCATGACCGCGCTCAGAAAAAAGGAGCACAGGATACAGCAACGTCCCAGACCGAGATGAGTTCTGATTTGGAGCTCCTTCTCGCTAAAAGGAGGCAAAGCAGAGTTAGGTCAGGCTGTGATCTGCGCATTTTATGTGATTTATTTCAAAAAATCAACAAAAACATGCAGGTGCACAAGCGCGCCATTTTAGATCGTTTGGGAACAAAAGAAAAGGGGGTAAACAAGCCAATGCAGGCTTTCTGGGCCACTAGTTTGGGTATGGTTGAAGCAGACAATGTATAGGTGACACATACAAGACATGAATTTGGATGGCTTAGATAGCTGACAAAACATGAGTGAAAACATGCACCGCATGTGCCGCACTCTGCTTTCTTATCACTATGCGGTGCATGTTAGCGGTAGCTCCATACTCCTCTACGAGTTTATAGAGGAATATGAAGACATGTTTACTTTTTAATACGCCACTTTTTTGGTCGAAGTTTATTGAGATCCCTATAATTATAGATGCTTTCAATGATCATTGGTTTTTTATAAAATACTTTACCTTCTTTTCTTTCAATATCTTTAATTTCATAATGGCAATATGTATTAAGTACAACTGTTGGTTGTAATCCACTTTCCTCAAACACAGATGATGGTAAATTGCTAAGCAAATCAACAATTCCGTGTTGTGTCTTGAGTTGATCTGCTAATTGTTGGTTATTTGACAATTGATTGTTTAGCATAATATCAAAATACTTTTCGCTATCTTTAATAATAAACATAGTCTCTGATAATTTGTTAAATTCAACTAAATTCTGATTACTAAGATCGTTAGCTAAATTACGAAAAGTAGTACGAGTCATGGTTGGTTTAAACAAAAGAGATCTATTGCTGAGATCTTCAAGTGGATAAGAACCAACTATAGGAGCGTCTGGGCTTTCAGTCATTTTTGTTTTTGGTAAATATTTTGCAAACATACATAAGATATATAAAGCCCCTAATGCTTCTAATACTACTAAACCATTGCACTCTTGATAATGATCTGCAAGTGCATGCTTAGTATATTGATAAACTTTACACCACATAGGGCGGTGTTCTCCTTTTCCTTTTTTAGCTAAAGAATATTCAGATTCATGGGCATGTTTAAGAGGAGTTTGTATCGATGGATATTTTGTTAGATCTATAGGAATTATGTCAGTTCTAAGTTGTATTTTTTTACTGGATACTCCAAGTCTAAAGTCGATATGAGCCAGATAATCAAAATCATAATGCATTCGGCTTTCTTTAACTTGTCCGCAAAAAACTTGATTTGTAATACCTTCACTATTGGTAGACGTATTCACATCTAGGTTATTAACTAATAATTTGTTATCGTTCAACTCACTACTAAAGTTATTTAGTGCAGGTATATTATTGTTGTTGTTGCGTAGATAATCATGGGTAAAAGAATAGAAGTCTCGCGCTTGAAAAAGACGAACGTCATTACTGTCTATTTGTTTTTTATTTATATAAAATGCAGGATTAAATTGTTTATCAAGATAAAAGTTAATATCTCTTGATATGCTTTCAATTACACTGCAAATAGTATTCAATAATGAAGGCAGTCTTCCTACAGGAGTTTCTAGACATTTTTGGTCAAACCCCCAAAACGGAGATACAGATAAGAACCACATGAAAAATATTTGCTCAAGAGTGAGAAATTCAGTGAAATAATGATCTATGCACGATGGATCTTTCCATAAGATCTTTGAATCTTGTTGCTTCGAAGGTTGCTTTTCCATAGAAATTTCCCCACTAAATAATTAACAGTTAACCAACACCATAACACTCTAAATAGAAATCGAATTTCTATTTAGACGATTGTAGTCATAAATATCCATACCTTGTTTATAGATATTAAGCTGCACTATAGGTGCAAAGTTTCTTAATTGTGGAACTTGACGTGTTATTTCACTTAAATATTTCTTGTGAGTAAGGGTAAGCAATCTATTGGCATCGTTGCTCCATTCTGTGTTTCCTGTAGATTTTCCAAACCTAGATACCAACAATTG
>DXEV01000130.1 GCA_019114785.1 Candidatus Anaerobiospirillum pullistercoris | reverse complement strand
GGTAACATGTCCAGCTTCTTCACTAAGCACTCGGTATCGGAGAGTAACTCCTCAACGTGCACAGGAATACCAGCTTCCTCTAACTTCTTCATGATGAAGAAATTGAAGCGGTTATTGGTACGGCCCTTACGGTCTAACTGCTTGATAATCTTGCCATCGAAAGCGGAAGTATCATTACGGAAAAGCATGATGTAGTGGTTTGGATCGTCAGTAGCGAACACCGACTTGGCCTTACCGTGATAGAGTTCCTGTTTCTTTTCCATTGCCGGACGGCTCCCAAAAGAATAAAGCTCGGAGAACAAAAGCTAAGGGAATGGACTTTGTCCACACCTCCGCATGAGGTGTGGCTTGTCAAGCAGATCCCTCTGCTGAGTCTTATTTGCAAGGCAAGCAATCAGCCTCAGCTTTCTAAGCTAGCCTACACACCATCACAGTGCACTAAGTGATTTTTTTGTGACGCCTGCGATAAAAATGGCGTTTGCAGCTTGAAAGCACCGCTAATTTTAGTCCTCTTCCTCAAATTTAGCAAGATAATTCGCGCCCTCGCGCTTATATATCGCAAATTCGCGTGCAATAGCTTGCGACAGACCTGGGTAGAGAGCGGCCACACGCTGGCTGCTCAATGGGCGATCATCAGAGTCATAGATGGTGATCACGGTCTGCTCACCGCTCACTGCCAGACGGAAGATATAGTCAGCACTTTCGATATTGAAAGGCTCTAAGCCTAAAGCACGATAGTAGTCAGCATCCTCTTCGGCATAGTAAGTGTCGATATACGAGCGCGACACGGAGTACTCATCCACGGTGAAGCCATACTGCGAGAGCACGCCACGCATCACGTTCCAAGTGGATTGATATGGGGCACGCACTAAGAGGGCATCCTGATTGTTATTGTCACGGCCTAAGAAGACATTGACATTATCAGGGATCACTTCCTCCTGACGCTGTTGCAGCTCTAAGCCACGGATCAAAGAATTAGCAAAACCAACAGAGAAGCTCTGCTTTTGACGTGGATTTAAAGACACAGCTAAATCGTCACCATCAGCTGTAGCAGTGGTCGAAGAGATCAGCGTGACATAAAAGCCAACTTGGCCCTGAGGAGATGTACCTACATTGACCTTATAGACTTGACGGTAGCGCAGAGCATCCATGTTGTAGCTGATATCGTCATAGAGCTCGCCGGAGCTATTGTAATCAGCTGCTTGAGTAGCAATGGCATAGCCATTTGGATTGGACTCTGCTACTGGCACTTTTAAGTAATCTAAAGTGGCATTGAGCATACGCCATGCTTCATCGACGGTGCGCACATTGAAGCTGTTGTAAGGCAGGAACCAAACCACGGCATCACCGTTTTGATTCATGATCTCTACGCCCATCTCGTTGACTTGTGAGACCACTGGAGGACGCACGTCCATGCGCTCACCAACCATAGTACGGCTCTGATCAGAGACCACTACTGGTGGCACATCTAAAGTACGATCAGTAAAAGGCTGATTTAAATCACCAGGAACAGCGAGAGGATCCTGTAATTCTTGAGCATCAGTGTGCTCATAATAGCCGGTAGGAGTACGTAGCGAATCATCCGAGTCATCGGTGACAAAGTTCCACGCATCACTTACGGTATTGCAAGCACTAAGCATTAAAGCGCTACCGCCAAACACACTCACGAGCAGTGCTTTGGAAAGGGGATTGATTTTGAGGTGAGTCACCTGCTTCTCCTCAAGCCAAAAGGAAACAAAAAAATGCCATCAGATGGGACTCAGCTCCGCAATGACGGCAGCGCAAAAGGGCAAGGCAAAAGACACGAACCGGACGAGCACTATTAAGCTGCTCACTGACAAAAGCTGCGCAAGCCGCCTAGCTGCATAGCTGCACTGGTATCTACAGCTACGCTGGTGCAACAGCAGAGCTGGTGCAACAGCAAAGCAACAATGTTCGCGCTCCCTAACCCGCCAGACTTTTCCTACACCCTCAAACCACCGAATCGGCATTACAGGGCATCACAGGGAAAATCCAAGTTTAATTATAAGGCAGGCAAGGGGCGCAAAAAAACTGATCCCCGCAAAAGCCATAAAAATCGACAAATATTTGCCAATTTGTCCCTTGGCTATTTCATAAGCACACAATAAACAAAAGACACAAGATCGAAGCTCACGGCACACCCTAGAAGGGCTGCACAAATTGTTGCTTAGGGGAACAAAGAGAAACAAACAGGAGAATTTTGCGCTGGGGATAAGAAGGGTTGGGACGCATGGCCGTCCCGCCGTGGTGAAGACGCAAGCTAGCTAGCTTAATGGCGGGACAGTGTGAGGAAGATAGAAGCTACCTCAGAGTTGGGGTAGCTCTTAGATCACTAGAAACCAGAGTTAGAGCGCAGCAGTGGCTTCTTTAAGTAAGTAAAGAGGTTCTCTGCCACCATGTTCAGCACTTCCTTAATGGAGCTCAACTCAGGATCGTACTGATTGATAAATACTGGCTCACAGTCAGGCTCGTAATAGCACACCGACGAGAACACAGCATCAACATCAGTCTCAGATAAAGTCAGCGAGCAGCGGAAATCCACATAACGCTCCACACCAGCTTGAGCCAGCAGTGGGTCTTTCATGATCTTGTGGAAATTGATCACAGAAATATTGCGATCGTCTAAGAAGATGTGGTCTGGACGCACACCAACTTTGACCCAGTGCTCTGCCTTATCAAAAGCACGCTCTAATGGCGAATCCGAGTGCAGGATAAAAGGCACTTCATAATCAGAACCAGGAGGTGGGGCAAGTGGCTCGTTTCTTTTCTCAAAATCGTCAGCGTTATCAGACATAGCAAAGTCTCCTCGAAATCAGCGACAGCCTCCGCCCCTACTCCCTCTTGTCCCAGCTAGGGGTCAGTTTTGAGCCCACTAAGAACGTAACAAGAGGTAGAGGCCAACGAGTCCACGCGTGGCGTGGCCGACATAGTCGGTATGCCATGGCATACCATGGCATGGCCTGCATGCGTGACAACCACGGCATGGACTGCGTGAGGCAAGGCGGCCAAGCCGCCAAGACTTTAAGAGACAGATCCTTTGATCCTCTGCCTCTTAGAGCTGGTGGTTAGGCCTGAGCTTTTTCTTTTTTAGTCTCGCGCAAAGCCACCGTTAGATTGAATACTGGAGCATTTTCTTGCGAGTTCTTAGAATCAACGCAGAAATAGCCCACACGCTCAAATTGGAAGTGATCGCCAACCTTAGCCTGCTGTAACGAGCGCTCTAAGGCAGCATGCTCAATCACCTCAACTGAATCCTTATTGACACAAGCTAAGAAGTCCTCAGCAGCACCAGGATTTGGATCATTAAACAGATTCTGGTACAGCATGACCTTACCATCAAAGTAGTTCTTAGCATCCACAAAGTGGATCACGCCCTTTGGCTTGCAGCCCTCGACATCACAGCCGATAGAGTTAGGAATGGCCTCAACGTGCACACATGTGACCTTGCCATTCTCGTCCTTTTCGCAGGAAGTGGCCTTAACGATGTAGCCATGACGTAAACGCACTAAGCCACCTAACTTCAAGCGCTTGTAGCTCTTATTGGCTTCCTCACGGAAATCCTCTTCCTCAATAAAGAGCTCCGACGAGAAGGAAACCTCACGGCTACCTAACTCTGGCTTGTCTTGGAAGTAAGGCACATTAAAGGAAGTGGCAGTTACGCCCTCTTCACCGTAGTTATCGATCACTAAGCGCAGTGGGTGCATCACAGCCATCACTCGTGGGGCATTGGCATTTAAGTCCTCACGCACACATGACTCTAAAGCAGTCATCTCCACAGTGTTGTCTTGCTTGGTCACACCAATACGACGGCAGAACTCACGAATAGAAGCTGGAGTATAGCCACGACGACGTAAACCAGAGATAGTGGTTAAACGTGGATCGTCCCAACCATCAACATAGCCCTCGGACACCAGTAAGTTGAGCTTACGCTTAGAGGTAATGGAGTACTCTAAGTTGAGGCGGCTCATCTCATACTGATGTGGATGGCAGTCGATAGTGATGTTATCTAACACCCAATCGTATAAACGACGGTTGTCTTGGAACTCTAAGGTGCAGATAGAGTGAGAGATGTGCTCGATGGCGTCAGAAATACAGTGAGTGAAGTCGTACATTGGGTAAATGCACCACTTGTCACCTGTAACTGCATGGTGAGCAAAACGCACACGATAGATCACAGGATCACGCATGCAGATGAAGTTAGAGGCCATATCAATCTTGGCACGCAAGCAAGCCTTACCCTCAGCAAACTCGCCATTCTTCATCTTCTCGAATAAGGCTAAGTTCTCTTCTACTGAGCGGTCGCGATATGGACTGTTCTTACCTGGCTCTTTTAAAGTGCCACGATACTCACGGATCTCATCAGGGGAAAGCTCATCTACATAAGCCAGACCCTTTTTAATGAGTTCAATGGCATAGCCATAAAGACGATCAAAATAGTCTGAGGAGTGACGGACTTCACCTGACCATTGGAAGCCTAACCACTGCACATCACGCTTGATGGACTCAATGTACTCCATATCCTCTTTAACTGGATTGGTGTCATCAAAGCGCAGATTGCAGGTGCCTTGGTAGTCACGAGCTAAACCAAAGTTTAAGCAAATGCTCTTGGCGTGGCCAATATGCAGATAGCCGTTAGGCTCTGGAGGGAATCTGGTTGCCACGTGATCACAACGGCCCTCTTTGAGGTCTTCATCGATGATGTCAGTAATAAAATTGCGTGGAATCTTCTCTTCCATCGCGGTCTCCTCGAAAAACAATGTCTCGCGCCTAAGTGAGCTCCAGTTAGCAATCGTCCCTCAACCACCGCAGATCAACTGTTTAAACAGCGTCCACGTCCAGCTGAGCTTGCTACCTCCCCTGTGAATTAGATCAAGGGCCAGACGATCGCAGCGGCAACCTCATTAGAGCCCTTGTACTGGATTTCTTACCAAGCACAATTAGGCAGTTGACCGTTGCAAACCCGCTCTAGGCCGCTTCCGGCCTTAAGGCGTTCTAAGGATTTTAGCAAAGCCTAAGCTTAGCCTCAAACTTTTGTCAGCACTATTGCCTAAATTTGGCTTATATATGGCCTTTTGCGCAGCAAACATTTGGCCGTGAACGCTTGCAAATAGCAACATGGCAAGCCCCATCTCACCCAATCTACGATGTATGGGCATCGTAAACAAGCTAAGGGGGTTAAGATCCGGATAACACAGACTTGAGGTGCTTGAGGTGCATGAAAAAGTGTGGCAGCAAGCTACTGGTCAAGCCTAACAACTCCTAAAAGCGCATAACTAACGCAAATTGCTTTCACCACCTGCTCCATCATGCTAGAATATAGGGCTATTTTCTTGTAGAGCAAGCTATTGCGCTATTGCCTAGCAATTGCCCTGAGCAACAAGCCGCAGCAACAAAACCAAGAGGCGTTTTGATGAGTTTTGAATCTGAAAAGCCATTCAATGACTTCCAACACTTTGCCCGAGGCGTCCGTCGCTCGGGAGAGTTTTCAATCCGCGAAAGCGACATCTTAGAGAAGTGCGGCACCGCCATGATGGAGTTGCACTTAGGAACCCGTCAGCCAATTGATGAGACTGAGCGCGTTTTCTTAGAGCAATTACACTCTGATGACGTGATCACCGATCCAAATGCCAAGATCTTTAAGAAGTACTTACAGGTGATCCAGCCTCGTCGTCTGCACCGTCTGTGCTCTGTGGGCGCTGATGATGAGATGGGTGGCGCAACCGATTTTAGTGGCGGTGGCAATGGTGGCAGTGACGACAGCTCCATCGACTAAGAGCTGATCACAGTTTTGGCCCGAGGGCCAAACTGCACTGCACAGATACTAGCCCAGACAAAAAGGGGAGCATATGCTCCCTTTTTTCGTTTCTGGCTGCTGGACAGCAGGCTGCTAAGCAGCCTGTCAGCCCATCTGGCAACCTGCCAGTCCGGCTGACAGCTGGCAGCTGCGGTGCAGCTGGCATCTGCACTGCCACTGTGGCCGTGGCCCTAGAAAATGCCCTCACAGGACGTACCGATCAGCGTACAGGTACTGCTCATCAAAGAATTGATTGCAATGGTGAAGTTTGCCATGTAAGAGTTAAGACTGATCATCAGCACGAATAAACCCACTGTCATGGAAATGGCAAAACCCATAGAGAACACGTTTAACTGTGGAGCAGCACGGGTCATCACACCGAAAGTAAAGTTAACCACCAGCAAAGCGCAGATAGCAGAAATTGACATGGACAGTGCGCACTGGAACATGGTCGCGCCAAAGTAAATAATGGCCGAAAGGTGTGGAGGGGTAAAAGCACCTGGTGCAATAGGCAAAGTCTCAAAGCTGAGCAAAAGCAGACGAATAAAGACCAAATGCCCATCTACTGCAAAAAACACCAAGGTAGTGAGCACAGTAAAGAATTGACCGACTACTGGCGCATTAGTACCAGATACAGGATCGACTAACGATGCGAAGCCTAAACCGGTCTGCATAGCCACTGCCTGACCTGCCAGCACAAAGCACTGCGCAATGTACTGTGTCATAAAGCCCAAGCCTGCACCAATGATCACCTGACTTAAAGTGGTAATGATGCCTAACGTGGAAAAGGCTTGGATCTCGCTATTAATGGCTGGAATACTAGGCAAAAAGCAAAAGGTCAGAGCCAGAGACAGCAAAGCACGGACACGAGCAGGCACTGTGGCTCCCGAAAAAGCCATTGCCGCCATAAAGAAACCGGCGATCCGACAAAATGGCCACATCACCGAATCCAATGCCTCAAGCATTAGCGGCTCTAAGAAATTGATCCCCATAGCCTCTCCTGCTTTCCCCCTACTGCCTTTCTATATCCCTGAGAGCATTTCTTACTGGCCAGCTGGCCAGTAGCCACTGCTAGCTGGTGTCGCAGCTGGCGACCCAGCAGGCGTCGCTGCTAGCGACGCAGCTGACAAAACCAAGGCTTTCTTATGCTCTGCCCTAGCCTAATACCGTCGGGATCTGATGCACCAACTCTAAGAAAAACTCTGTGAGTTTGGTCAATCCCCAGTGGGCTCCCCACATGATGCCTAAAATGGTCACCAACAAACGTGGTAAGAACGACAAAGTCTGCTCATTGATCGAGGTTGCGGCTTGGAAAACAGACACCGTAAGACCTACCACCAACGAAGGCAAAATAGAAGCGGAAACCAGCACAGCCACTAAGCCTAGAGCTGAGCGCACAATATCGACAAATACTTCTGGTTGCATCTGCTACTCCTTTCCTCTTAAGCCTGCGTTACCCTACGCGGGCACGCCTATACCAAAGGAGGACAGCAAGGTTCCCATGATCAGCGTCCATCCATCTACCAGCACAAACAGCATGAGCTTAAACGGCAAGGACACAATCATTGGGGACAACATCATCATACCCATGGCCATCAGAATGGAGGCCACAACAAGGTCAATGATCAAGAATGGTAAGAACAGCATGAAGCCGATCTGGAAAGCAGTCTTGAGCTCAGAAACGATGAATGCAGGGATCAGCACATGGAAAGGAACATCCTCCACGCGATCCACATGAACGTCAGCATACTCCAGAAAAGCGTTGATATCGCTCATGCGCGTCTGTGCAGCCATAAATTGGTGTAATGGGCGCTGACCAATCTCAATCGCTTCACGCGCCTGCACCTCTTCGTTTAAGTAAGGCACAATGGCTTCGTTGTAGATCTGATTTAAAGTTGGGGTCATGATGTAGAGCGTCATGAAAACCGCCAAACCGATCAGGATCTGGTTAGAAGGCGAGGTTTGTAAACCTAAGGCCTGACGCAAAATGGCGAGCACCACCACAATGCGGACGAAAGACGTCATCATGATAATGACCGAAGGCAAGAAGCTCAAAAAGGTCATCAGCATGAGCACTTGCAAGGTCAAAGAATAATCTTGCGTGCCATCTGGGTTAGTCCGCACCGTAAAGGCGGTCATATCAAGATCTGCGGCAGCTGCCGTGGAGGTGAAATAGAGCAGAGCTCCGCTGATCACACTAAACAGCAGCGCCAACACAAAAACGCGCTTCAGCTTGTGAAGTTGTTGCAAACGATCTGTTTCCATTGCCCCTCCAAGGGCTGGCATAGCCAACTAAAGGAAAAAGGACTCGCCTCAAAAGGAGACTCGGGCCTCAGCTCATAATGAGCCCACTATAATGCAATGCTGCAATGCTTATTTGCCCTGCACTGTTGTAGGTGGTGCAGCTAAGCTGCCTTGTTCTACTTCGCTCACCTGAGCACCAGAAGTTACAGGAGCACTATGCTCTGCCCTATTGCCTACACTATCTTCGCTGATAGCGCCATTTTGTTTGTAAGAATGAGCCAGCATAGCCGCAAATGAATCTGGATCCTGCTCCCGCTCAAGCTCTTGAGCTATTTCCGCCAAATGACGATCTCTTTGTGCGCGAGCTGCACGGGCACGGAGCACACTATCATCAGGTGGAGCCGTAATATTAGCGCCTAACACCGTACCGGTGCTTAAACGTCGTGTGCTCTTACGTGAGTTACGATTACGACGCACAGCACCACTGCGTTTAGAGCTCTTAGCACTCACAGCATTTTGCTGTAGCGCAAGGCTCGTGTCCTCACCATCAGAAGCTAACGCTGCTGCTGGCGCTACCGCAGCTGGTGTTGCCATAGCAGGCGCTGCCGCAACAGGCGCTGCCGCAACCGGCCCAGCTGGCACCTGCCCAGCTGACATTAACGGAGGCTGTGGCTGTGGCGGGCTGATCTTAGCATAATTAGGCTCATCTTCAGGGAAGAGCGGCGGTAAACCTGCACGACTAAATTGTGGCTCCTCATCCTCCTCTTCCACCGCTGTCATGCCCTGCATGATCGGGGCTGAGCCAGCTAACGACGCTAGCACTGGCGACGACATAGGCGACGGCATTGGCATCACAGGAGCTTGTGCAGGGAATTGCACCCCATTAGGCCCTACACCCCCTGCCAGCGGGGCACCTTGCTGCGCAGCTTGTGGTGCTTGCGCATCATGTGGAGCATGCGCCGCATATGGCGCTTGGGGCGCTTGGGGCGGATATGGGTAAGAAGCATAAGGATATGGGCTAGGCTGATGATATACAGCATAGTCCGCGCCCATAGCTGGCGAAAGCCCCTTACGCTGTACTGGCATAGGTGCAGCTGGATTCATACCAGCCATCAGCGGCGCATTGCCTGCTGCTGCGGATGCAGCTGCGCTAGCAGCTGGAGCTACGCTCGCGGCGGCAGCCGAGGCTGCGTCTACTGAGGCAGCGCCTGCTGCATTCTTAGCATCTAAAGCCGTGAGGTCACATATCAAGTTGACACTATTGGATGTGACGCCCAATAAAAGATGACGCTCGCCTACCTTTACCTGTACCACACGCTCTTTAGGGCCTAGTGCGATCTGATTTTCTAACACTATAGGGCCAGCACCACGCTGCACAAAGCGCGAGCGCTTCAGGAAATAGGCAAAAGCAAAAATAACTCCGAGAACCGCAATTGTGGACAACAACCACTTAATGATGCCATCGGCCGAGTTCAAGCCACCGCTGGCAAGCTCGCCTTGGTGGTTAGAGCTACTGCTCTTAATGGTACCCGTTCCCAGCTTTTGCCCTGACGTTAAAGCAGGGGCCGCTGGGGCCGTCTCCGCAGCTGCGGATGCAGCTGGTGCTGTAGGCGCAGCATTAGGGTCTATTTGATTAGTATTGGCAGGAGCTGGGGTTGGGGCTTTAACGGCAATACCTGCAGTTGCAGGTGCACTTGCTGTTGCGCTTGCGCTGGCAGACGCGTCAGCGTCAGCTGCCGCCCAAACAGAATGTGAGCAGAGCGCCAGTAATAGCGCGAGAGCGCTACCAGCTACATGGCGGTGCAAGAATAGAAATGGTGCAAAGTGATAGGTGCGCATCTCTGGCGCGGTGGGTGCGTGCATAAAAAGAAACCCCAAAGAACAGAGCTCAAAGCTAAAGCAGCTTGAGAGGCAGCACCGGCCATCAGTTCGAGGAAAACGCGCACGCGACACAAACTAGCTGGCCAAAAAAATTACGCCGCACCACCTCTACCCTCGATTGTGGCTAATCCACCTCAAGTGCAGATGCAGCACGGCTTCAAACTTTACTGCAGCTTCTTAATACGCTCAACTTGGCTGATCACGTCAGTGAGGCGGATACCAAACTTATCGTTAACCACCACCACTTCACCGTGAGCAATCAAAGTACCGTTAACCAGCACATCCAAAGGCTCACCAGCTAAACGCTCCAGCTCGATCACCGAACCTTGGTTTAACTGTAAGAGATTGCGGATCGAGATCTTGGCATGACCCACTTCCATGGTAATGGTCACTGGGATATCTAAGATCGCATCTAACTTCTTACGCTCTTCACGTGAGAGCGGAGCCTTGCTCTTAGTTGGATCATCAAAGTGCTCCAACTCAGCAGTATTCAAGTCGCCCATCCCTTCGGAAGTTGGCAGGCCATTGCTCCAATCAGTGTTTTCAATATCCGACATAAATGGCGGCTCCCTAGGCTCTCAGTGCTCTTGCTGATGAGCGAAAGCTCTCGCTTATAAGCAGCTCTGAGACGTAACAAAAATGAAACTGGAAGAAACTGAAAAAAACAGATGCGGCTTGGCTTTAAACACCGTGCCGACACCAAACAGACGACGCTAATCGTCGGCAAGCGACGTTAATCGTCATCTGACGACATTAATCGTCGTCGAAATCCTCAAACTCATCGTCATCTTCAAGGTTGATACCAGAGCCCTTGAGGAAGGAGATATCGCTCTTCATTGAAGGTGGACGCTTGAGGACGTCAGAAATCTTAATGGCTAGCTTGTCCTTAGTACGACCGAGCTTAGCGTGATAGCTTGGCAGATCCTCAATGTAGACCAAGAGATCATCTGGCATTTCTACATTGAGCACATCACCGGCCTTTAAGTCCATCACTTGACCCAAAGACAGCACCAGATCAAGCATCTTGACGCGCATATCAACCTGCACGTCCATAACCTCCTCACGGAGGGCTTTATTCCAGCGCACATCGGTATCGCCCTTATCCGACTGCACACCGGCATCGAGCAATTCACGAATAGGCTCGATCATGGAATAAGGGAAAGCGATGTGCATATCACCGCCACCACCATCCAGATCGATGTGGAATTGGTTAACCACCAGCATTTCCGAAGGGCTAACGATGTTAGCCATAGCTGGGTTAACTTCGCTATCTAAGTACTCAAACTCCACATCCATGACCGGAGCCCAAGCTTCCTTGTAGTCTTCAAAGACCATCTTCAGGAGCTTTTGAATAATACGGCGCTCGGTTGGAGTAAATTCACGGCCCTCAATCTTGGCACGGAAACGACCTTCACCACCGAAGAAGTTTTCCACCAAGATAAAGACTAAGCGCGCCTCTAAGGTCACTAAAGCGGTACCTTTTAAAGGACGGAAACGCACCATGTTGAGGGAAGTTGGCACATACAGCGTTTGCACGTATTCGCCAAACTTCATCATCTTGACGCCAATCCAAGTCACCTCAGCGCTGTGACGCATCATGTTAAATAAGCTGATGCGCATGTGGCGAGCAAAACGCTCATCCACCAGCTCGAGGGTAGGCATACGACCACGAACAATGCGCTCTTGCGAGCCAAAGTCAAACGGTTTTATGCCATGTTCGTCTTCGGTATAGCTAGGATTGGTATCGTTGTCATCACCACCGTGCAGCAGCGCATCGATTTCATCCTGCGTCAGAAACTCAGTCATATAAAATCTCGGCCGCCATACTTAAATTCAGCTCAAGCTGCTAAGCCGAGCCAAAATTAAGCACCCGCGCCGTCTCAATTAATAGTGGGGCACAAAGCCACTAACACAAAAGAACACCACTAGCCGTCAACTTGAGGCAGCAAACGCTAATGGCTCCGAGAACTGAGCCCTAGGACGTAGAAATCCGTGGCCCAACCACAGCAAGCTAAGCACTGGCTCTCAAGCCAGCACCACACAAGCTAACCATTATCTCACTACTGCATCACAAAGTTAGTGAAGAGTACCTGATCAATAATTGGCTCATTGGTCATACCAGTGAGCTTGGTTCTAATACCATCTAAAAGCAGGCTCTTAAAACGTTGTCTGCCAGATGGGCTAGCTAAGCTTTCATAGTCTTGTTGCGAACAGATCTCAGAGATCGTAGCGCTAATTAAAGGTAAGTGTTGCTGAGCTAAGGCCGCATTTTGTGCACCTTGAGTTACCAGAACCACTTCAACCTGAACCATATGACCACGGGCAGTCTTACCTGGAAGATTAAAGGTAAACGCCGTATCAAAACGGATATATTGCTCAGTTAAATCGGTTTGTGTAGCTGCCTGTTTCGTAGCAGCGTTACCAGCAATGGAGGAAGCCGAAACCGTAAGCGCATCAGCAAAAGGCCACTTATGGAATAAGTAGGCATAGGTAACATAACCGCCGACGCCGAGGATAAATAGCACAACCACCACAATCAGCATAATGAGCTTGCGACGCGACTTAGAGCCAGCAGTACTTAAGTCATCAGACTCTGACATAGACTTTCTCTCCTATCCAACGGCCACGGTCATGAGCAATAGAAAAAACAAAAAACACTATCCTTGTAACTCGAGCACAAAACGATCCACCGCTCAATTAGCAGATCTCCAAACAACAAGCGAGCTACAAAAATACAGCAATTCTGTCAGCAACAACAGCAAAAAAGCCACATTGCATACCGCAGCGCCTACAGTCAGCTAGTTTGAAAACAGTTCACAATCTCTCACAGAGAAGCCTTGATAGACGCGGCGTTGCATGGCGTCGCCAAGCAGCGCTAGACATGCGCTCTATCTTTTCTCTGGGCTCAAATAAGCGGACTACGGCACTTAGCTCCTTGCCTTGTGCAAAGACTATGCCGCGCAAAAAATTCCTCTTATTTGCGCCTGCAAGCCCAAATAGCTATAACCCTGTCACTGCAGAAGGTGACTGCAAAAAGTGACTGCAAAGCAGGCCTGAAATACCACCTGCCACCACCTTGCTATTATAAGGCCCCAAAGCTTACTCACCCAACGCTCTGAACTTATGCCCTTAATGCGAGCAGCTAACTCAGCTGGTGTGTGACAGTATGTGCATGTTCACTCCCCACTCCCTCAAAAGAAAAAAGCTCAGTGACTATGGATAAACACAGTCTCTGAGCTTTGAGTTTAGTGAGCTAAAGAAGCCCTTTGCTTAGGGCTCAATTGCCCTTGGTATGAGGTGTTTGTTTTTGAAGGTGGACTATTCTTTGACCAGCTTCTTCTCTAAGGTCTCAAGGCTGATGCCCTTGGTTTCTGGGACGTTCTTAATCACGAATAAGCAGCCTAAAGCGCAAATGATGCAGTACAGACCAAAGGAACCAGAAGCACCTAAGTTGGCGTTGAGGATTGGGAAGGTGTAGGTGAGCAGGAAGCAAGCAACCCACAGCGAGAAGGTAGCAATCGACACTGCCATGCCACGGATACGATTTGGGAACACCTCAGAGAGCAGCACCCAAGTCACAGGAGCTAAGGTAATAGCGTAAATAGCGATAGCGGCTAAGACCAGCATTAACACTGGCAGACCTAACACGCCAGTAGCGTAAGCGACGGTCATGCAGAGGTAGATGATAGCTAAACCGGCAGAACCGATGATCATCAGACGACGGCGACCAATCTTATCTACCAGAGGCAGAGCAACGATGGTAGCTAAGAAGTTGATCGAGCCAGTGGCCACGATGGACTTCAAGGTTGAGTCAATATTAAAGCCAGCAGAGGCAAAGATCTCTTGGGCGTAGTTGAAGATCACGTTGGTGCCAGACCACTGTTGGAAGGCAGCTAAGACCACACCAATGATGAGCACGGTGCGATACTTTGGCTGTAAGGTTTCCTTGAGGGAGGCCTTGTTCTCTTCAGCGCCACGCAGCGATACGTCGATCTCGGCTAAGGTTGCGTCAGCATAGGCTTCACCACCAATGCGCACTAAGACCTTACAAGCAGCATCACGCTTACCGCTCTTAGCTAAGTAACGTGGCGACTCTGGCACGATGAACATTAAGACAAAGAAGGCAATAGCAGGAACCAGCTCAGCCCAGAACATATAGCGCCAGCCGTGTTGGCCGTTCCATGTTTGAGCTAACTCTTCGAGGCTTGGAGTGCCATTCACAGGCTCAGCAATTAAGAGGTTGACAATCTGAGCTGCCAGAATACCGATCACGATCGTGAGCTGATTGATGGCCACCATTTTGCCACGACGATCGCTTGGGCTAACTTCTGCGATGAACACTGGGGAAATACCGGAGGCGATACCAATACCCACACCGCCTAAAATACGGAACCAAACAAATGGCGAAAATGTATCGAACCAAGCAGTACCCCATGCGGATACGGTGAAGAAAATAGCGGAAATGATCAGAGTTGGTTTACGACCGATACTGTCAGAAAGGTATCCTGAGACCATAGCACCAGCCACGCAACCGACTAAGGCCGAGCTCATAGCCCAACCAGAAAGGAATGGATCAGTAATGCCGAAATACGCCTCATAGAAAGGCTTGGCACCGCCAATCACCACCCAGTCGTAACCGAAAAGTAAGCCACCGCAAGCGGCAACCAAACACATGAGCCATATGAGCTTCATGTTGATGTTGGCATTTAATGCCGAAGAGTTAATTGTTGGTTCTGTCATGACAATCCACCTTCTCATGTCACTTTAGGGGCAAAGCCACATAAGTAAGTTGTTTTGGTGAGAGTTGTTTTGGTGAGAGAAGTTATTGCCCTCTGCCTAGGAAAAGACCTGTGTTAGGAAGACAGTGTTTTGCGTCTCTCTGCCTGCCCAACACAGGTAGCTAATTTCTAAGTGGAGGAATACCTTGGGGAAATCAGTTAATCAGCGGAAGCTGGCAACAAGAGACGTTGCCAGCAAAAGGCCTTTACAGCTTTTGTGCAGCGGCGATCTGCATCAGAACAGGGGACAACTCGTGATAGAGGTGTACCTTGAAGTTCGATGGAGATAACTGCGACAGCTGCTGTAAGGTGCTCTGGTAGAGGTCTTGATCATTGAGACCAATGGCGGCTAACAGACGCATCAGTAAGCAGTTCTCGTGACGGGCAGTCACTAAATTGCTGTCGAGCACTACTAAGTCAGGTAAGGACACGGCGAAGAAATCTTCTTGTACCTCTTGGTCAAAGGCGTCGTAAGACCACTTCTTCATAGCCTCAAAGAGTTGCTTAGCACCTTGGACATCACCGCTTACAGCCTGAGCCAGACCGTGATAGAACACGTAATCAAGTGGCAGATCGTTGTAGTAGTGCTGCTCGGAGATAGTGGTATCGCCTTGCTGTGCCTTGTTCAGGTAGTCTTGGACTTGAGCTTGGTCTGCTCCTGCCTTCTGAGCGTAATAAGCAGCTAAGAAGTAGAGGTCGTTGTCGGTCTGCACCACCAACTTGCCTTCACCTAAGTTGTGAGGGAAGGTTAAGGCGGATAAGACGGTGTCTAAAGCCTCTTGGTACTTACCCTCAGCAGCTGCTTGGTGAGCACGTAAAGTGGCGTTCACGATATATTGACCGGTGACGCGGCCTTCACCACCTTCCCAGACGTGGAAGACGCGATCTTGCAGGAGCTTGTGGGCATCATCCAAACGATTGAGTTGGTTGTAGAGAGTGACTAACTCAGCCTTTAAGTCGTCACGGACGCAGTTTTGTGCGGAAACGCCATGCTGTTCCAGAATGGACAAGCGCTCTTCTGGGGTGTGACCAGTGAGCTTGAGCAATAAGTCGTGCTCAAAGAGTAAGCGCTCATCGTGTGGAGCATGCTCTAAAGCTTGAGCAAAGTAGCTGATAGCCTTAGCGCTATCGTGTTGCTTGTTGTAGGTGTAGATACCTAAGCCGCGATAGGCTTCCACAAAGCTGGCATCAAGCTGTAAGCACTTTTGCCATAAGCTGGCAGCTTGCTCATAGAGGCGGTGAGCATAGTCGAAGCTGGCGCTCAGATGTAAAGCAAAGGCACAGTCAGTTAATTCACCTAAGAGATCGCGCTCGCAGACGAGGTTAGGGAAGCGTACAAAGCTTGGGAACTGCTTCACGGCTTCAGCGGAGATCTCATTCACACTTGGCAGAGGTAGGCCACCTGCACTATCTAAACCGGCCTTCTGGGCACGCTGTACTAAAGCAGCAAACATCAGGTTGGCAATAGCGCCATATGGACGGTGATGATTGAGGAAGCCCAGTACTAAGTCCAAGCGGTCGTTCTTTACGAGGAACTCTATGATGCTGATGAAGTTGATTTCACGCTGTGGCAGCAATTGCTCTAAGGCTTGCTCGCCTTCAGCCTTTAAAGCTGCATCTGCACCGGCATAGTGAGCCTTAAAGTAAGCAAAGACAGGGTTCAACGGATATTGCTCACTACCTGCCTTGAGCAGCTCAAGGGCATTGCTCATGTGGCCTTCATAGGCTGCAAAGCATTGCTGAGCTAAAGCGTCTTGGTTGGTGGCCTCGGTTTGCAGTGCACGACCGGCAAGGTAGTAGGCATCAGCATAATCATGGCGCTGAGCGGCAATGAAGCTGGCACCTAAATAGCCCTTAGTGCGAGCGTTGTAAGACCAAGTGGCTGCATAGTACTCGTCATAGGCCTCATCCTTTTGGCCCAGCTTAACTAAGCAGTTGCCACGTAACACGGAGGCTAAACCGCAATCAGGATTGCGATTGAGCATGTGAGCACGCTTTAAAGCTTGGTCAGCATACTTGAGGGCTTGAGCGTAATTGCAGCGGTTATATTCGTAATTACCTAAGGCCAGATTGCAGCGATAATCGAGAGGGTCGATCTCTAAGCCACGTTGGTAGTACTCGTAGTTGTTACGGGTAGCGTGGTGATATTGCTCTAAGTGCTGGCCAATGAAGTAAGCCTCATCTGCAGACTGTACGTCTTTTGGCATTGGTGGGTTTGGAGCCACCGATGGCAGTGGAGTTGGCTCAGCAATATGCTCGATGTAGTCCAGAATGCTCTTACCCTCGACCTCTAAGGAGAGGACTAAGCGCTCTTGGGCATCGCTGTCGCTTAAGGCAACATCCCAAGTATCAGCACAGCATGGAGTGAGGTTGATCTCACGCTCAGCCAGTACCTTACCTTGCTCAGTGTGTAATACAGCCTTGCCCTTAATGGCCTCAATGGCATACACACCTAAGTGCAGTAAAGGATTCTTGGAGTTAACTACGCCCTGCTCAGCATCAGTACGCTCTAACTTCAGAGCTGCACGAGTATTGGCATTGTGCACACGGCCTAACTTGCTGTAAGGTAAGAAGTTTTGCACAAACTCCTTTTCCTCTCCGGCATCCAGCCAAGTGAAGTCTGGTTGGTTGTCAGTGTAAACACCGGTCATGAGCTCAATGTATGGGCCATCGCTGTCAGTTAAATTGCGATCCCATGCCTGACCAAAGTCGCCATTACCCCAAGTCCATTGCTTCTTACCGCGTGAAACGTGGTGATCGGCAACGTGCAGCAAGCCGCCTTGCTCATCGTGGCTGTAAGCTCCAACGAAGTTGTAGTTAGACTTCCATGCCATATAGGAAGTTGGCACCGGCAGATTACGATAACGGGAAATATCCACGCCATCGTACTTCACCTTGTAATACTCGCCGTGAGCGATAGGGAAGTCGATCACAGCACGCTTGCCGTGGTCATACACAGCGGTGACATCTGGTGGGAAGATCGATTGATGGTCGTCACCACCCTTAACGGCTGGGTTAGACCACCACAAGAACGAACGTGGAGTGTCATTACCGTTGTAGACGCGGCTCTTGATCTGTAATAAAGCCTTGTCGGGGAATAAGGTAAATTCGGTGGCAATGCTGAGACCGTGCATTGGCTCGCGCTCACCAACAATCACAGTAGCTGAGCCATCAGCATTGACGCGAGAGGTGTGATCCACACCCATGAAGGTGGTTGGGCGGTGGTGTTGTGGCCAGTTGAATTCGATACCGCCAGAGATCCATGGGCCTAACAGACCGACTAAGGCTGGCTTCACTACGTGGTTAAAGTAGACAAAGTCACGCTTGTTGATCTTGTCGTAAGCGCGGTGCACACGGCCACCTAACTCTGGCAGGATCATGATCTTGAGGTAATCGTTTTCGAGGATCATGGCCTGATAGGAACGATCTTCGCTCTTATCCAGCAAAGTATCGGTAACGCCATAAGGGTAAACAGCACCAGATGAGCCTTGGTAAACACGGTGCTCTAAGAAAATAGGGTGCTGATCTTGGGCACCGGTTAAATAAGTCTTAAAGGTAACGGCTTCAGTTGTTACCTTAACACTTCCTGCCATTTTGTCCTCGCTTGCAGCCGATCGATAAGGGGATTTGATAAGCGGCTGCTCAAGATGTAAGGGATCTCACTTAGTGTGCTTAGTGCAGTTGAGCTTGAGGGCCAGAACTTAAGGAGTGGAGATACAACGCAGCTGCACTTAGGCAGCACTAAACCTTAAGTAGAAGTGGGCCGAGTGGTGTGGTCACAGAGCAGAGTAAAGAGGAAAAGAAAACCCTACTCTGTCACCGATTTCAGAGACTCAACTTTTTCGATGAGTGCATCTTAGAAAAATGGGCTAAAACAAACTGCGCGCTGGCCGTGAAAACAAATTCAACACGTCTTAATAAGTGAATGCTGTGAAGCTTGTTGTGTAGGAGGGTTCGTGGCACTCTAAATAGGATCTATGCGCAGAAGGCTATAAGAAGAGAGCTTTGAGGCTTTGGCGGTTTTGGCAACCTTAACGGCCTTAGTATGGCCTTGCAGCTTGGCGTGGCCATAGCTGCCTTGAGTGCATGTCACGAGCAAGCTTATTAAGCAAAAAGCAACATTTCAAGGCGGCCAAAAATGGGACTTCGCTACCAGCGATAGATGTGGGCACAATGGAGGATGGTGAGCATGTTAGGCATGAATAATGAGCGCATGGCGTTATATAACAAGCGTTTGCTGCTCTTTAATCTATTTCGCTTAAAGGAAGCCCATATCAGCGAATTGGCTAGCCTCATGGGCATGAGTGTGACCGCGCTGAGTAAGATTGTGCGCGATCTCGAAAGCTCACACGTGATAGAGATTGTGGACGATACAGCACAAAGCGGTTTAAAGAAGAGAGGCAGACAAGCGGGCATTGTGCGTTTTTGTCGTAGCCGTGGCTTGGTGATATGTGTAGATGTGCGTCCTCAGGCATTGCACAGTGTGCTGTGTGACGTTTTTGGACAGGTGATCTTGCCCGAGCGCATCACTCCTGTTTCTATGGTGTCACAAGAGGCTTTGCTCAGTGATTTAGAGCGCGAGATTAAGTGGTATCGCTCGCAGCTACAAACAGCACTAGCACAAGCACGGCAACAGACATCAGCCGGTGCAGCTGAGACCACAGCTACAGGTGAGCCCTCTGTAGAGGTTGAGCCGTTAGTGAGATGGTGTTCTTGGGCACTGAGTACGGATGCAAGTCTTAAAGAGCCACGCCTTATGGTGGCTTTAGCTCTGCACGGACAGGTGGACTCAGAAAAAGGCGTGTCCTTATTTATGCCTCAAGTACGCTGGCATAAACCACTTTACGTCAAGTATCTTCTTGAGCAGCGCACTGGCCTTGAGGTTGAGATCGACAACGATTGTGTGATGCGTACTCTGGCTCAAAAGTGGTTTTTGTTGCGCCAAACAGAGCATATAGGCTCAGAGATGGTGCTGAAAAACAGCAAGCTACAGGATTTTTGCGTCATTAATTTGGATTACGGCATTGGCTCGTCGTTCATCATCAACCAAGAGATCTATCGCGGTTCGCTCTTTGGTAGCGGCCAGATCGGACACACCATCTTGGATCCTCACGGCCTTTTGTGCTCGTGCGGGCGTCACGGCTGTTTAGAGACTATGGCCAGCGTCTCCAGTATCATGCGCCGTGTTACCTCGTCTTTGAGTGCAATAGATCGCTGCCCTGAGGATCTGAGCTTTGCACAGGTGGTAGACATGTATCTTGCTGGGGACGAAGTGGTGCGTTCGCAAGTTAATCGCAGTGCACGTAGTATTGGGCTGGCGATCTACAACTTCCTCAACGTGCTCAACATAAACCACATCTATCTCTATGGTGCATTGTGTGCCTTAGGCAATGACTTCTTAGAGCAAATCATGCGGCCAGTGCTGGTCAACCCGTTTGACGCGCAGCAGCAAGTTAAGGACTTAGCGACCTTCATTGAGTTTGGCTCCCTAAGCCCAAGTGAGCAGATCGCAGGAATCAGCTATCTTTATGGCGAGCGCTTCACTAACTTGCAAGAAGTCAGTCAGTAGCATAGCCTTAAGAGGAAAGCCTATTAAGGCAGCTTTAGCACACCGCGTTATCTCGGTCAGTGCGACAAAGCTTTGTTATTTGTGAGCGTGATTGAGAATAGGACGAGATCTAGCGCACACTTTTAGCAAAAAGTATTAAGTGCCAGCTAACAGTCATCACTGTCTAACAGCAACCACCAACCAACAACTACACAAGGAGCGGCGCTTCCTTCCCCGAGTTACCTCGTGGTTATCCGCGCCGAAATGAGCTATGAGCCACAACTTGTTGAATCTTGAGAACACTTTCTTCCGTCTTGTAATAGATCCAAATGGTGCGAGGATCATTCACTTTGGGCCTCGCAAAGGAGGCAATATTCTGCAAAGTTGCCTACACAAAGTCCCTTACACACCAGATGAGTGTGGTGGCTTTCCTTTGCTTCCTATGGGCAACAGAGTGAGAAATAACTGCTACCAGTTGCAGAGTGCATCAGGAAGGATGCAGACAATTAATCTGAACTGCACTTCTCCTGATGGCAGCGAGTATCTTCACGGTACAGGATGGAATAGTGAGTGGCTTTTTGACGATCTTTCTGTTTACCCAAAAGAGGACATGAAAAATCTGTCCTTAAAACTGCTCAATAAACAAGGCGAAGCGGGCAAAGGTTATAACTTTGAGGCAAAGTTGCACTTTTCCTTACACCGAAACACTCTGACTATCGTTTTGAGCGTTAAGCATACAGGCAGTGCTTCTCGTCTGTATGGCTTAGGATTTCACCCTTATTTCGAATTCGATCCACAGCAAGATCAGGTGTGTGCTTCAGTGAGCGCCTATGCCCCAGAGGTTGAGGGACATTTTTCCGGCGAGTTCACGCCTAATATGGGCAAATGGGACATCTCTCATCCAACCTTGCTGCCAGATGAGTTCGTGAATCATATTTACAGTGGATTCAATGGTGTAGAGATCTATCGGCCAAATTTTCCAGGCCCAAGCAAAAAGATCTTTATGACCTCTTCGGCACCTTATCTCATGATGTATCGGCCAAAGGGCAGTAAGTTTCTTGCTCTAGAGCCCCAGACCCATGTGGTGGATGCAGCCAATCGTGCCGATAAGGGCGGCTTAGTTAAACTAAGCAAGAATATCCGTTATCTAGAAGCATTTTGGCGCATTGAGCTCTATTAGCTCTAGAAAGCAATGAGGCTCAGATCCCGCAAGCCTTAGCCCACCAGATCCGAGCCTCACAATAACCGTTATTTCGTCTTTAACGCGTCGCGTTTAGGCGCTGCGCCGCCAGCGCCGTTCGGCGCTAGGCGTGAGCTTTAGACGCCACGCAGACGGCCTTGGCCATCGGTCACGCTGCGGCTTTGTGCCCAGCGCATAGCGTTACTGCGTGTGTTATTTTCGCTGGCGTCAGCATTAGCTGCATTAGCAGCCACCTCTTGCTCTCCAATGCGCTTTGGATCGGACAAAGTATGTACCGCAGCAGCACTAGAGGCCACAGCCTTTTCTGCGTTTTCCTCGGCCTCAATCTCATTTAAATCAAGGATATAGGCATTGGTGGCGACATTCTGCTGCGCTAAGGTGTCCTCCAATACTGGCAGAGTATGAGCGAGCAGCGCACGAGTCTCAGGAGAAGCGGCGGCTAAGGTCACTGATAAAGCGTCATTATTGTCACTCAGCTCAATGGCAATGCGCATCTTACCTAGATCACGTGGATTTAAGTCCACTGCTAAGTGCTTCAAGTTACGTGCAGCCATGCGCATGACACGCTCATGCAACATTGCAGCATCTGAAGTTGGATCGGCACTGAAGTTCATATTGGTGAACTCACGCTCCAACTCAGCACGGGCCTCAGCTTGAGCTTGTAATTGCTCTTGCACCATAGCCTGAGCGTTAGTTTCATCTTGGAGCAATGCAGCCCGCACTTCAGCACTATTGGCACCGACCGAGGCAGTAGCTGAGTTGGCATCGAAGTTAGCACCGGTACCGGCCGAGGCTCGCACCGAAACATCAACACCACTTACGGCACCACGTGCAGACTCATCGGCTGCAGCTGCCAGATCCTTTTCTGTCAGAGCATTAGCCGTGAGCATTCCGGCCAAAATACTGTTCTCGTAGGTAGTGCCACTACTCTCAGGACGAGCACCTTGTTGTAACGACTGGATAGCTTGAGTCAGTACTGAGCTTTGCTGAGGACGCAATTGCAGCTCAGAGGTAGCAGCGGCGGCAGCAGCTGAAGCTGAGTCTTCAGCAGCACCAGACACGTCTTCACCCTGCATAGCAGCGGTTGTGATCTCATCTTGAGCCATAGCCAAACGTAATAAAGCAGCACGTGAGTCAGCGTTGCTTGCAGCACTGGCTGCAGCATTACCTTTAGTACTCTCGGCTGCACCATCGACGTCTTGGCCAAAGAGTCCAGCGCCCGCCCCTGCTCCACCAGAAGCTACAGACTTATCACCACCTAAAGCAGCCATTCCGGCGGCCTTAGAGGCTACCTCAGCAGCTAAAGTGTTTGGCACTTGAGGCTGAGGGGTCAGCATAGTGGCATCAGCAAATACAGGAGCACCTGAGCCCACGAAATTAGGAGTAGCGGCAACAGGGCCTTGGCCTTGAGCTAAAGAGCCCATAGCAGCTTGCTGTGCCGCGCGATTGGCTGCGCTGGTTGCCATTTGCTGGGCAGTTAGAGTCTGACTCTCCAATTGCTTAGTGGCTTGCTCGGCACGAGCAGCGGCGGTCATAGCAGTTTTTTCTACTAAGCCGTGACTTTCTTGGCGCAGCTTATTTTGCTGCATCAGGATCTCTGTACTGGTACGACCGGTTACTTCCATTTGCCGCATACCAGTAGCAGCCACTTGCTCAATAGAGGCCTCAGAACCAGTCATTGCACCAAAGGCACTGATGCCATTAGTGTTGCCATTAGCAGCATTAGCCATCAGGTGTAAACGAGTGGCTTCACCAGTACCGGTTAAAGAAGCTAAAGTGTTTTGAGATGTAGGCAATTGCGACAGCATTTGCGCATCACGGCGCATAGCAGCTAAAGCTTGAGGATTAGCCATCTTGAGGCTGAGCTTGCTGACATTGTTCTCACGAGCTAAGGCATCTAAGCTCTTGCGCAGCTCTTTGCCATCCATGCTGGCTAATTGCTCAGCAGCTGATGGACTGTGAGGCTGAGCTTGCTGTACTTGCTGGCGATTAAGCTGATTTAAGGACTGAGCAAGGTTTTCGTCAGTCTCAACACCGTCGATCTGCAGCATCTGAGCAGCGGCTTGAGCAGCTGGAGTAGCCTCATCATTGCCAAGACCCACAGCCGTGTAGCTGGCTGTATTATTACCAGAGCCCGACTCACTACCCGTGCCCATACCAGCAGCACCGGATACAGAGGACTGAGCGAGTGCCGAGCCACTATCAGCACCATCCACAACACTTCCCGAACCTGAACCACTGGCTAACACAGCGCCACCTGAGACAGCGGCACCACTGGTTCCAGCTGTTCCGCTGATTCCGGCTGCTCCACTGAATCCTGTAGCACCACTAAATGCGGTCATACCTTCTGCTACAGCAGAACCACTGGCTAAAGCAGCACCAGAGGAAGCAGCTGCACCGGAAGAACTTGCTCCTGAGCTTGCTGTTAACGTGGCACTGCCTGAGCCACTAAAAGCAGCATCTCCTGAAACTGTACCGGTACCCGAACTGGAGGCAGCTGAGCTTTGGTTTTGAGCTTGCGCAGCGGCAGCCATGGCAGCAGCTAAGATATCCGATGGACGTAAGGCAGCCTTAGTCTCGGCTTCTTCTAACATTTCGGAAGCTTGCTGATCTAAATCCTTTCGATGCTGCACACTCTTTTCGGCATTAGCAGCTAAAGTCTTGTCAGCTTGCTCTAAGGATTCGCGACGAGCCTCGGCCAGAGCCTCACGATGCTCTCGCACCTTACGATCACGCTCGGCTTTATCCTTCTTTTTGTCTTGGAGCTCTTGGGCTTGCTCGCGACTTTGGGCAGAGGCATCCACCGACTTCTTAAAAGAAGAGGCAAAACTATCCTGCTTTTGGCGATCGGCACCAGCACCAAAATGACTTTTCAGACTTGCAAAGATAGAGGCAAAGCGATGCTCAACACCGTTATCATTGCTAGGATGTAAACGATCATAGTTATTGGCGGTGGAGTGATCACCGGCCCGATCAGTTTGGCTGTTTGCTTGCGCATTAACCTGTTGCGAATTTAGCATCGTAAACCCCAGAGCACAAAGAGCAAAAAGCTCATCTCGCAACTTTCTTACTACTCATCAAGCAATAAGAAAGGACAGAAAGAGTTTGATGGCAGCTGTTATACCTTGCGTTACCACAATACTGGCCACGGCCACTTCAAAACCACACCAAAGCAGGCATGGCTGGGAAGAGCACAGGCATTTGCAGCATTGTGCACACTAGACTTAATGCTACTGCTAGCACCAAGGAGCAATCAGACCTAAAAGGATGCACTTGATATGAGCTCAATGAGCTCAGTGCATGAAGCCTCTAGAGGCTACAGCCCATCACGATAGCAGCCCCAATCCTCACGGCTTAAACCTTTACCCGAGTCTAGTGCAGCTAACATGGCTGTATTAGGTTAACAGCTGAAAAATAACACAAATTACCTCTACTAAAAGCAAAAGCTATTCCACCTCAACCCAATACGCGCAAAGCCGATTGTTATGCGCTTTTCACCCTAAAAACCCCTATCCTGTACCCATTACACAGAGGCCCAAATAACGCCATCGGGCTAAATCTTGCCCCAAGAAAAGTCTGAGCAAATAGAGCTTGGGCCACAAAGCAAAAAATGACCGGCTTTTACGCCCTGTTTCATCCGTATTGTGAGCATCATAGCGGCAATCTGGCAATCAGCAGACTAGATGGCAAAAATAGCGTCTTATGTCAGCCTACACTTTGATGCAAAAAGCCAGAGCTCGAATCACAGCTAGTGACACACGGCACAAAAATTAAGTTTTTTGCTGCAGAGACAAAACTTTTTTCCCGCTTAATGATCTAACAACACAACAGCAAAGGAGTGCCTGCACACTACACCGGCTGTGGGCTGTGCATGTTATGACATATGCGGTCTTAGAAAATTAGCCGAGGCTCTAGCAAGGCATTGGCCGTGCGAACAAAGAGGCCTCTTAACAAGCTACGCTGATTCTAAAAGACCAAACATGCTCAGTTAGCCTAAAGCCATAAATGCAGACTCCTTAAGGAACTATCACCTAGACTCTGCTCGTTGGTGGCTTAAGCTTCACTAACAAAGCACGTTGCACGGTGAAACTCCTCATATAGGGCTCAGTCCAAAGCCTTAGAAATCTTAGAACAGGAGAGGCTGGGACATAACTGCATCTGACCTATGCGCAGGTGTGGTATAGAGCTCAGTCCTGATTAAGGACACAAAAGTTCGGACTTGTTTGCTTAACCGAACCTAACATTAATGCTTTGCTTGCGGCACCACATTCTGACGCTCAAGAGCAAGAGCCAGAGCTCAGTAAAGGTGCGACCATCAGGGTTTGCTATGATCACTTTATTCGCTGCTTTATTTATCCTCTCCGTAGTGTCCTTATCCTTATTCTTCTTGGTGAAGCCAACACCAAAGGCTGCCTTAGTAGCCGTGCACGCTAACAACATGCAGGACACCAAGCATCTGGCAGAGTAGTAAGCCAGACAGAATTGCCTTTCTTTTTCTCGTATTCTTCGCATCAAGACGGCTCTTACACAGAGCCGTTTTCGTTTGTAGCCATGCCTCATGGCATGACAGAGCCTTGCAAAGAGCAAAGATGGCTGTACTGAAGCAAGCCGTAGCTCATTACGGCACCCTACTCCCTCTCGCCTAAAAGGCACTGGATAATGCCTTAGGACTTATCCTGAGCCTCAAGCCGCAGCTCACCGTCTGATAACAAGAACTCGCGCAAATACTTGTGGATCAGCGCCGTTACCTTAGGCTTAGGCGGTTTCAAGGGACGGCCCTCATATTGTTCGAGGAATACTTTAGCCTGAACCCAATTACATTTATCCCTAAGCTCTTTGAAATGTGGATCGCCATCTATGCGCTTAGGCTCTAAACGCAGCTTGAGTAGCGCACGGAGCTTAGGCTCATCAAGTCCCAACTTCTCTGCAAAATCGTGCACGTTATCATCGTAGTCGCGCTGCATGTACTCAGTGATGTAGTCACTAAAAGTCTTGTCAGGATCGCACTGCACATCACCACTCTCGATATCACTCAAAAACAGGTATGCGGCTTTTTGCTCTTCCTTACTCAGGTACGCAAAGGACTGGTGCAGTTCTTGGCGAGCCTCCGCAATCTGACTCTCTTCCGCCTTGTCCAGTAAGCGCTTATAGAACTTAGCAAAGCGGCTATTCATGTAATCTGTGTCGATCTTGCCAGTATCGATAGAAATGATATGGCTCTCCAGATCATAGGGCACGTCATCAGGACGCTTTTGGCGCTCACTCTCATCAACCTTGCGGGCTAACTCCTTATAGCGCTGCAATAAGAAAACAAAAACACGCTCACCAAGGAAGAGCTCAGAATCAGTTGCTCTATCACCTGTGCCTTGTACAGCACTTGTTCCCTGCTCATCTTGTGGTGGCAGTCGCTCACCATCCTCAGTACTTACTTTTGGCAATTGCTCCCACTTTAAGCCTTGGATCTGGGCTGCCTGCAGATTACGATTGAGCCCATTAAAGAGCTTCACGAACTGCGCGCACTTCTCCTTATCCTCAGGTAAGTGTGACCAATCCACCCCCAATACAGCCGTCCCTGCGCCCGCCCCTGCATTATCAGCAGTATTAGCAGTATCTGAGGTCGAAGCAGTATTTTTCTTATCTTGCTTTGTCCCTTGCGAGCTTTGGTTTGCGGCTGCAAACAATTCCTTAATCTTGTGAAAAAACTTTTGGGCTCTGCAAGCGTGCTCTTCCACCTTTGGTACCAATAATCCCAGCGGCTTATCACCTGAGTACAGCTTTACCGCCTCGTTGATGTTACGCTCCATGGTAAAAGGCTGCCGGTAGTACTTGATGATACCAAAAGGCTTATCAGGGCCAAAGATCCGATTGGTACGCGAAAAAGCTTGGATCACACTCTCATAGGTCAAGACCTTATCGAGGTACAGCGTATTCACCCAAATCGAATCAAATCCTGTCAGCATTTGATCCACCACAATCAGCAGATCCAGCTGCTGCTCTGGTGTGACGTAAATATGCGGCTTTTTGTGAGCCAAGCGAGCAGCCACATCTTGCTTAAAGGCAGGAAATTCAGGAACCGTAAACGTTGTTTCAAAGCGTTGGTTATAGTCCTTAAGTAGTTGCACCAAACCTTGCTCTTTGTCGATCGACTGCTCAGCATCATCATTGTCGATGCTGGCATCAAATAAACACGTGACCTTTAGCTCAGCACGATGTTCACGGAACAACTGGTAATATTCCAAGGCCTCAGCAATGCTGGAAGTGGCAAAGATAGCGTGAAACTTGTGATCAGCACTCAGGCGCGGGAACTCACGCAAAATATCAGAGACCACCGCATGTTGGTACTCAGGTGTGCGGTATTGGCTCAGAGGAAGGAAGTCTTCTATACCCTTAACGTAGCCCACTTCATCGTAATAACCGGCATTTGGCACCTTATCGCGATCCAGATAGTATTGGTACAAACGCTTTTTCTGTGGATCTGCTAGAGCCTCACTACGATCTTGTGCTTGTGCTTGATCTAAAGCCACTTTCTCACGCAGATCTTCCGGTCGAAAGATCGATACGCGATAAGGATCGAAGCCCAAGACATTGTGGTCTCGAATACCATCGGCAATGCTATAGCGATGCAGCTCGTTGCCGAAAAGAGAGGCTGTGGTGAGATCGCGTTTCTTGTTCTCATCGTGAATTGGAGTGCCAGTAAAGCCAAAGAAGATCGCTCGGGGGAAAGTACGTCTGATCTGATAGTTCATCTGTCCAAAGGTGGAGCGATGGCATTCATCCACGATGATCACAATACGCTTCTCTAAAATAGCACGAGCCTGCTTTTCATTAAGCTCAAAGCTACCAATACCGTCGGCAAAAGAAGATCGACCTTGTTGGCCCTGCTGGTCTTGCTGACCGTTAAGTCCATGCTCATCACCATCGTCCACAGGCAAACGTAAACGACTTAACTTCTGAATTGAGGTGACAATCAGAGAGTCATCCCGATCTGAGCTCAACAAAAGACGTACCAGCTGACCAGTATGCTCAGTACCATGAACCGTCTCATTGTCTAAAGCAAAATGCTGGTACTCAGCTAAGCTCTGTGTTCCCAACTCAATACGATCCACCAAAAAGATCACCTTGTCGGCATCTCCTGAAGCAGCGATCAGCTGAGCAGACTTGAACGAAGTCATAGTCTTTCCGGAGCCTGTAGTATGCCAAATATAGCCACCATGCTGAGGGTGATCTACCTCCTCATGACGCAGCTTAGGAAAGGTCTCACGCACTACCTTGGCAATGGCATCAGCCGCATAGTATTGGTAACTACGCATGACTTTAAGCGTCTGAGTGGCTTTATCGGCAACGGTATAGAAGCCGATCAAGGTGTGAGCCATTGGGATGGAGAGCAAAGACTTGATCACGTCATCCCATGCCGTGATAGGTTCATTGTTGAAGTCGGCCCATTGGAAGAAGAACTCAGGTCGAAAGTCAACATCAGGCCCTGGATTGGCAAAATACAGCGTTTTCTCCGGTGTCATCGCTACAAAGACCTGAATCAGAGCAAATATATTGTTACGAAACATGCTCTCAGAGGAGTAACGCATGATCTGATTACAGGCTTGACTTACAGGCACGCCACTGCGCTTCAGCTCAATATGGATCACCGGCATACCATTGATGAGCAAGAGCAAGTCACCCCGCCGTGTAGACATGAGATCCTTGTGCTCCGAGGTACTCTCAAAACGTGGCTGACGCACAATCTGATAACGACTCTTACCAGCAGCAATCTCAGTACGGCTATAGATCTTCAGTGACACCTCACGGCCACAATGCAGCAGATCGTCAGGATTATCACGCTTAAGCAGGAAACTACCACCGTTAATGAACTCATTGAGGGCACAAGGAGTACGTAGCTCACTGATCTTTTGCTTGAGCTGAGTTTTTTCCCCTGCGGAAAGCGGGCAGTTATTCAGGATATCCGGCTCATTGTTGTTGTCAAAGAGGATCTGAGCCCAATTTTCCACCAGATCATCTTCGTCGACGTAAGTAAGAACATCTGTCCAGCCATAGCGCTGCAATTGCGCCACGACGGCATCTTCAAAGTCGCTTTCTTTCGAGAAAATCACGCCCATTGTCCCCTCTCAATCCCAGCCACACTCACAGTCCCAGTGGTCACAAACACAGGACTACACAAAGCAAAGCCATTAAGGCACAGTGCTCCACCACCTATTCACCCTATGAGAAGCTCTATACCGCATAAAGGTCGCTGGCATTAATACCAGCGCCCGCCCCTACACCAACGCTGATCGCAGCTACACAAACATCTGCTCCAGCAAGGCCTTTTTGAGCTGTCCCAACTTCTCAAGTTTGGCACGCTGCTGCGCAATGCGTTGGTCTAAGGCCTTAAAGAACGCACCAATACGCTGTTGCTCTGCAAGATTGGGAACCTTAACAACAATAGCTTCTACTTCCACAGCACCATACGATGGCGTCACACTAGTTCTAACTAATGCCGTTAAATCAATGCCCTCAAATATAGCTAAAGCAAAGAACGGATTCCATACAGATTCATCCAAGCAATAATGCATAATATGATGATCCATCAAACACTTGGAAAGTATCAGTCTTTTACGATTTAATAAAACAGCGGCACCATCTCGAACAAAAATAGCAGCTGGCCCCTCTATAGGTTTCCACTTACTTTTAGCTACGAGCTCATATGACACGTAGTTATTTGCGTAATGCATCACTGACTCATTGCCTTCTAGGTTCATATCAGAGACCTTGAAGAAAGGCATGCCTTCCACACCGCCTTGAGCACTTTCAGGGAACGCTATACCAGATATAGCCTGACCAAGATCTCCTAATTTGCAGACAGTCCAAGGCTCCGTAAACCCAGCAAAGCGCAGACGTGGCACACTTTCGCCCTCACGCGGGAACATCTGTTCCAGCATGCTTTTCTTGAGCTGGATCAGCTTTTCCAAGAGTCCACGGTTAAGCTCGATGTTGTTGTCAAGCTCCTTGAAGAGCGCGCCGATGCGTTGCTGCTCAGGTAAAGGGAGCAAAGGCACAGGAAGCTGAAGCAAATCTTCTTGAGTAATACCTTTTACGGTAGAGCCACGACCATATGACTCTAACCTAATAGCATTAGCCTCTAAGACATAAAGCAAAAACCACAAATCAACTCTAGATAAGTCAGGCACCAGTGCTCTAAGATCCTGATTTATAGCCACATCAATATTAGCTATAGCGACTTTTCCCACGCCAATATGCATACCGACAAGAATTGATCCTGCTTTAGCCAATTTTGAGCTACTATTTCGCAAGCCTAACTCGGTAATAAAGTCTGCCGTAGTAGTAAGTACATTAGAAGTCAGATCTTTTGTACTTGCCCAATGGATATCACCATTCCAATATGCATCGATATTGGATGCAGGGGTTCCTCCACTAAATGATTGTCTTAACACACGAGCCAAAGGTTCGTAGCTTTGCTGACTATTTAAAGCAAAATCAGCAAACCGCAGCTTTGACACCAAGGCGGCACTTTCATCTTCGGCTCCTTGATGCGCACTATCATTAACTTGGTTAATGTCATCTACGGCGTGGGCAGCACCTTCATTAGAGGCACTACCTTGCGACATCATCTGCTCCAGTGGCAGCAACTCTTCGGCATTAGAGGCAGCATCGACTGCCTTGGTGTGCTTTTGTTTGGTCATAGCCCCTCCTAAAGTTGCAACAGCTGCTTAAGCTCGTTGATGCCCTTCATAGCTGCACTATCGCCAGTCAGCTCAGAAAGCATCTCACTTAGTGCTCGGTTGGACTTTGTGATCTCTTGCTCAATGGCACTTGGGGTTACTTGGTACTTGACCACCAGCTCAGCTAATTCTTGAGCAGCACGATCTATCTCGTGATCAAACAAAGCCTCAAGCTGCGCTTGCAAAGGACTAAACCACTTACTCTCCAGCAGCGTCAAAGCCTCAGAGGTACTCATACTCTGCAAGACCTTTTGGGCCTGTTTTTCTAGCTCAGCACTTGCTCCCTTAAGACCCTTGCTCAGCTGATTTTGCTCTTGGAACAGCTTAGACGCTGTGGTCAGCACCTGATTAAGCGCCGGTAGCTTTTTGAGCTCTGACTTAAAGTCCTTATTCTTCAGCACTTTAGTAAGGCCGCTCTTAGCCCAAGCATCACCCTCTTCGCTTAAGACCTCACCCATGAAGTACTGCTCTTTGTCATCTTCGCTTAAAGACTCCAGCAAGCTTTGGGCTTCCGCATCAATCTCGGCTATACGTTGCTCAGTTTGAGCAATCATTGCCATTTGCTCTTGGCAGCAGTGCTGCTTAATAAGGCTCAGAGGCAACACTCGTCCATCTTGCCCAATAACTTTGGTAGTCAGCGTACCGTTTTTATTTTGGCTCTCTGTGAGATCATCGACTTGGTTTAAGGCGGCTATGCCCTCACTTTGCAGGATCTCCAGATCACCACTAATCACCTGTACGCAATCATACAAACGCTGATAAGCGTCATACGGCTCAACAATAAACAGAGGTTGACCATCATTAGAGTGCACCATCTGCGTAAAGAGAGCTTGTTTGAGCTCTGGCAATTGCTGCTGCAGCTTGATATCACCGATGCTCTCTTGCAGCGACTTAGAGCTCAGTTGCGCTCTAAAGTACTCAAGGAAGGTAGCTACATGCTCAAGATAGCTGGCTTTATGCGCTTGCACCTCATTTGCCTGCACAAACTGCTGTTTTAAGAAAGCAGCAAGGTCATAGCTATTGCGTGGAGTCTTGAGCTCATCAGTTAAAGCAAGGTAAGTGGCTGAAGGTTCCTCAGCATGATCTTCACTACCACTATCAACAGCAGTAAACAGGCGATGCTGCAACTCAGGGAAGAATTGCAGGCCATGCAGCTGTTGTAGCTCAGAGACTGGTAACTGGCCTAAAGTCAGACCAGCTAAATCCCAGTGTTCACTCTCAGGGGCTGAGCTCACGTAACGTGTCAGATTGAGGTTATAGCCATTGCGCTCGATCTCCTCTAGAGCCACTGCACGCGAGAACTTTGGTACGTCGCTACGGTTGATCACTACATCAACCACCTTTTGGATATCTTGAGCCCGTAATCTGTTCTTATTGCCCTCTTTAACGAAGCTTAGAGAAGCATCAACCATCAAAATATCACGCTCTGCACGCTTACGTTTGAGCACCATGATGATGGTTGGAATACCAGTGCCAAAGAAGATATTAGCAGGCAAGCCGATGATGGCATCAATGTGATTGTGCTTAACTAAGGTCTCACGGATCTTTCCTTCCTCGCCGCCACGGAATAGCACTCCATGAGGCAGCACAATAGTCATAATGCCGTCAGTGTCGAGGTGATAGAGATCGTGTAGGAGGAAAGCAAAATCAGCTTTGGACTTTGGAGCCACACCAAAGCCAGCAAAGCGAGGATCATTGATCTTATTGGTATCATCCCAAACTTGAGAGTAAGGCGGATTGGATACCACGGCGTCCACTCGCACTGGCTCCATGCCTGTTACTTTGCCCTCTTGTTTCGTCTCCACAAAAGGCCAATCGCTTTCCAAGGTATCTGCATTGCGCACCTCAATATTGCCTGGGGCAATATCTCGCATAACCAGATTCATACGCGTGAGGTTATAGGTGTTGGATTTGAGCTCTTGGGCAAAGTAGCGGATATTGTCGCGGTCAATCTTGTATTGCTCTAAGCTCTTGCCCATGGTGATCAACAACGAACCTGAACCACTGGTTGGATCATAGATCTTCACCTCACTACGGTTCTTAAGATGGTAGGCCACAATCTTGGCCATAAGCTCGGAGACTTCATGAGGGGTATAGAACTCACCAGCTTTCTTACCAGCTCCAGCTGCAAAATGACTGATCAGGTACTCGTAGACAAAGCCTAAAACGTCATATCCCTGCTCTTCGTTTAGCGGGATATCCTTGATGATATTGATGATCCCCTTTAAGGACTTGGTCTGAGCTCCTGTGGTTTCACCTAACTTCGACAAGCCGTTCGACAAGCTATCAAAGATATTGTCGAAAATCGCCTTGTGTACAGGGTGGACACTACGGCTAAAGGCAGATATAGCCTTGCTGACACTATCCACACTAAAAGGAGCCAGAGCCGCATTTTGCGAAGTCTGCATAGCACGGAGCCAAGACGAGAACAGGTCTTGGTAATTAATGCAATAGCCCAAGCTTTGGCGCACCATCTCAACGGTATCTTCGTCCTGATCAAACTCGCTCAGAGTGCTCTCATCCCAGCCTTGCTCAAACAAAAAGCTCTCCTCTTTTTGCGACAAGAACATGTAAAACATGAGGCCTAAGATGTAGTCCTTGTACTCATAGGCTTCGATTTTCGAGCGCAGAGTATCGGCAGTTGCCCAAATTTTAGCGGCGAGTTGTTGTTTGTTCACGGAACGACCTGTAAAGAAAGCAGAAAAACGACTTAAGAGGGTAGCTTAAACCGTACTAAAGCAAAACGCAAAAAGAAACACAGTGTAGCTTGCCCTTCCAGCTGCTTAAGGTGCCCCTCAAGACAGAAACAAGCTTCAAGCCGGTAAAGAATGCCGCAAAGCGGCCAGATGAGATACAGACAGCGAGGCTTAAGAGGATTACTCAAAGTCAGAGTGAGCTTTTCAGCGCATTTGGGGCGGGCGCTGTTTAGTAGGCGAATGTGGACTGAGATCGGCTTTTTCTTCGGTCTCTGTAAAGGTAGGATAAAGTGTCCTAATGCAATGCAGTACGGCACAGCACAGCACGCTACAACGCATCTGAGCACACAGTGGCGCGGAGGTACGCGCTCTATGTGCGGAGCGCGCACTAAAAAGCCGAGCATGTGCTCGGCTTTGAACTACAAGTCTTGCTTCCGCTTAACTCTTTGCGGTAATCGCAAGACTAAGTAAGTTAGCTAAAGGAGTGAAAAACGGGAATTTAGGCACCAGCCTTCTTTAAGGCAGCGTCCACGATCTCAGTGGCTTCCTTCTCGATCTGCTTGATGTGATCTTCGCCCTTGAAGGACTCCATGTAGATCTTGTAGATGTTCTCAGTGCCGGATGGACGTGCGGCAAACCAGCCGTTCTCGGTCACAACCTTTAAGCCACCAATAGCAGCACCGTTGCCCGATGCAGTGGTCAGCTTCTCTAAGATCTTCTCACCAGCTAAGGTCTCAGCCTCAACAGCAGATGGATCTAACTTCTTTAAGATAGCCTTTTGCTTGCTGTTAGCAGGAGCGTCCACACGGTTGTAGACAGGAGCGCCATACTTCTCGGTCAGCTCTTTGTAGTGCTCAGCTGGATCCTTGCCGGTAACAGCTAAGATCTCAGCCGACAGCAGGGCAGCAATGATACCGTCCTTATCAGTAGTCCACACCGAGCCGTCCTTTCTTAAGAACGAAGCACCAGCACTCTCCTCGCAGCCGAAAGCTAAGGACTTATCAAATAAGCCAGGCACGAACCACTTGAAGCCGACTGGAACCTCATAAGCCTTACGGCCTAAGCCTTCAGCCACACGATTCATCATCGAGGAAGACACAACAGTCTTACCAACCATGGCCTCCTTTGGCCAGTTGTCGCGGTGACGATAGATGTAGTTGATAGCAGCCGACAGGTAGTGGTTTGGATTCATTAAGCCAGAGTGGCACACGATGCCGTGACGGTCATAGTCTGGGTCATTACCAAAGGCGATATCAAAGTCGTCCTTTAAGGCAATTAAGCCAGCCATAGCGTACTTGCTCGAGCAATCCATACGGATCTTGCCGTCTTTGTCGAGGCACATGAAGGAGAAGGTTGGGTCAACCTTGTAGTTCACAACCTTGATGTTGAGGTTGTACTTGTCAGCGATACGATCCCAGTAGAATAAGCCAGAGCCACCTAATGGATCGACACCGATCTTCAGACCAGCCTTAAAAATAGCCTCTAAGTCTAAGACCGAGCCTAAGTCATCTACGTAATCAGAGAGCATGTCGCACTCTTGTACGTTTGGTAACTTGATAGCCTGCTCGTATGGAACGCGCTTTACGTCTGCTAAGTTGTTGCGCAGGATCTCGTTAGCACGATCTTGCACCCAAGAGGTGATCTCAGTGCCAGCTGGGCCGCCATCGGTTGGATTGTACTTAAAGCCACCATCGGTTGGTGGGTTGTGCGATGGAGTGATCACGATGCCGTCAGCTAAAGCAGCACCACTCTTACCGCGATTGTAATTTAAGATACTGTGGGAAATGGTTGGGGTTGGAGTGTATCCGTGATCCTTTTCGATACGTACTTCTACACCATTAGCGCCTAAGACCTCGATAGCAGAAGCTAAAGCAGCCTCAGACAGAGCATGGGTGTCCATACCGAGGAACAGAGGGCCGCAAATGTTCTCCTTCTTACGGTACTCAGCAATAGCCTGAGAGATAGCTAAAATGTGAGACTCTGTAAAAGAGCCGTTTAATGAAGTACCACGGTGACCAGAGGTGCCGAAGCTAACAAGCTCGTCTGGGTTATCAAGATTTGGACGGTTAAGGTAATAGGCAGCCATCAGACGTGGAATATTAACCAGATCCGAATCTAAAGCCTTAGTGCCAGCACGCTCATGAATTGCCATAAACAAAATCCCTATATTTGGGTGACGCAAAAACCAAGTCTCATCTTGTCACAATCCTCTCTTCAGAGGAAATGCTTCACTCTGTAGAAAGGTTCCTCGAAATCCTAAGCGTCATAAGATCAATCCAGTCCCGTATCTTATGAACTGGAAGTAGCGCCAAATCGTGTTGCTCCTTACAACACCTGAGCCTCACCTCTAGGCAATGTCATAAGCAGCTCACGGTGGCTAAAGCAGACACAGAGGAAATCATTTCTTATTTTAGACATTCACGGCGGCAAAAGGTTTAGCGGCTTTCATGTTTTGTGACCAAGGCACAAAATTGCAATAAGAAGTGCCCTGACTTGGGCCACACTTGGGCCACTTGTGGCCCACATTGGGCAACCTTGAAGCCCACATTGGGCTGATAGCCCACAAAATATCATCTCAGTCCCAACAGCAGTGCTACTGTTCACAGCCCACTGTAACTACTGGACAGGTGAGCCACACGGTTAAATAACCGCCAAGATGTTTAAGCAACAGCTGCACACAAAACCGAAAGGCAAAAGAAGAGAGCAGGAATGACCTTGGGGAACAGTGCTGGGCAGAAATGAGCGGAACGGTGATGTGGGAAGAGAGGGATAAGCGACACACAGAGCAAAAGCTTTTTTGCCTATATGCCTCTTACTGCAACAGGAGAGCAGTGGAGGAAATGCGGTGATTATTGGCTTGAGCTCACGCACTGGGAACCGTAGCCTTAACCACAATAACACTGAGATAGCACAAGCCAAGCTGCATGCACTACTTAGAGAACTCTGTAAGAGCCTATATTTGGTTTGGTGCTTGTGACAGATTGATGTGGCGGGCTTAGGGCCAAAGACCTCCGTCGAAGACTGCCTGAGGCCCTAGAGCGCAAAAAGGCAAGGAGCTAACTTAGTCCCTTGCCCTTTTTTGTCTAACTAACCGAGAAACGTGATTATCCGCGGTTGTTCACAGACTTCTTTAACTCTGCACCAGCAGTGAAAGATGGGGTCTTAGATGCTGGGATTTGAATCACCTCACCAGTCTTAGGATTGCGGCCCTCGCGGGACTTGCGATCGGTAACCTTAAAAGTACCAAAGCCAACTAACTGCACACGATCGCCATTGCTTAAAGCCTCGGTGATGGTCTCTAAGACAGCGTCTAAGGCCTTACGGGATTGAGTTAAAGGTAACTCGGAACGGTGGGCGATTTGCTCGATAAGTGCAGATTTGTTCATGAAGAAAATCCTCGAATCAGACAAAAATGGGCGCTTGCAGAACTTGCAGACGGCCAAAAATTTTTAGAAATTTCAGCACAATGAAAACTAAATATCAACCCATGATTTTTAAAAAATGGCATAAAATAGCGGCTTTCTTCGTTTTTGCCGACCATCCCACCCATTTTTCGACCGTGAAAAAATCCCATAAATAAGCGGTTTTTACACATGTCAGCCAAGCAAATTCTGACCGCCAAATGGGTCAAAAAAATATTTTTGTATTACCCCACTTGAATTTGCTCAAACTTTTTCTTATGGCAGTGGTCTAAAACCCCATTTTTGTGCGCTGTGTAGCAAAATTGTCCCCACATCTTAAATATGGCAGTCCCTCCCCCTTGAGCACTACCAAGCGAGGTCAAAACCTCGCTCTAGATTGCGCTTAATTGCGCTAACTTGCGCTTTGTTGTGCTTGCTGAGCTTGCCCCTGCCAGCTCTGACCAAACACCCCTGCAAAGCCACTGCAAGGTCACTGCAAAAACAACTACAATCCCCCTACTGTCCTCTTGGCTCTGAGCTCTATCCTGCACTATCTCAATCATGCTATTGCCCACTCCTATCCTCACTTGATGGCTCCGCGAACAAACAAAGGCTTTTTTCTGGGCTTTTCTCTCGGTTTTTGGCTTTGCATGCTAAAATGAGCGCACTCAAAAAAGGCCCTCACAGCGCGGCGTCGGCAACCTTGAGCTTTGCTCTATTTTCTTTCGCCTATTTACGCCTCATGTAGCGGTCTTTTGGTCTTTTACTTTCATCTTTGTTGGGAGCCAGTGATGGATTTATATCGTCCAATCAAGAGAGCTTTGATTTCTGTATCCGATAAGAGTGGTGTGCTGGAGTTTGCACAAGCTTTAGAAGCAAGGGGCGTAGAAATCCTGTCTACTGGCGGAACTGCCAAGCTGTTACAAGAAAACGGCGTCAAGGTGATCGAAGTTTCCGATTACACCAAGTTCCCTGAGATGATGGACGGTCGTGTTAAGACCCTGCACCCTCTTATTCATGGCGGTATCTTAGGCCGTCGTGGTATCGACGAGCAGGTCATGGAAGAGCACGGCATCAAGCCAATTGATCTGGTCTGCGTTAATCTCTACCCATTTGTCAAAGCCACTTCCGATCCAAACTGCACCTTAGAGCACGCCATCGAGAACATCGATATCGGCGGCCCTACCATGGTACGTGCAGCTGCCAAGAATCACCGTGATGTCGCCATTGTGGTCAACGCCAAGGACTACGATCGCGTGATCGCTGAGATGGACGCCAACGAAGGCTCTCTCACCTACCAAACCCGTTTTGACTTAGCTATTGCTGCCTACGAGCACACCGCAGCTTACGATGCTGCTATTGCCAACTACTTTGGCTGCATCGCTCCAGACTACGGTCTCAAGGACGAAGACGCTGAAAAGAACGCTACTGACGTCAAGAGCGAGTCCCCAGAAGTTGCTGCTTTAGGTCTCAAAGCCCGTGAGTTCCCTCGCACCTTAAACTTACACTTTGTGAAGTTACAAGGCATGCGCTATGGTGAGAACCCACACCAGAAGGCTGCTTTCTACAAGGATGTCTCTTTAACCAACACCAGTATCGCTACTGCCACCCAATACCAAGGCAAAGAGCTGTCCTACAACAACATTGCTGATACCGATGCTGCCATTGAGTGTGTGCGTGAGTTCGATGATCCATGCTGCGTGATCGTCAAGCACGCCAACCCATGCGGTGTTGCTATCGCTGACCACATCACTGAAGCCTACATCAAGGCTTTTGAGTCTGACAGCGAGTCGGCTTTCGGTGGCATTATTGCTCTCAACCGTGAGCTCGACGGTCGCACTGCTAAGGCCATCATCGATCGTCAATTCTGCGAAGTGATCGTGGCTCCTACTGTCAGCGAAGAGGCCAAGGAAGTCTTAAGTGCTAAGAAGAACATCCGTGTCTTAGGCGTAGGCAACTTATACTTACGTGAAACCCGTTTAGACTTCAAGCGCGTCAATGGCGGTCTCTTAGTGCAAGAGGCTGATACCCTCAACATCCAGCCAGATGATCTGAAGGTTGTGACCGAGCGCGCTCCAAGTGATGCCGAGATGGAAGAGCTGCTCTTTGCATGGCGCGTCTGCAAGTACACCAAGTCCAACGCTATCGTGTACACCAATAACAAGCGCACCTTAGGTATTGGTTGTGGCCAAACCTCCCGTGTTTTCTCCGCACGTATCGCTGCCATTCGTGCTCAAGATGCAGGCTTATCTTTAGAGGGTGCGGCCTTAGCATCTGATGCTTTCTTCCCATTCCGCGATGGTGTGGACGCTGCTGCCGCTGCTGGCATCAAGTGCATTATCCAGCCAGGTGGCTCTATCCGTGATGAAGAGGTGATCAAGGCTGCCAACGAGCATGGTATTGCCATGGTCTTCACTGGCGTGCGTCACTTCCGCCACTAAGAGCGCTCTGCTACCAGCTTGGCGCTGCCTCTGCTAAAGCTAAACAAGAGGCTGCCTTTATCTCAGCGGAGAGCGTTCTTGCTCTTCGCTGCTGGTAGCATTACTTTTCTCTTTCCTCTTTTCCCTTTTCCTCTTAACATTTCCTTATGTCTTTAGACTCTAGTCCAAGTTCTCTTTCCAGAACACGGACATTGAGGTGGAGTCCTAAAGCAGAGTTCTAATCCAAGGAGCAGGTTGCATCGCGGCCTGAAAGAGAGCGCCTCATGAAAGTTTTAGTTGTGGGTAATGGTGGTCGTGAGCATGCTTTAGCATGGCGCGCTGACCAATCGCCGTTAGCTGACGTAGTTTATGTCGCTCCAGGTAATCCTGGCACCAAGCTCGAGCATAAACTCGAAAACGTCAATATCGATGTCAATGACATTAACGCCTTAGTCGAATTTGCCCAAAAAGCAGCAGTAGATCTCACCATTGTGGGCCCAGAGGCTCCATTAGTTGCTGGTATTGTGGATGCCTTTAAGGCAGCCAAGCTGCGCATCTTTGGCCCAAGCCAAGCTGCCGCTCAGCTTGAGGGCTCTAAGTCCTTCACTAAGGATTTCTTAAAGCGTCACAATATTCCAACCGCTGCCTATGAAGTCTTTACCGATGTAGATAGTGCCATTGCCTACATCAAGGCCCAAGGTGCTCCTATCGTGATCAAAGCCGACGGCTTAGCAGCTGGCAAGGGTGTGGTTGTCGCCATGACCGAAGATGAGGCTATTGCAGCCGTCAAGTCCATGCTCGAAGACAATGCCTTTGGCAACGCCGGTGCCCGTGTGGTGATCGAAGAGTTCATGGAAGGTGAAGAGGCTTCCTTCATCGTGATGAGTGACAGTGAGTTTGTTGTGCCAATGGCTACCTCACAAGATCACAAGCGTGTTGGCGATGGCGATACCGGCCCTAACACTGGCGGTATGGGCGCTTACTCCCCAGCTCCTATCGTGACTCATGACGTCCACCACAAGGTCATGGAGCGCATCATCATGCCTACCATTCGTGGCATGGCCGCCGATGGCATTCCATACACTGGCTTCTTATATGCCGGATTGATGATCGACAAAAATGGCGATCCTCGTGTAGTGGAGTTTAACTGCCGCTTCGGTGATCCTGAGACTCAGCCAATCATGCTGCGTATGACCTCTGATCTGGTAGAGCTGTGCTATAAGGGCTGCAAGAAAGGCGGCTTAGAGGGCAAAATCTGCTCTTACGATTCCCGTCCAGCTGTTGGTGTAGTGCTCGCAGCCGAAGGTTATCCACAAAGCCCACGCAAGGGTGATGAGATCCAGATCGATACCACCCAGATCCCAAGCTATGGCAAGATCTTCCACGCTGGTACTAAGGAAGTCGACGGCAAGCTGGTCACTAACGGTGGTCGAGTGCTCTGCGCTACAGCTATGGGCCCAGATATCGCTGAGGCTACCAAGCGTGCTTATGGCATGATCTCCCATGTCCACTTCAAGGGCATGTTCTATCGCCATGACATCGCTCACCGTGCTTTAGAGCGCCTTGAGAGCATCAGCAAAAAGGACTAAGAGCACGCTCTCCTGATTATTTTCCGGCACCATTGATAGCAATGGTGCCCACAAAGCCCGTCTCAGCTCGGGCTTTTTTCTTTTTTCTAGGCCCCTGGCAGTGCTCACGGAGCAAGCTTCCTGCTGCTGCCCTGCCCTTCTTTAAGTAGCAGGCCCTAAAATCCTCACAAAAATGCTAAACTGTGCGCGCTTCTTAGCCTTAGCCTCAGACATGCAACACGTACATAGCTACATGGCTGGCTAGCACCTAGCTTACATTTTTCGTTTTTGGGAGAACCAGCGCCCGTCCCTACCCTTAGTCTTAAGTTTTTCTTTAGGGTGAAACGGCCCGCGTCACTAGCCTATGGATATCAGCGCCATTCTCGATCAGGTCTTTGTCTTTACCTTTACTTTTGTGGCCAATCTCTTTGCCTCCGTTTCCGGTGGTGGCGCAGGATTCGTGCAATTCCCTTTTCTCATTCTCATGGGACTGCCTTTTGCCACTGCTTTAGGCACACATAAGGTAGCAGTAGTCTTTTTAGGCATAGGAGCTTTAGCCCGTAAAACTAGCGCCCATAGCGCCTACAGTATCGATAAAGCTGTGGCTATAGTCATGCTGGTTTTAGGCTGCCCTGCTGTAGTCTCCGGTACCCTGATTGTTATCAATGTCCCAACCCAAGCGGCCGAGCTCACTGTAGGTATAGTCACCATTGTTATGGGCATCTACACCCTTGTGAAAAAAGGCTTTGGTTCACAGGGTTTAGAGCATCGCTCTAAACTACGCTTCTTTGTAGGCTGTTTGCTAGTGATCATCATTGGCATGTTCTCTGGCTCGCTCTCCTCTGGAGCCGGACTTTTTGCCACCCTCACCCTCAGTCTCGTTTTTGGTCTCGAGCTCAAACGCGCCATTCTGCACACAATGATTTTTGTGGCCACTATTTGGAATGCTGTAGGCGCAGTGACCGTAGGTGCAGTCACGTCTATCTACTGGTCTTGGGTACCAGTAATGATCATCGCCTCATTTAGTGGAGCCTATGTTGGTACAACTCTGCTCTTCAAGCTGCCAGTCAACAAGGTGCGTATTATCTTTTCCTTGGTAGCTATCTTAAGCGGCTGTCTCTTGGTGTATACCGCTATCCAAGGCTAAACCCTATTCACTCCTCGGCTGGCTATCGCGCTCTACGACGTTTTCTTGTTCTGAAAAACAGCCAGCCTCTTACGCCCTATCACCCTCTTCCCTCAACTCAAGCTCAGCTGCGCAAGCAGCAGTGGTGCGCAGGCAGCAGTGCTACGCAAGCAGCAATGGAGGCATGAGCAAAGGACATATCGTGACTGAGACATGCCCTTGGCATAGTCATGCCTTGGCATGGCCTGCCTTGGGCACCTTGCCTTAGGCAAGGGCAGCCTTAGGCGCGGAGAGGTTCTGTAGCCACAATGGAGTGCACTAAGCGCAGACCAATAATGAGACGATCTTCACTCTTGAAGCGCTGCTCTAAACACTCACCTACGCGTGCCAGATCCTCACGTAAAGTGGCTAACTTTTTGTCATCCAGATCTTCGGCATAACGATCACTGAAGCGCATCAGGACTTCGGTAGTTTGCTCAATTTTTGGCAGGACACGGTGAGCAATGGAAAGGGAGCGGCCAGAGGCATTTTCAATGAGCTCAATGATCTTTGGGTAGAGATCAAAATGGCCATGGGAAATGTAGTCTATGAGGTGATCGCAGAAAGCAGAAAGCTGCGCTTGCTGGGCCGACAGAGGCGAGGTCTGATCAGCTGCAAAGGTGTCAATATTGTGGTGAAAATCAGGCATCAGATCGTCATAATCATCGAAGCTTGTACCTGCCTTACCACGAGGCTTGATATTAAGCAGCTGCATATACTGGAGCAATAAGTCTTGGCGCGAGCGGATCATATCGTTGATCCAAGCATAGCGCTCATCTACTTGCTGAAGAGAGGTATTAAATCCTCGAGTTGCTTGTTTAGCCATGACTCTTCTCCCCTGCCAAAGGCAATAACAATATGCTGGGAATTAAGAACTGCTGAGAACAGATCTCTACCGCAAAAAGCGGCCCCACTGATTGTCCCAGCCAGCAATGAGCCACAACTATATCTACAGTCACAAACAGACTGCTCTATGGCAAGGCAAGGCTTTACACTATGTGCCTTTTTGTCTCTGAGAAGCAGCTACTTTGGTGGCCTCCACTAACCACTTCGCTCCTCACAACAGCAACTCAAGCCTGACAAAGCTAAAGCCAGACAACACTCTGTTAGTGGCAGCTGGCGCAAACCAGCGCTGTTTTACAGACTGCTGTCTTTGCCCATATATCTGCCTAACATTGGTGGCTCTAGCCCTATCTTAACAAATGGATCAGTTGTTTTGGGCGACTAAAGAGTCCTCGTATAACTCTTTTTTGAACAAAGCCACGTTACTCTCAAAACGCTGACGATTCTTCTTAGCCACCGTGGTATCATCATTAGCTGGCAGTGTCACACGCATGGCATTAATTGGGTGGTTGTTACGACGCAGCTCGTAATGCAGATGTGGGCCAGTGGAAATACCGGTATTACCAGAGCGCGCAATGGTCTGGCCAATACGAACACTCTGACCTGGCTTCACTAAGATCTTGGACAAGTGCATATACACCGTCGAATAGCTGCCACGATGACGAATCACGACGTAGTAACCGGCTGAGCGCGAATACTTGGCGATCTCAACCACGCCATCTGCTGGAGAAATCACTGGGGTACCTACACGTACCGCAAAATCAGTGCCGTTATGAGGTCTGACTTTTCCGGTAACAGGATGACGACGGTTAGGGTTAAACTGCGACGAGATCACAACCTTACCATCAAGAGGGAAGCGACGGAAAGTACTAGTGCTGGAGTTGTAACCGCGCTCATCGTAATACTTATCATCCACTTCATTACGATAGGCTGCTAAGGTGCCAACCTTACGCAGTTTAAGCTCAATAGCGTTGATCTTACCCTTGCCCTTATCCTCAGAGAAAAGCACACGCAAAGTGTCACCTGGTTGAATATGACGGGTAAATTGCACACGACCTTTGAAGAGATCGGTGATCTGATGGATCTCTGCGTAAGTTAAACCAGCATCATGCGCAGCGGTAGAGAAACTCTCTCCCTGCTTGATCTCGGCAATCACTAAACGACCGCGCTTTTTGTAGGCAGGGAGGCTAGAGCCATCAAGCAATGGACGTAAAGAACCATCGCTAGCTGTCACCATAATGTGAGCACCATTAGGCTCACGCACTACGGTAAATTTTTGATCGACGTTTTCACGACTAAAACGCCATTGCTCATCACCATTAATTTGCTTGATAAAGCCTAAGAGATTGTTATCGCGGTCAAAGGAGAAGTAGAGCTTGTTACCAGGACGGATATTAGTCAGCGACTCTGCGGCCTCTTGGTTCTCGTTGTGGCTTAAGGTCATCAGCACCGAGTAAGGCACATTTAAGTCGGAGAAGATCGAGCTCAAAGTGTCGCCACGCTGGACTTCTTCACTGATCCACTGCGAAACCTGCATCGAAGAGTCAACGCTATCATCACCTGCAGCCGAGGCTAAAGCGCGTAAACGCTCCTCTAAAGCTGATTCCTCGGTGTATTCGAGATTAACGCCCACATCCTCATCGTAGTTTTCCATAGAACCGGCACCAGCGGCGGTGTAAACACGCTGGTTGTTGTTATTGGAGGAAAAACGAACATCATCGGAGGAGGCAGGGATCTCGCCCTCATCGGTCAATAAGAGATCGGTAAGCGAGCGCGTAGGATCTAAGAGATCATCGTAACCACTCTCATCAGGAACACTAGCACCGTAGAAAGAGGTCGTAGTTGGCTTGACGGTATTCTGAGGGATCACGAAATAGAAGCTGCAAGCCAGTAAAGCAGTCACCGCAATAGCGATGCTATGCTTCTTGGAGAGGGGATATCTGCTATGCGCGATATCATCTTGATAGATGTAGTCTTCTGTCTGCATTTGACAAATACGTCCCACACCACCAAAGGCTTACTGCAAGTAAGCTAAATCCCTCGCGCAAATTGCACCATATTACTGGCGACTATGCCACTGCATCTCATACCACTGAAGTGGGCAACCACAGGCCCCCACAGAAGTGGACAGATGAAGCTGCAAGATCAGCGTCCCTTTTATCAATTCCAGCTCTTAGTCTTAGCAGGAAAGCTAAGGAGCAGAACAAAACAAAACGAACCACACTAAAGCAAGCGTAACTTTTGCCATTCCCAAAGCAAAAGTGCCTCAAGTTTGCTTTTGAGCGAAGGTGCCGCCGTCAACAGCGTACCCTGATGATTTTTTCTTTTAGCGGCAGTTCAGCGGAAGCACGTGCTCCGTTAACCACCAAATCACAAACATTAATAATGATAATCCTATGAAGCAACAAGCTCACGTAACGCTCAAGAATAACCAGCAGATTAACTGCTTCGTACCCCTCGTAGGCCTAGCGGGCATCGTAGGCATCGCCGCTACCAATTCCATGGCCCATCAAAAAGATGCCTTACTTGCTAAGCAAGCGTAAAAGGCTATTCTCTGCGCATTATCGCGAAAAATTATCGCTACTTATTTTAGGACACAATGCTAACGCAAAAGTTCCATTAAGCAAAATAAGAAAATCGCAAAACTGCCCGAAATGTGCACTTTCCCGCAAAATGCGAGCGCTCAAAACTACCATACCAGCTGCGCATCACTAACTGTGATACCGCTCGCAAACCTCATGAAGTCTAGAAAATAATTTATGAACTGCTCTTTAGGTTCCCCTAGAGCCCCCAGCTAAAGTCACCGTACTTTCTGCCCGCATGAAGCGCTTTGCGCTATACTTTGCCCTTAGTTTTTTCTCTTTTTCTGCTTGAGGTTGAGGTAAATCGTGCTCTTTGGTTCCGAATTTTACGCAAAACTTGAAAAGATGCCTGCTTGGCGGCATAGCCTTTTTTCGCTGGTACTCGCTACCCGCCAGTACCCTAACTTTGTGCTCTGGGCCGAAATTAATCAGAACCCTCAAGCTGCTGCAACCTACCTCAATGCCCTGCGCTTAGGCTGGCAATTCCACGCTGATCGGTTTAACCATATCGACCTCATGCAAGTCTACGAGCAAGTGGAGCCTTTCCTGCCTTTAGACCTCGAAGACTATAGCGAAGGTGACTCCTTTGCTTATGACTGTGGCGTCCTGATTGATGCTGCCTTAGAAGGCATTCCCCTTAACGCCAAATACGGACGCGACGCTTCTACCGCCAGTATGGCCAGCGTGATCCGCCTCTGTGAGCTCAAACACCCTGAGCAAGCCCAAGATGAAGAGAGCTTACTGGAGCTTGATGAAATCAACCACGAGCTGGAGTATCAGGTCAATCTGCTCTTAAAAGTCCTAGAGCCACGCTCTCTTGAGAACATCCGCGAGCTCTTTGCTATGGCCTTGCAAGACCACGTCAGCAATATTGGCTTAGAGAACACCCTATCTGCGACCGATTTCCCTGAGCTCTTTGATCCACGCTTAGACCAGCAAGCCAGCGAAGTGGCTCAAGCCGCTCAGGCTCACGCTGAAGCAGAGGCCGCTGCTGAGGCCGAAGCAGAGGCTCAAGCCAAAGCTCGCGCTAAAGCTCAACGCGCTGCCGCCCGTGCTGCTCGCATGGCCGCCAATGCCGCCAATACTGAAGATAGCCCAGCAACTGCCGATACCTCTGGCGAGACAGCCAGCATTGATCCGTATGAGAGCTCTCCTCGCGGCAAAGAGCACCACGGCAAGGCCAGCGATAAGCACCACCATGGTGACAAGGGCGACAAGGGCAACAAGCACGACCATCACCACAAGGACGAGAAGCATGGTCATGACCATGGCCATGGCAATAGCCATGAGCATGAGCACAAAAAGCATGACCATAAGGACAACAAGGGTCATCACAAGCATTAGTGAGTGAAGCCTGTTGCTTAATTGGTAATTTCAAATCCTTGACAATCGTCGATGACTGGAGTTGCTGATTAAGCAACAGCTTGAGCCACATTTTATGCTGTGTCTGGCAATTCATATTGGCGAGTTCTAAAAATAGCGAATTTCGTCAAAAGAAGCTGATATAAATCGTCTTTTTCGCGGAAAACAGTGCATTTTTAGAAAGCGCCATATTATTTACAACAGTGTCTTAAGAAGCCCAAAACTATGGGCTTCTAATCTAAATGGGGCAAAGGCAAAAGCCCACAGCATATCTATCCTTTTGTGCTAAACTATTCAAGCCCACAACATATCTCCTAGATAACACTCGCGAGAAATAAGCTGATACGTGTTACATTTGAGCAGAAGAACTCGGATATACACGCGTCATCGGTGTACAATCGTAGTGCGTTTGTTCTTTCTTCTATATTAAGAATAGGGCAGGGTGGCAGCGTGCTATAGGCCTTCGTTTCTAATACGCTTTAGCCTGACTTAGTCTCACGCCTCTATCCACTGTGGCACTCTAAGGCCTTAATTTGGATTGTCCAAAAAGCGAAGAGCAGCTGCTTCATCATTGTTATTTGCCGTTTTGCAGGAAGAATAGCGCTTGCGGTCTAACGGCTTAAGGTTTGTAGGTTATGGAACGTCGTAAATATTCACGTATTAGCCTCGATTTACCAGGCGTATTAGAATCTGAAGTGCAAAGAAAGAACTACATCGTGCATGTGCGTGATGTGTCCTTAAAGGGTGCCTTTGTCGAGCTGGCCAACTTCGAGGAAGATCCACACATTTTTTCTGGCCAAAGATACACTCTTGTCATCCAGCTGCAAGCTACTACTAAGATTGTGATGAAGATGACCTGCCGCCACGTTTCTGGCAAGAGCTTAGGTTTAGAGTGCAACCACGTTGATCCAGAGTCGATCTCCCACTTAAAGCGTCTCGTGGAAATGAATATCGGCCGTTCCGATGTCTTAAACCGCGAACTTAACGTCTTAATTAAAGCTCAGAGCTAAACTCAACCCGCTTGCTCTCTTCCTTCTGCGCGCTCACTGTCCTAAGTACCACTGAGCGCGCCCACCATATCCTCTCTAGCCACCCCAATCCTTTTCTTTTTACCTACCCTACCCCTATTCCACAAGCGTCCTGCTTGAGCAGCTCTGAGCTCTAAACCAAATCCACTAACTCCTGAATATTGCGCACAGGGATGATCTCTAAATTACCCATCTTGCTCTTATTACGAGGGGCATTATCGTAAGGCACGATAGCACGCAAAAAGCCCTGCTTTTCAGCCTCATTGAGGCGCTCTAAGCCTGACTGCACAGGTCTGATCTCTCCGGTCAAACCAATCTCACCAAAGGCAATAGTAGTACGCGAGATTGGTCGCTCCGTAAACGATGAGAGCAGAGCAAGAATCAGCGGCACATCAGCACTAGTGCCATCGATTTTGACACCACCTACGACGTTAACGAACACGTCTTGATCACCCAGCTGGATACCTGCATGACGGTGCAGCACCGACAACAGCATAGCCAAGCGATTACCATCTGTACCTAAGGACAAACGGCGTGGATTACCATACTGCGATAGATCCACTAAGCACTGCAGCTCGACCAGCAACGGACGCGTACCTTCCCACACGCAAGTGGCCAGCGAACCTGGTGCTACTTTTTCTTGGCGGTTTAAGAAGATTGCAGAAGGGTTCTTGATCTCATGTAAGCCTTTATCCGTCATGGCAAACACGCCGATCTCGTTCACCGCACCGAAACGGTTTTTGTGACAACGTAAGGTACGAAAACGCATATCATTGCCAGCTTCCAGCAATACCGAGCAGTCCACACAGTGCTCTAATACCTTTGGGCCAGCAAGGCTACCTTCTTTGGTCACGTGACCAACTAAAAACACCGCAATACCAGTGCGTTTAGCAAACTGAGTCAACGCTGCAGCACTCTCACGTACCTGAGTCACTGAGCCGGGTGCGCTATCGACATCATTGACGTGCATCACTTGGATAGAGTCCACCACCAACACCGCAGGCTGTTCTTGCAGAGCGACTGCAATAATGTTGTCAATGGAGGTCTCGGCACCAATACGTACTTGTGCGGTAGGTAAAGATAGACGCTGGGCACGCAAAGCTACTTGCTCTAAAGACTCCTCACCAGTGATATAGAGCACTTTAGTGGATGATGAGAGCATGCACACCGTCTGCAACAGCAGCGTCGATTTACCTGCACCAGGATTACCACCAATCAGCACCACCGAGCCTGGGACAATACCACCACCTAAGACGCGATCAAACTCGCCATAGCCTGTAGGCATACGCACAGTTTGTGCGATCTGCACTTGGGAGAGGTTTTCAACCTTACCGTCGGCCACACCAGCAAAGCCTGCCAGAGAAGCGGCACGTGTAACTGTGCGTGCAGGAGAGGCGTTGGATGAGAGTTTGACCTCCTCAATGGTGTTCCATTCTCCACATTGACGGCATTGGCCTTGCCAGCGCGCATACTCAGCGCCACATTGGTTGCACACATACATGACCTTGGCTTTAGCCATACAAACGCTCTCCTTTTCCCCTACTCGTCTCCGCAAGATTGCGGCGTCCCTCAGATGCTGCTGCGGCTCTAAAGCTACCGCCGCTACCAGCGGCGTGCTGAGCACAGATACTGTGCTGCGCGCAGCCAGTTGTGCTGTCTATAGCCTGCACTGCAGGCTATACAGACGATGCTGGCTGTCTAATCTAATGAAACCCGTAACTTGAGCAAAGCTGCCACGGCACGCAAATTACCGCGATTGAGCACGTTGCGCGCCCGCTGCTGTACTGTTGGCTTGGCATGATAGGCAATGCCTAAACCACCTTCACTCATCATCAAAAGATCATTGGCTCCATCACCGATCACAATGATTCTCTCCTGAGGGATCTGATATTCAGTCTTGAGATGATGCACTAAGTTGGCTTTAGCCTGACCATCGACGATTGGGCCATCCACTTCACCAGTAAACTTGCCTTGAGCGTCCACCTTTAAGCGATTGGCAGCAATCTGATCTAATCCGTACTTATGAGCAATCACGGAGATCAATTCATGGAAACCACCTGAGGCAATGCAGGTTTGGAAATGATGGCTTGGTTTTAAGGTATTGCAGTAAGGCAAGAGAACATCTAAGCCCTCAGTCTCGTGCATAATGCTCTTTACATTGGATAAGACCTGAGCTGCATCACCGCCCTTTAATAAGGCCACACGTCTTTGCAGCGATTGGCTAAAATCGAGCTTACCGTGCATAGCCTCATGAGTGATCGCTGCCACCTCATCAAACACGCCCAAGCAACGAGCGATCTCATCAATACCCTCAATTTGCACCGTGGTCATGTCCATGTCCATCACCAAGGCACCAGAACGCTGATCTTTCTTGCTAAAGCAAGGGAAGTCCTCGCTAAAGAGCACATCACAAGGCAACTCACTGCGCTCTTGACCTGCTGCCTTTAAGGTCTTAGCTTTAAGCTCAGCTTCAAGCTCAGCTGGCACCGCTTGTGGCAAACGCACTAAATAGTAGGCAAAGTCAGGATCAGCCTTCAGCTCTGACTTAATCTGGGTAAAAGCTGCACCGATATGGCAATGAGCACAGCAAACGGCAATCACATCATGCTGTGTTTCTTGATCAGTAGCTTCTACACCCTTCTTAGGGAAGACAAAAAACATTTGCTGCATCAGACTTTTCCTTTTGAGGGCAAAATAAGCGCAACTCTGAGCCCCTCAACCACCAGCTTTTCTGTTAGGCTCTAAGAGGCACTGAGCACCGGCACAGTTAGCTCTGAACGCCAGCTCAAGTGGTTTTGAGGTTTCGACTGAGAGTTAAGACCATCTCCTACCTCTCAGCGTAGTCCTATTGGCTCAGAGGTCACGAGACGCAAAATTAGACTCTTAGATTAGCCTGTTTAGCTGAGGCTGACAAGTTGGTGAGATGTTGCGTCAACTGAGGTAGTAGAGTCGGATCGTACACACCATGAGAGCCATCAAAATCGCTTTCCAAATGCCATGTTTCCTGAGGAAAGCTCTGCAATAGCTGCTGATACTTACGCTGATTTTGCGGTGCTAGCAGCGCCCGCCCCAACCCTAAATGCAAACCACGTTTGGTGTACTGCTTAGCCAGCTCTAGTGAGCCCGTAAAACCATGCACGGTTCCTGTGACCTGAGGATAGTGCTTAAGTAAGGCTAAGAGCTCAGAATGAGCCCCTACACAGTGAAAAGAATAAGGCAAATGCCATGCGACTGTAGCCTCTAGTAGGCTGTCTAATAGAGCAATCTGTAGCTTGAGCTCCATGCCATGACGTTTGTCTAAGCCCACTTCACCTATACCGAACAGCCGAGGGCTATGCAGGCTACTCTTAAGAGTACTCTGTTGTTGCCATATCTGAGATACAGTTTCTAGCCACGGCTGCAGTTCCGCTGGTGCATGTACGTAGAACGGATGTAAGCCTGCATAAAGCTGCAAACGCTGCGCTAAAGGGCCTTGCTGTAGCCATGGCCACACTCTCAAATGCAGCTTAAAATCAGCAAGGCTTACTGTCTGTAAGACAAAAGTAGACACCGCAGAGTCAGCAAAAGCTTTAAGCTGCTGTTGCACCCTATCCAGCTGCCACCAAGCGCACACCTGCGCTGCTTCAGCCAGCTCTAGATCGTCTAGATCGTCTAGCTCGTCTAAAGCGTCTGGCTCAATTGCAGGGCAGCCTAAGAACAGGTGGCAGTGATGATCACAAAGCCCACTGGACAAGATGCTACTCGCCATTGTTGCTACTATTGGCCTTAACGTTTGGCTGTACAGACGCACCTGCTTTGCTTTGTGCCTCTTGCTTCACTGCTGCTGCGGCAGCTGCGAATGCGTCAGAACCTGCGGCTGTAGCTGTGTCAGAGCTAGTGCTAGCACTAATGGTGCTAGCGCTGGAGGTGCTAACACTGGTGGTGCTAGCAGCAGTATTTAAAATATCGCTCAACGTGTCGTCAGACAAAGACTCTTCGCTCTCGTCTCCTTGAGGCGATTCCGGCACAAAGAACTCACCTTTGCTATTGCGTGACAAGGTCTTAACGTATTCCTCTACCACACTGAGATCCAATGGCTTGGAAATATGGTAGTTCATACCTGCATCCAGCGAGGCTTTTACATCCTCGGAGAAGGCATTGGCGGTCATGGCGATAATAGGGATCGTCTTGGCGTTAGGCTTATCTAAGGCACGAATAGCGCGCGTGGCCTCAAGACCATTCATATGAGGCATCTGGATGTCCATAAGAATGAAGTCGTACTGACCTGGCTTAGAGTTCTTAAACTCCTCTACCACGGCCACACCGTCTTTACAGACCTTACAAGTAGCTCCTCTCATACCAAGAATATCCACAAGGATCTCAGAGTTAAGCTCATTATCCTCAGCTGCCAGTAAATGCAGACCATCGAGCACACTCTTAGTCTTCTTATGAGCGTCTAACTGATCGCGTTTCTCCACGCTTTCCACTAACTGCTTTAAGCTGCTGATAAACAGAGGCTTGACTAAGAAGCCGTCGATACCTGTGTCCAAGGCCTTAAGCTCTAAATCTGTCGAGCCATAGGAAGTTAAAGCCACAATCGGGACGTGCTTAAACTCTGATTGTTTCAGAATATAAACTGTCTCCAAGCTATCTTCTTGAGTTAAAGACAGATCCAACAAGATCAGTTTTACTGGCTCACCCAATTGTTGCTGCTCTTTCAATACCTTAATGGCATCTGAGCTGTTAAAAGCATGCAGCGTCCTTACTCCGGCCTCACTCATGGTGACACTCACTGAGTGCCACATACTGTACTCATTGTCGATCAGTAAGATCCGCTCAATGCCATGTTGCTTAAAGAACAGAGTGTCCTTTTTCTCTTCGTGCTTGATCTTAAAAGTGAGGTTGACCTTGACTGTCGTACCTACACTCTCCACCGAATCAATATCGATCGTGCCACCCATTAACTGCACTAAATTATGAGTAATGGTCATGCCCAAACCGGTACCTTGGATCTCGGCACTAACCACTCTCTCAGCACGAGCAAAAGGCTCAAAGATGTGCTTTAAGAAGAGCGGCGACATACCCATACCATTGTCAGTCACCTCAAAAGTGAAGCTGGCAATAGAAGGAGAGTGCATATCCTTTTCAGTCACCGTAAGACGGATATTGCCACCAACTTGGGTATATTTCACCGCATTGGACAGCAGATTGAGCAGGATCTGATTTAAGCGCAGATCATCGGCAATCAAGAACTCATGCTCAATGTGGTTCACTACGATCTCAAAGTTCTGACTACGCGCCTGCGTCTGTGGACGCACAATGGTGTTAATACCTTCAATCAAAGTAGCCAGTGAGAACTCACGGACATTAAGTGCGACCTTACCGCTTTCGATCTTGCTCATGTCGAGCACATCGTTAATCAGTCCCAGCAGGTGTTGGCTGGAAGCCATTAGCTTTTGCACATAATCCTGTACCTTTTGTGGATTATTACTGTCACGCTGCAACAGCGTACACAAGCCCACAATAGCGTTCATTGGAGTACGCAAATCGTGGCTCATGGCGCTTAAGAAGTCACTCTTAGCAGTGTTAGCTTGCTCTGCCTCCTTGTAGGCCTGCACTGTTACCAGGCGCAAGTGTTTTTCTTTTTCCAGCGAGCTCATCAGCTCTAATGATGAGACCCGATTGCGCGTCAATAAATAAGCAAAGAGGATAGCTAAGACAAGTAAGAAAAAGAACTCGTAAACAGCTTCACTAGTACGCAACCAACCACCATGAGGGATCACGTACATTTCAGCTTTACGGCCAGCAATCAACTTGCTGACCATCACCGCCTCAGAGATCTCGTGCTGATACAAGGTAGAAGCTACCACTTGCACACCATTATTTGTGACAAAGTGCAGCTCATATTCATAGCCTTGGTTGGAGAGATCGTTAAGCCCCAGAGGCTCAATGACGCGTGGTACCTCCATTAAGATGGCAACAAAGCCCCAAAAAGTACCATCTTCAAAATACACAGGATTACGTGCCACTAAAGCCGTACCACCTTGGCGTAATTTGAGCGGCCCGTCAATGGTGATCATGCCCGAGAAGTGCGCAAATTCAGCTGAAGCGCCAGTGCTATCCTTGTTCACCACATCGTAGCCAATAATGTTTTTGTCGAACAATGCTGGATAGACGTACATAACCTTACCCTGCGGTAGCAGTTCAATCCCGCGAATGGCTTTGTTATCAATTAAAGTAGAGGCGATATAGTTAAATTCGTCGAGGAAATACTGTCCATCCATGCGCTCATAGATCTCGCGCATGTTCTGCTCTCCCGAGGCATGTAAGAAAGCCTCGATCAAATTGGTCTTATCCACGATATTGCTGAGGCTAATCTCGACGTGGGACAGAGCCTCGGCAGCCATAGTAGTGGCAACGGAGCGCGCCGATTCCATCCGTTGGTAGGCGGAGACGGCAAAGATCGCCAAGATCACGAGCATCGACACGAGGAATCGTGTGATAAACAAGGATATAAACGACTTTTCCATGGCAACATCCCTATTCCACGAGAGGCATAAACACTACTTTTCCGCCCTCAGTTTTTATTCAGATCCAAGACCAAATAAGTAGCGCCCATATGCAATCGCATGCACAGATGCCAGCACAGCCCAATGGCCAGCACAGCCCAATGGCCAGCACGGCCAGATGGTCACAGCGAGCAGCATTACAAGTATAGGCGCGATTAAAGCTCACGGCGCATTATTCGTCGCTTCTGGTGCAAGCAACTCTAAATTTGCAAAAGTTAAGGGCCATAACAACGCATAGCCCAACTTTGGAACTTGCCTTATCTCTTTGCTATTCACAGGAACATAACGAGACCAAAGCAAATACTCTCTCCACTAGAAATAGATATATAATGCACGGAATGAGCCATTATTTTTGCAAATCGAGCTAAGCTCGATCTTTTGCTTAAAAGCAAAAAACCTAGAGCTCTCTTCGCTTTAGGAAGATAGACCCTAGGTTTTCTTGCTTTGCCAGCTTTCTTCTACAGCAAGGCTGCATCGCGCTGGTCTATGCTGCAAGGAGTTTTACTCCAACCCCCTTTTTCAAGACCATCTTTTTAGTGCTCACGGGTGGCGCTGAAGGTGATCTTTGGATAACGCTCGATCGCCAAATTCAGATTGACGTGAGAGGTTGCAAGGTAGGTTAAGTTATCACCACCATCTAAAGCCAGATAGGTTGGTACCTTATCCTTAAACTCCTCTAAAGCCTTATCATCGTCACTGGTGATCCAGCGGGCAGTGGTGACGTTAACATTTTCGTAAGTGGCATCCACGTTGTACTCATGCTTTAAGCGTGACACCACCACATCAAACTGCAGCACACCCACAGCGCCAACAATCAGATCGTTATTGATCAGCGGGCGGAACACCTGCACGGCACCTTCTTCAGACAGCTGCACTAAGCCCTTAAGCAGCTGTTTTTGCTTTAAAGGATCCTTGAGGCGAATACGACGGAAGAGCTCTGGGGCAAAGTTTGGAATACCACTGAAATGCAGCTCCTCACCCTCAGTAAAGGTATCACCAATACGGATCGTGCCGTGGTTGTGAATACCGATAATATCACCGGCTACGGCCTCTAAAGCCAGATCACGTTCACCGGCCATAAAGGTCACGGCATCAGAGATCTGCACATCACGGCCAATGCGCACATGACGCATCTTCATGCCTTTCTTGTACTCACCAGAGACTAAGCGCATGAAAGCAATACGGTCACGGTGCTTAGGATCCATATTAGCTTGAATCTTAAAGATAAAGCCGGTCAGCTTATCTTCGGTAGCTTTAACCTCACGGCTATCAGCCTGACGTGACAATGGAGTTGGAGCCCATTGGGTTAAGCCATCGAGCATGCAGTCCACACCAAAGTTACCTAAAGCGGTACCAAAGAACACTGGGGTGAGCTCGCCTGCTAAGAAAGCCTCTTCATCAAAGCTATTGGAAGCCATGGAGATCAGCTCCATGCTCTCACGCAGCTCATTGGCAAAATCCTCGCCGACCGCCTCATCTACCTCTGGGTTATTGAGGCCCTTGATGACACGGCGCTCTTGGATGTGATAGCCCTCACCGGAGTGATAGAGGATCACTTCATCACGCAAGATATGGTAAATGCCCTTAAAGGACTTGCCAGCACCGATTGGCCATGTGATTGGAGCGCAGAGGATGTTGAGCTCCTTTTCCACCTCATCGAGCAGCTCTAAAGGATTGCGGGTTTCGCGATCGAGCTTGTTCATAAAGGTGAGGATTGGGGTAGAGCGCAGACGTGTCACATCCATGAGCTTACGGGTACGCTCCTCCACGCCCTTGGCAGCATCGATCACCATTAAGCAGGAATCGACAGCAGTCAGCACACGATAGGTATCCTCAGAGAAGTCTTCGTGGCCTGGGGTATCAAGGAGGTTAACGATGCAATCGTTGTAAGGGAACTGCATCACCGAGGTGGTAACAGAAATACCACGCTCTTTTTCCATGGCCATCCAGTCAGACTTGGCAAAAGAACCAGTGCTACCGCGACCTTTAACCTCACCGGCACGCTGAATCACGCTACCGAAGAGCAACACCTTTTCGGTAATGGTAGTTTTACCCGCATCAGGGTGGGAAATAATGGCAAAGGTACGACGCTTTGCGACTTCTTGCAAAAAGTTAGGATCAGCCATAGAGAAAAGGAAAACATCCAACCCTATAAAACTAGACAACCACGCAGTGGCCCCTGCCCTTGTCTGCTAACGCAGCCAAGCTTGCTAGCGCAAAAGGCAACAGCCCCTGCCCCTGCACATCTCCTGTTTTGCCAGCTAACTTAGCGCGGCTCATCGATGTGCCCGCACCTTAAACTCTAGCCTCAATGACACTAAGGCTCAGATCAGGAGATCCGCTAAAGACGGCATATTTTAGCGGAAGAGCCGCTTTTTTACCACAGAGCACGCCCTATCTTAGCGCTCAACTAAAGCTGAGATCCCCTGCTGCCTTACGGCACCTTACGCTCAAGGCCCCTATTAGAAAAGCAGGCAGGAAGGAAGGCAGGCATCAGGACTGACGGCCGTCTCTGGCAAGACCTAAATATTGTCAGGCAGAGGGAACTGACGATGCTTTGGCTGTGGCCCTATGCCCTCAACTGAAGTGGCACCTTGGGTCTTTAAGAAATCAATAATGCCCGTCACGATCCGCTCGGGTACCGATGCGCCAGCGGTAATACCTACAGTCTGCACCCCTTCTAGCATCTCTTTAGTGATACAGGTGTAATCGTCGATCAGATAAGAGCGAGTTCCCTCTTTTTCTGCGACCTCGCTTAAACGACGCGAATTAGAGCTATTGGCCGATCCTGCCACTAACACCAGATCGCAAGCTTGAGCCAAAAGCTTAACAGCGGCCTGACGGTGCTGAGTCGCAAAGCAGGTATCATCATTACGAGGCCCCTCAATAAATGGATACTTGGCCTTGAGGGCAGCTACAGTCTTAGCTGTCTCATCGATCGACAGAGTAGTTTGGGTAGCAAAGATCGCGTTTTGGGTCTTAAGCTCAAGTTTTTGCACGTCATCTACACTCAAGATCACATGCACCAGATCGGCTGGGCCTGTAAACTGACCTACCGTGCCTAAGACCTCTTGATGCCCCTCATGACCAATAATCACGACTTCTTTGTGGGCCGCTGCGGCCTTGGCCATCTTGGCATGAATACGACTAACCAGCGGACAAGTAGCATCAATGATGTGCAGCTTTAAGTCTTGGGCCTTTTTGATGGTCTCAAGGCCGACACCGTGGGCCGAGAAGATCACTACCTTGCTCTCTGGATCTGGGATCTCATCTAGGCTCTCCACAAAGTGCGCACCGCGCTCGGCCAGCTCGGCAACTACATGCTTGTTATGCACGACCTCGTGCAGCACATAGACCTGATGGGCCCCAAATTTTTCTAAGGCCTTATTTACCACGGCAATAGCGCGCTCAACTCCAGCACAAAAACCACGAGTTTCTGCCAATAAAATCTTAAAGCTCACCTAGATCCCCTCAACAAGAACCGACCCCATAGCCAGCGGGTACAGCCAACAGCCTCAATCGCCACATGCTTGCACACACATCAGCTTGATCTGTGCTCAAAGAGGCAAGCTAGAGCCAAGCTAAAGCGTGGCTAGAGCGTGTCTAGAGCGTGGCTGACTAGGGCAGGTTGATAACTAGCCCTAAACTGCCAATTCTGCCTTTGCTGCCTCTGCTATTTTTTCGTTCTTAAGCTCAGCATGGGCACCATCAACCTGAGAAGCTACTTCATCTGCATTGATCGTCAGCTGACGCGCAATGCGTGAGGTGGTACGCTGCTCCGATGGCTTACTGCTATCACGCTCAATCAGCACATGATCCAGCTTTAAAGTCATACCACCCTTAAACTCTTCATAATTCTGCTCTAAATCAAAGATCATGTGAGCAAAACTGCGATAATTTGGCGACATGGTGGAGAGCGATGGCGTGACATACTGATCCACAAGTTCATTATCAAAGCCTATGATGCCCAGTTGATCAATGAGATCCGGTCTCATTTCCTGCAAGCGCTTAAAAAAGCCAATCGCAATCATATCGCAGCCACAGAGTATGCCGTTGTAACGCTCATACAGCCGCTCTTCGATAAATTGCAAGCCTACCGCATAACCCATCTCAAAGCCAAATTTATTACCTAAGATCAGAGGCTCGCACTCCAGCTGCTGCTCAGCTTTAAGCTTGTGCATAAAAGACATATAGCCACGACGCCGATCAAAACCAGAGAGTTTGGTCGTCTCACCACTGATGTGCATGATCCGCGTAAAACCATTCCCATACAGGTGCTCACAGGCACGCTCGGCAGAACGAAAATCGCTGGAGAACAAGCAGCGCACGCCAGTGGTCGTATCCTCTTCCTTATCCAGCACAATGATATGACGATCAGGACGTGCAACTTCAGCAATAAAGTGGGCATCAGAGTCTAAGCCCACAAAGACCGCACTGCTGATCTTGCGGCTATCAAAGGCCTCGTTGATCATATTGATGATCTTCTTTTCGCCCTCATAGCTAAAGATCAGCTCATAAACTACCGAATAGCCAACTTTCTTGGCTTCCATGGTAATGGCATTAAGCATAGAGAGGTTGTAATTGATCAGTCCTAAGTCATGACGGTAGGCATCAGGATCGTTCATACGCTCGTAAAAATACAAAGCAATAACTTTAGGGCTGATCCCACGTAAAGCCTGAGACATAGTATTTGGCTTGTAGTCATACTCCTTGATGACTTTAAGCACTTTCTGTCGAGTCTCCTCGGGGATGCCTTTGTAATTGTGCAAAACCTTAGATACGGTAGAGCGCGAGACGCCAGCCAACTTGGCTATTTGAGTGCTGTTCATACCTAAAAACCATTACCACTGCGCAAAGTGCTCTTAAGAGAAAACAAAAACGCTTAGAACATTTGATGAACTACACGCAGACTTACGTCTGCGGTTTCGCAGGGTCGCTGCCCCGCTTTTAGTGAATATCCTAAAGGTTAGGAGCTTCACGGGCATGTCCACAATGCCCCCATCGAAGTTGGGACAAAACGCCCCTTCCCGAGTTCTTTTCCGCTTACATCCCTACACTTACGCATAGGGAATTACGCGGCATCAGTTAAAGCAAAAGCAGGAGAGGACTGCCGCACTTTGCACGCAACCAGTCGCTGCACTCTCGCTCTACCTCTACCAAAGGCAGCCCAAGGCCATCCGAGGCAAAAAGAGACAAAAAGAGACAAAAGAAAGCAACGATCTCACAAAATGTGGAATCTATTGTAAGCCCAAATAGGTGCATACTTGCAATTTTGCCTACTCTGCTGACATTACTACCCACATCCTGCAACCAGCAGCTGTGACAGCTAATACTGCTGTGACAGCTGGCTCAGCGGGGATGATACTGGCAATGTCACGTATCAGCCTCATACGGAGCAAAGCAAACAACTGCCAAGGCTTACTGAACAGCACCTAAAGCACCAAGTATCCTTGCAATTGTGCTCTATCCGCTTCGGCTCCTACTGCAACAAACAAAGCAACAACGTAGCAAATCGCAAATTCTCTAGCCTGTGCAAGCTATGCACATTTCTCTAGCACCATTTGTTGGCCCCAATGTGCCACCAACCAGAGCGCCAAAAGATCCAAAGCGTAAACGTAAAGCTGGCAGACTAACGCACTGCCTGCACTGCTTGCAATGCCTGCAATGCCAATCGCCTCCAAGACTAAAGTGATCCCCACTAGCCTTAAGAGTACTGCCATGACAAATAAGCTGGCCTAAAGCATAGCTAGGCCATGCAAACTACTGCTTACATAGTCCTAACTTTTCACCGCCAGCAACGCTAAGAACTTTTGGCCTCACCTTTCTGTAACACATGCACGAAATGTTTTTACGAAAATTTTCGTAAAACTGTGCCCTATATCACGAAAACTGTTCGTAAATTGTTCGTAAATTTGAACCAGATCGCAACAATTTCCCCCTTCTGCACCACAAAATCACTTCAGCTCACTCCCCCACATTTTAAGGCGATAAATAAGCTATTCCGCTTAAAATTGGCATTTGCTGAGCTTTTTTCTTGCTCTCACCCCAATTTTGTGAAGCATGTCTAATATTTGGCAAAAACATCACGTTTTTCGTAACTTTTCCTAATCACCGCCAAATATTTTCCTTATAATCCATTACAAAATAACACGTATTCATAACAACGTGTAAATTTCACGACATCAGGAACAGCTGCTTTTCCTGCATTTTCATTGGCCGGATCTAGGGTTTTGGGCTTTAAGGCCTATTTATCGGCTTTCAAGCAGTAGTTTTTTGATGTCGACTTGTGTGCTCCTGCTGCGTTCTTGATTAATATGCCATGCTTGTACGAACATTGTTCTTAAAGCAGACATAATAAGGACAGCAGCTCACCAAGACCTCCTTATTTGCCATAACCAAAGTTGTTTCCTGCCTCCGTTTATGTCCTTTTCAGACAGACGGAGGCTGACTTATTCACCAAGGTTCACCAAGGTTAGTCAAGGCATACCGTAAGGCTAGGTCGCTGGTTTGAGGCTGTCATGCTACGAGCCACGTTTTCTGATTTTTCTGTTTTGTCTGTGTCAGTGTGAGTTGAGCTAAGAGGTGCGGCATGATTTTAAAGAGTCTCGACTGGGCATTTTTACGTGCTCAAGCCTGTGTACATGCAGAAGGTGAGCTGCAAGACAAGCTGCACCTTGATCTGGCTTTACGTCAAGTTGCTTCTACTGAGCTCTGCTCTGAATACGGTTGCAGTGCCGAGGCTTTAGCTAAGCTACAAGCTCAAGGTGAGCAACTGAAGAGCGAGCCTGGCTTATACGGCAGTGAAACTACCTCTAGCGCTATCAATCAAGTGTGGTACCTCGATCTGACCATTAGCTCCGATGAGCCAGTGGTGATCCCTCAAACCACCTTAGATTTAAGACTGCCTGTCGACAACACCCAATCTCTGTGGCTGCCAAGCATTTGCACTCCATGCAAGAACATTCGTCCTAAGGGCATGCTGGAGTACAACACTTCTTTTACCAGCCATATCTGCAACCTAGCCCCTATGGGCGCTTTCTTCTCGGCCGAAGGCATCAACAAGCTGGCTTTTGCCTTAAGTGACTGCAAGAACATCGTCAACGTCAACATTGGTGCTTACGAAGAGGAAGAAGCCGCTCGTATCACCTTTACCCTCTTTTCCCAGCAACTGCCAGCAACCAATTCTTACCGCGTGTCTTTACGTTTAGACACCTCTACGCTGCCAGTATTTAACGCTTTACAGAACATCACCCGTTACTACGAGCGTGAGGTCAATAACGACATCATGCCAGTGCCTGAAGGGGCCTTAGAGCCGGTGTATTCCACTTGGTATGCCTTCCTGCAAAACCTCGAAGAAAAAGAGATTGAGGAACAATGTGCTCTGGCTGCAGAGGCAGGTTGCAAGACCGTGATCGTAGATGATGGCTGGCAGACTGACGACAACAATCGTGGCTACGCTTTCTGCGGCGATTGGCAAGTTTCTACCAAGCGCTTCCCACACATGAAAGAGCACGTCCAACGTGTACATGCTTTGGGCATGAAATACATGGTGTGGTTTGCCGTGCCATTCATTGGTAGCAAGTCCCAACACCACGAGGAGTACAAGGATTACTGCCTGTGCTTCAACCCTCGTTGGAACGCTTATGTCTTAGACCCACGTTTTAAGAAGGTGCGTGACTTCCTCGTCAACACCTTTGCCAACATGGTCAAGACCTATGACTTAGATGGCTTAAAGCTCGACTTTATTGACGAGTTTGACATGCGTCAAGCTGACGAAAAGGCTCAAGCTTATAACGCTGAGCGTGACACCCAATCGCTGCCTGAGGCCGTGGACATGCTGATGAGCGAAGTGCGTGCTGCTCTCAGTGCCATCAAGAGCGACATCTTAATTGAGTTCCGCCAAAACTATGTGGGCCCAATGATCCGCAAGTTTGGCAACATGTTCCGCGCTCACGATTGCCCTAACGACACTCTGATGAACCGCATGACCACCACTGATGTGCGTGCCATGACCGGTAATGATCGTCATGCCACTGCTGTCCATGCCGACATGTTCATTTGGTCGCCATTAGAGAGTGTCGAAAGCTCCAGCTTGAACTTCATCCACACCTTGTTTGCTGTTCCTCAGGTATCACCAAACTTTAAGCACCTCAACGAGGAACACCGTGCCATGGTCAAGCATTGGCTGACCTTCTGGCATGACCACCGTGAACTTTTGATGTATGGCCAGATGTACGCACTCCACCCAGAGTTCATGTACACCATCTTAGGAGCCCGTTTAGGTGCTCAAGAGCTCATGGTAATCGGCAGTGACCACATCTTAGAGCTCTTCTCCTGCCCTGAGACTAAGGAGCTGACCTTAGTGAATGGTGCCATGAAGACAGACTTTGTGATCCGTCTACCAAAGAGCAATGGCCAAGAGAGCACACCAGTTACGGTCAACACTAAGACTTACGACTGCTTAGGCCGCCTCGTTTCCGAGTACAGCTTAGAGCTGAGCAATCAAATTCAAGAAATCACCCTGCCAAAGTCAGGCTACATCGTGATGCAGCGTAGCTAAAGGCAGTTTTCAAACCAAATCACCGGCTGATCGTTTAGCGTGCCACGTAATAGTTCGAGCAGCGTTGATCAGCCAAAAAATTCATTCCAGCTGCGGCTAAGTACTCCAAATTAACCGCAACTGGTGGCGCAGTAGCCTCAAATACTGCACCAAACCGGCTAAAAAGATAGGCCCCGCGATGCGTCTATCTTTGCATGGACTCCACTACAAACCACCGAGGTAGAGCCAAGTGCTGTCACTTACTGTCCTAAAAAGCTCCAACCATTTTTAGGACACTGCAAACGCATACCTACATTTCCTCACTCCAATCCTAGGTACGCGGTAGCACCGACGGCATCAAGCTCTACTTCCTTGGCGATCTTCTATGAGACGCAACTATGAGTGAAACAGCCCCAACCCCAATCGCACCGAAGGTCTCAATGCAGACCAAGCTGTCATACGGCTATGGTAGCTTCGGTAAAGACCTGTCCTTATGCTTGGTCAATACCTTCTTATTCTTCTATTTGACCGACGTAGCAGGAGTATCCGCCGCTGTCTGCGGTATTATCTTCCTCGTAGCCCGTATTTGGGATACCATCAACGATCCAATGTTTGGTTACATCGTAGCTAAGTTCTACAACAAGTTAGGATATAAGCCATGGATCTTCGTGGGTAACATCTTAAACGCTGTCTTCATGACCGCCTGCTTCTGCACCCACTACTTTGAAGGTACCACCCAGATCGTTTATCTGACCATTGTGTACATCGCTTGGGGTATGAGCTACACCATCTGCGATGCTCCTTTCTGGTCGTTAATTCCTAACATCACCTTAGACAAGGACGAGCGTGAAGGCCTGCTGCCATACCCACGTTTTGCCGCTACTATTGGTGGTTACATTGCCTCTGGTTGCGGTCTGTATGCAGTGCACCTCTTCGGTCAAGGCGATGATGGCTTCGGTTACATGCTCTATGCAGCTTTAGGTGGCTTTTTTGCTATCTCCTCGGCTGCTGTTACCTGCAAGTGGACTGAGACCAACTATAAGGGTGGTAGCGACGAAGGCTTTAACCTCAAAGAAGCAGCATTCATCGTTACTCACAATAAGCAGTTCTTAATCTTCTTAAGCTTAGCTTTCTGCTACGTGATCGGTACTGGCGTGTATCAGTCCTTCAACCTGTACATGTTTAAGTACTCGCTGCACGATGAAGACCTGTTCTCGACCTTAATGGTTTCCGCTTCGGTCGCTGCTATTCCAAGCCTGATCTTCTTCAAGCCACTGGTTAACCTCTTAGGCCGTAAGACCATCTTCATCTTAGCCATCACCTCCCCATTTGCCGCTGCTACCTTAGTTTCGTTACCAGCTTTAGGCATTGGCGATGGCATGCTGTTCCCTCTGGTGGTCGTTTCTGGCTTATTAACCGGTTTCTCTAACGCTCTTTACTGGCTGTTAGTGATGATCATGGTGGCTGACACTGTGGACTATGGTGATGTTGAGTTCAACATCCGCTCCGAGTGCATTTACTACTCGCTGCACACCCTGCTCTCCAAGTGCTCCGGTGCTATCTCCAGTGCAGTGATTGGCTTGTTCTTAGGTTTAATCAACTACGTACCAAACGTAGAGCAAACCCCAGAGACCATTACCAGCATGACTGCTCTGTATTGGATTTCCTCTGCTATCTGCTTAGGCGGTGCCTTAATCTACATCTTTGCCTACAAGCTCAATGGCAAGACCTTAGACGATATCCAACGTGTCTTAACCCGTCGTTACATGGATAAGGTCATCAACAAGGCCGTTACCGAAGGCGATATCCAGCAAGACTTAGATATGCTGAAGAAGGCCTAAACAATATCCACAAGGTAAAAGGCAGAGGACAGAGGTATCTCCAAGTCTCGCCTCTGTCTCACAAACACCACAAAGCCTAGATCACCTCTCTAGGCATTCACAACACTACATTAAAAGCCACAGCCTCGCACTGTGGCTTTTTTATTGGCTGCAAACACGGATCCAGCCGCAGATCTTTTTAGACTGACGCCTGTGTCTTGTCCTGATCTTTGTGGAAAATTGCAAGGATCACTAGCAAGGCAGCACCACAGCACACGGCAATATCGGCCACATTAAAAGCAGGATAAGCCCAAGTAATCCGTCCGCTTTCATCTTGCAGATAAAACAGCAAAAAGTCGATCACATAGCCGTGGATCAGTCGATCAATTAAATTACCAATAGCCCCGCCAATGAATAAGGCATAAGACAAGCAATGCCACTTCTGTTCTTGCTTGGTTCGCAATAACACCACAGTAAAGATCGCCGCCATAATAATAGCGATGGCCGAGAGCAGGATCCGCTGTGCACCATCCCACGAGGCAAACATACTAAAGGCAGCACCGTAGTTATAGACGTGAATGATATTGAAGAAAGGTAAGACTTCAATTCCTCGTGTGTTGTAAGGGATATTAAACACACACAGATACTTGGTGATCTGATCTAAAACGATGATCAGCACACTTAAAAGAAGAAACTTGGCACCATTAGGGCGCGGAAAAGATAAAGGCATGTCCGAAAAAAGAGGCAAATCCACTGTCACAAAAAAGGCCCAGTCCTTACGAACTGAGCCCATGTCAGAGACAACAGTCTCCTTACAAACAGAACTAGTCTAAAACTCACGCGTTTAGGCCTTATAGGCCTAGCGTCAGCCTTTCAGGCCTAGGCCCTAGCTGAGGCTCTCTAGCTTAGAACTATGAGCTCTAAGCTCAGACCACATGGCTCCAGACCATGTTCCACAAAAATCTGGCACTTCCCGAGCTATAGCGCGCAGGACGCGCTAACGGCTCACCAGAGCTTGCGCTAGCTAG
>DXEV01000129.1 GCA_019114785.1 Candidatus Anaerobiospirillum pullistercoris | reverse complement strand
GTTTTAGGTTAATTTTGGAGGAACCGAAGTAGGATGGAGAAGAGCAAGAAAAACAAGCGCCACATGCCACTACAAGAGATCATTGAGCGCAATATCGTCTTCCTCTTTGCCGTGTTTTTAGGCGGTTTGGGTATTGCCTTGGTGACGTCGGCTAACATTGGTACTACGCCAATTTCCAGCCCGAACTATGTGATTTCGTTGCACACCCCGTTAACTTTAGGTGCTATGACCTGCATCTTTAACATTCTGCTGATCGTGCTGCAGGTGTTCTTGGTGGGTAAGCAATACGCGCGCGAGCATGCTCTGATCATATTCTTGCAGGTTCCAGTCACGGTGATCTTCAGCGCCTCCATTGACCTTGCCATGTGGTCAATTGCGCAGGTGGTTCCTGAGGACATTATTTACATCGGCAAGCTGGGATTACTTGCAGCAGGCTCGATCACTTTAGCCATTGGTGTGACTTTGCAGGTTTGTGCAGATGTGGCCATGGTCTCCGGTGAGGCTTTTGTGAAAGCTCTGTCGATGCGTCTGCATAAGGAGTTTGGCCTTATTAAGACCTGCTTCGACTCCAGTTTAGTCCTGATCGCAGTTGTGCTTTCTTTTGTTTGGACTGGCTTTAGCTCTATCGAGGGTGTACGTGAAGGCACAGTGGTGGGCGCTTTGTCTATTGGCCCAATGGTGCGTTTCTTACTGCCTCGTCTGCAGCCTCGTTTTACGCGCTTCTTTACACGTCATCGTGCACCAACTGAACAAGCAGCAACAGGTGCTGAGAGCCATGAATTTTTCCCAGTGATCACTATTACTCGCCAATACGGCTGTGGTGGTCGCAAGCTTGGCAAAAGCTTAGCTCAAGATCTTGGCATTAAGTTCTATGACAATGAGCTCATTGCGCTGATCGCAAAAGAAAGTGGACTGTCGCCTCAAGTGGTGGAAAAGAGTGAAGGCCGTTTGGACAGCGCATTGCTCTACCAGATGGTGATGCAGGATTTCTCGGTGCCACTAGAAAAATCGCTTTCCACCAACGATGCTCTGTTTGTGGCGACATCGCGTGCTGTACGTCAGGTAGCTAAGACCAGCCCTTGCGTGATTGTTGGTCGTGGTGCAGACAAGATCTTGCAAGACAATCCACGTTGCATACGTGTGCTGCTTTACGCGGATTATGAGCACAAATTAGAGCTCTGTCGTGCTGACTATGGCCAAGACAAAGAGCAGGCAACGGAGAGCATGCGTCTCCAAGATCGAGCCCGAGCTGAGTACTATCGCCAATATTTTGGAAAGGATCTCATGGATCCACAGAATTACCAGCTGTGCCTCAACGTGGGTGCTTTAGGTGAAAAGCGCTGTCGTGAAATCATTGCAGCACTTTACAAGGCTCAAGCTCAGGCTCTGCCTCAGTCCCCAGCCAAATCCCAATCCCCAGAGCAGTTAGCTGTCGTACAGCCTGCTTCACAGGCAGCAGAGAAGACAACAGACTCCACAATAGACGCCTCAAATTCTGCACCAGCATCTAAGGAGCAAGAGGAAAGCACCAATGTGGCTGCCTCGTCCGCTTCAGCTGATGCTGTATCTCCTACTGAGCACAAGCTATAGTTTAGGTGCCAGCAGCAACTGCAATATCTGGCATCTCGGTAATACCCTCATTAAGGGCGACACCAGTATTACTGGCGATACCAGCAGTACTGGTGTTGCTGATAGAGTTGCGTTTTAGGGCCTCTACAACTGCAATCAGTAATCATTAGTGATCATTGGCCGAGATCACCGATTAGGTGGATTTCAGAGTCCGTGGTAAGCTGTTTTGTAAGGCCTATTTTTAGGCCAAGTTGGATGCATTGGCTCTGTGCTGAGCCAGCGCATGATCAAAACAAGCAGAGGATTGCAGAGCTTAGGGAGGCCTAAATAATGGTTAGCAGCAATCAGCAGGATGTTACCACCGACATTTCCTCGGAGAGCAAGGAGTTGTCTTTAGAGGAGCGTCTTGAGAAGGTACGGAGGGATGCTTATGCAGCGGGCTTTGCTGTGGGGGAAGTGGACGGATTCATCGATGGCCATGAGCAAGGCTTTGCGGAGAAGTACGATGAGATCTTTGCGAAGGGTCATTCAATTGGTTGGGCTCAAGGCTATAAGCAGGGGCGTGCTAAGGGGAAAAAAGAGGGCTACGACAATGGGCTGACCAAGGGGTATTACGAGGGGTTCGATGCAGGAAAGACAGACGATTATTTACGCGGCTACGAAGACGGTTTGGAGGCGGGGATAAAGGATGGATTCGAGAACGGAAAAGGAGCTGGCTTTGAGAAAGGTCGATACGATGGCTACGGTAGTGGGTTTGATGCAGCGTATCCAAATGGGTTTGCCGCAAGTTCTGTAGAGTATCAGGGGGTACAGAAAGAGTGGGGTGACGATGGTCGAAAGCAAGAGCTGGATCGCCATTTGGTTACAGCTCGCAAGTTGCTGGAGAGTGGTATGAGTATAGACGAGGTTGAGAAGCTGACATCATTCAATAGCCAAGAAATGGCAAAACTCTTGAAGATGGTGAGGAAGCATGCAAAAGCTAATGAGCAAGCAAAATGATGTGGCGGTTAATGCCACTCTCCAAAAGACCGAGGTTTTACCTTTGGACGCGCTTTTTGAGAGCGTGCGTCGCTCTGCCTATGCAGCAGGATTTGCTGAGGGGCGTGATCAAGGCTTTGCTGAGGGCTATAACAAAGGGTGTGCTGAAGGCCATGACAAAGGATTGTTTGAGGGGCAAAAAGCAGGGACTGCTGAGGGGTACGACGATGGTTTTGTTGTGGGTAGGGATGATGGCTATGAGGAGGGCTTTGTGCAGGGGCAAGCCGAAGGACTCGAGGCAGGGAAATCAGCAACCTATAGTGATGGCCATTACAAAGGCTTTGTCAATGGGCGATATGAAGGCTTTGGCAGGGGAAAGCCTATTGGCTATGCTGAAGGCTATAAACTTGGGGTCGAAGATGGGGAGAAAGGTGGGTATGAGTCAGGCTATCACGATGGTTGGAAAGAGCTGAAGAAAAAAGCTACAGCAGAAGGACGTAAACCAGAACTGGAGCGTCATTTTGCTACTGCTCGCAAGTTGCTGGCACGTGGGATGAGCAGAGAGGAGGTTAGGAAGCTAGCGAATTTTAGCACAAAGGAAATGGTTAAACTTTAGCCACCATAAAATCGGCAGTTGCGTATTGTGACTGCCTTTTTTGCGCCTCCCGCTAAGTAGCCATATGGAGACACCAATGCGGATGTACCGGATGCTTCTGCTGCTGATGCTGGTGGCTCCCATCGACATCAAACTCTCGTTACCTGCTGCTTTGGTGGTATATGCTGTACCGGTAATAGCAGTATTACTGGCGGCGCTGATGTGTTGAGGGACAACAAGCGGGCTATGAGGAGGGCTTTGTGAACATACCCGCGAACCTAAGCAACCGAGGTAAAAGCTTCGACCTCAATGCCGTCCAACCTAAGGATAGCCATGATTTTCTCAAACACGGCTTGGTAGCTGGATAGCCTCATCTTGTCTAGCTTGGACACAGATGAAGAAAGGCAAATCCTTGTCAGGATACGCGCTTCAG
>DXEV01000128.1 GCA_019114785.1 Candidatus Anaerobiospirillum pullistercoris | reverse complement strand
CACAAGGATCGCTTTGTGATCGTGGATGCCATTGGTGTCACCGAAAAGGAAAAGACAGTTCCACAAGTCGGTGGTAAGCATCAGGCGATGATGACCTTAGAGCGCTTACTCGAAGAGTTGTCTCGAGGTGTAGTGTCAGATGATTTAATGCTGCAATTGGCCTATAAGCTGACCACTATTGCCAACAAAGGCGATCCGGATGAGCTTGCGGTTTTGCAGAAGATGTCTCCACAGCTGCACCTCATTGAGTTTGCTCAAAGGATCATTGAGGCCTGCGAACAGGAGACTTTGCCTCCTTTTGTGGACAGCAATGAGCCAAATACCGAGCGTAAAGCCTTACTCGCACTTTTGTTGGATGATATCCCAGCGCGTAAGAAGCTGATTGAGATCGCCAAGGGCTACTTTAAGGAACTGCCAGAGCAAAAGGATCAGCTGCTATATGCCGGTTTCTCACAAGAAGAGGCTGCGGATAGAGTGCACCTTTTTGAGCAAAGTCTTGAGGAGCTGGCAGAGGAAGAGCCACTGTTTCAGCGTCTTAAGGATAATGCTGCTCAAGTGGAGGATCTATCAGTTGCAGGCTTAGAGGAGCTCAATGAGATCTTAAGGCGCAAGATCACCAATTTCAGCGTGCCACAACTGTGGAAAGATTATGCCTTGCTATTGCAGGCACAGTCTGATGCCAATTACAATGCTGCTGCCGCCGCAGCTGCTGTAGCCACTACTGGTGTGGCTGCTAATGAAGCTGACATTGGTATCAATGAAGTAGCTGGCTCTGAGCATGTAAAGCAAAAACGCATGGTGATCATGCTTAATCCTGCTAATGAGGATGAGACTGATGCTCCTACCAATGCGCTACAGCTGACACGTTTTGCTTGGCATCACACTGCACAGCTGGTATCTCTGGCTAATAATACACGCCTGATTCAGCTATTTAACCTGTGGTGTGGCCAGACGCAAAATGACCTACCAATGGACGATGAGCACAAGAACTGGTATCGCAGTTTAGCGCAATATATCGCTATTAATGGGGCAATCATGTCACCGCGAGAGTTGCGTGAGCTCAATGCCGACCTTTTCCGGCAGCTTTATCAAGACTTTGGGGCGGAAGTGAACCGTCCTATCGAATCACTGAATAATTTCCTGTTGAGAGCTTAAGCTTCTATGGCACCAAGAAAGACCGAATCCCAAGCCACAGACCTTGTGAAGAAAGTTTGGCAGATGGCAGACGTGTTAGCTGGCCAAGGTATTGGCTATACCGATTACCTGACGCAGCTGACCTATCTGCTTTTCTTGAAGATGGATTACGAGGTTAGTGCATTTGGCGAGCCTTCACGTATACCTGAGCAGTACCGTTGGCCAACGCTGATTGCTCCGAAGTTGGTAGGCAAAGAGCTAAAGCTGCTTCCTGAGGAGAAATTAGAACATTACGAGGAGATCCTCGCTGCCTTGTCCCATGATGAATATCCTGATGGGTTTGTGCGTAGTATCTTTGCCAAAGCGCAAAACAAGATCGACAAGGCACCGTACCTCGCCAAAGTTATTGACATGATCAACCAAGTAAAGTGGTTTGATTTTGATGATGATGTCAAAGGTTCGCTCTATGAGGGGATCTTGGAAAAGAATGGCCAAGATAAGAAGAGCGGAGCAGGTCAGTACTTCACTCCTCGTGCGCTTATCAAGGCCATGGTAGATGTGACCGATCCAAAGATCGAGGAAACTGTGTGGGATCCTGCTTGCGGTACTGGTGGCTTCTTGCTGGCTGCTTATGTCCATATGAAGGCTCAGTCTAAGATTGGAGCCAAGAGGAAGCGCTTAAAGGAGCAGGGGCTGCGCGGTCAGGACAATACCCCTCTGGTGGTGACTCTTGGTTCCATGAATATGTTCTTGCATGGCATCGAGGGTAAGAAGTCGCCAATCATGCTAGGTGATTCGTTGCTGAGCCGCCCTGATGAGTTAGCTGACGTGGTATTGGCCAATCCTCCTTTTGGTGCGCGACCATCAGGTTCAGTTGAGTTTAAGCGTGAAGACTTCGTAGTCGAGACTAACAACAACCAGCTCAACTTCCTGCAGCACATCATGTCGCTGATTAAGACCGGCGGTCGTGCTGCTGTAGTGCTTCCTGATAATGTGCTCTTTGTAAAAGAGGGTGCTGCGATCCGCCGCTCGCTGTTGCAGGACTTTAACCTGCACACCATTTTGCGTTTGCCATCGGGTATCTTCTATGCCCAAGGTGTACAGACCAACGTGCTGTTTTTCACCAAGGGCAAGCCAACCACTGATGTGTGGGTCTATGACTTCCGTTCCAACATGAATTTCTCCATGAGCAAGAACCCAATGCAGCGCAAGGACTTGGATGACTTTGTAGCCTGCTACCATGCTGATGGCAAGGGAGGAGTAGGTGAGCGTAGTGAGACCTACAACGAAGAGAGCAATCCTGATGGTCGCTGGCGTAAGTTCAGTGCCAAAGAGTTCTTAGACCAAGAAGACTGCAACCTTAATGTAGCCCCTTGGATCGGCACAAAGAAGAGCGAGATTGAGGAAATGGATCTCGAGCAGCTGATGGCAGCCATGCAGCAAAAGCTGACTACTATCAACGAGGCCTTTGCCAGCGTGCAGCAAGCCATTAAGGAGAGCAGCCATGTTTAAGCCACTGCGCGACAAGATCCTCGAGCTTGCTATTACCGGCAAGCTGGTACCTCAGCTTGACAGTGAGCCTGCCGTAGAGCAGATCGGCCCAGCTCCAGCAAAAGATGAAGAGCCTTTTGCGCTGCCAGAGAAG
>DXEV01000127.1 GCA_019114785.1 Candidatus Anaerobiospirillum pullistercoris | reverse complement strand
TTGCCTTGATTTAAGCCATTGATCTGAGAAGTTAAGCGGTCAGAGATCTGGAGGCCAGCAGCATCGTCCTTAGAGGAGTTAATGCGCAGACCAGAAGATAAGCGCTGATAGCTTACATTCAGATTATTGGTAGCGTTCGTCAGCTTACGCTGAGCGTTAAGGGACGAAACGTTAGTATTGACGTATAGAGCCATGGTGCTACCTACTAAGTTGAGACCACCGTATCTTCGTAGATGAACTCTCTTCACAGAGATTTACATCTAAAAGATGCGGCAAAGATAAGAACAGGCAATTTTTGCTTGCTCCGTTTACCTTGAATATCTGCAACTTTAGAAAACTTTTTTTTTTTTTCAAAGTTCATACCAAATTTGATATTTATCAGGTTTGTTAGGTGTCCATAGATACACATACCAGCAACAAAATACGCGGTAAATAATCAAGTCTATATATTTCCGATTAAATTGTTGTTAGAAAAATAGACAATGATGCCATAAATAATATATGTGATATGTGGAAGGTTTGGTTTCAGCCAAAAGAACGTTTTGACTGGAGAGAAAGACCTGATATGAGTTAAGAGAAGAGATGTGGGAAAGATGTATCAGCTCAGAGCTTTACTTTTGGTGCTAGCAAAGATTCCTTTGCGTCGCTGTAGCTTTAGGCTACGAGCTCAGTTGAGCTTATTGTCTTTCTTCGTGCAGCTTACGTCGGGTCTTACAACGAGGGCTGCGATGATGAAGCTATCTGAGTTAGTGCAGAAATGGTGCCAAGTGTGAAATGGCTTTAAATTAGGGAAAATTAGAGTGTTTGGGGGAGGGCTTAGTGTGAGGCTTTTGCCTCGGAGTGGCTAATCACAAAGCAGAGCTTTCTGTCTTCAGATTGGACACTGTTGGAGTAGTCTCTTGGCATAGCAGCCTTGGTGGTTTGTAAGCGCTACGGCTGAGTGGCTGATAGATGTGACCGTGAGCTGTGATCTTGGCTGCTAAGCTTGTTGCTGGCAGAAAGAAGCAAGTGGAGTGCAGCACAGGGAGTGAAGCAAGCCATACCACCACAGCTTAGACGGTCAGCAGTGAGCCGACATTACTGCTAGTGGTGGTTCTGACCTAATGACTGATCAAGCCTAAAGGTAGGCTGCTTGGGCTGACCTATTGGAAAAAGATGTTCTCGCTGTTGACGCTTGGTTGTGGCATGTGCTCCGGCATCTTTAACTCGCCTTGAGGATTATTGACCTTAGGGCCTAAACCCTCTGGGCAAAGGTAGGCTCTGCCCGATAGTGCCACACCATAGTCCCATGAAAGTCGATTCATGCGCTGTGGGTAGGATAGGGTCTCTACCACATGGGTAGCTCCAAGCTGAGCTGCTAAGACTTTGAGCTCAAAGCGGCTATTGCCGATGCTCATACGTGGCTGTGCGTCCACATTACCTAAAAAGGTACAACCTTGTACTTCGGTAGGGAGAGCTGTGATGACCTTAGCTGCCAGCTGCTCCTGTTGCTGCATTTCCGCTGGGCTGACGCAGGCAGTAAGCAAGAGAGCGCTACTTAGACCAATAGTGCCTAAGAGTGCAATACGAAGGCGTGCTTGTGATGCCTTGTGGCTATTGATGGCCATCTTTACTCTCCTTTTGTTTGATTGGTTTGCGATGTGGTGCTTTATCAAGAGCTTAAGCTATAGCTTAAGCAATATCAGGGTAGCGGCTTGGTTCACCCTCAGGAGCTGTCTTGAAGCGACGGTGCATCCACAAGTATTGCTCAGGAGCCGACAAGATCATTTGCTCTACCATTTGATTGCCGCGTAAGGTGTCAGCAGTGACATCTTCTGTAGGGAAGTTCTCTAATGGTGGCAATACATGCAGGTGATAGCCTTTTTTCTCACGTACCAGCCAGAATGGCTGCACTTTCACGTCTTTAATGCGAGCTAAGTCATGTAAGCCGGTGACAGTGCAGGCTTTGTCTACGGCGAAAAATGGCACAAACACCGAAGCTTGGCGGCCATAGTCCTGATCTGGGGCATACCAGATTGGGTAGCCTTTCATTACTGCTTTGACCATGGATCTCACGTCAGTGCGATCAATTAAGGCCAGATTGGAGCGCAGACGGCCTTTGACTTGAATGTATTCCCAGACAGGGTGATCCGAGCTGCGGTAAATGCCAATGCCAGGCTTAATGGCCAGAGCATAGAGACGCGCACCGATCTCTAAGGTCACCATATGGCAGGTAAAGGCAATAGTACGTGTGTCTTGGGCACCGAGCTGTCTTGCCAGCTCCAGCTCTTTAGGATCAATGATCAGCATGCGCTTGAGACGCCAGTCTGGCCAGAACCAAGCAATACCTGTCTCAAATACCGCCATACCGGCATTGGCAAAGATCTTCTTTTCCAACTGATCGCGCTCACTTTGCTTGAGGTTTGGAAAAGCAAGCTTTAAGTTGGTGGCAACCACGTAGCGGCGACCTTTGAGGAATTTGTGCATTAAAAGGCCAATGCCTTGACCTAAGGCCATAAGCACACGATAAGGCAGGATGGTAACTAGCAGGAAAAGCAGGCTAATAGCACACCATGCGCCCCAAAACGAAGGACGCAGCATCGACCAAGAAAAAGGTATTCCCTCTGTTACGCCAGATCCCCAAGATATATTACGCTTGGTTGTACGGTGCTGCTTTTGGCGATCTTTGTAAGAGGTGTGAATCTTTAATTTTTCTTTCTCGGCCATACGCCTGCGTTTCTCCCATTGCAAAAGGAAGGACAGGATGAGCAGAGCGCTTTCCATTAGCCAGCCATAGGTTTGAGCTGTGCTTTATGGGCCCTTTAGCGCTTAAACTTGCTCAAAGACAAAGTTTAGCACGCACCTTAGGGTGATAAAAGGCAAAACGAGTGTGTATTGCATGTTTGCGGCGCGAAGGTCGGGAAAAGGTTGGAAAAGAGCTGCCGATTTGGACACTGGCTTTGCTATCTTTGCCGCTTATTGTGGCTAATTTTGCTAGAAAAGCCTGCAAAGCAGCCCGCATGGCATCTGGCTTAGAGGCAAATATGGGCCATGTCCAGACTCTTGTTTGTGATCCAGAATGGATTCCTGTCTGGACTTGGAGTCGGCTCTAGGCCTTAATGGGGCATTACTCTTTAGGTGCGGTCACTGAGTCACGACGCACTAAATGCACATCTGCGCGGTGTGGAGCCTCGATTGGTTTGCCTTCGTAGAGGCTAAGCGAGCGATGTAAAGCCTCTTCAGCCATCTGTCTTACTGGGTTATTGACAGTGGTGAGAGTAGGGATCAGGCAGGTGCTCAAAAAGAGGTTATCAAAGCCAGTAATGGAGATATCCTCAGGAATACGCAATTTATTCTGATGCAGGGTGGCCATCAAACCAGCGGCCATTACATCCGAATAACAGGCTACTGCTGTGAAGTCCTTGATTGGCTGATGATGAGCTAAAAGCTGAGCTGCAGCATCAGATCCGCCTTCGAGTGATGGACTGCCATTGAACACCAAGCTTGGATCGTACTTAATGCCGTGTTTCTCTAAGGTGTCACAATAGCCTTGTAAGCGCTCAGTGGTATCTTCAATGGTGTGGCTAGAGTTGATATAGGCGATCTTGGTATGACCGTGAGCAATCAGCTCTTCGACTGCGAGGCATTCACCTAAGTAGTTGTCGCAGTTAATACAGCGAGACTCATATCCTGGCAGCACACGGTTGATCATCACCATATAAGGAATGGTATCCATGTAAGCCATGAGCTCTTTTTCGCTGAGAGCTAAAGCATGGACGATCAGACCACGGCACTGATATGAGATCAGGTCGTCGATAGCACGCTTTTCGCGCTCTGCATTGTGGTAGCCTTGACCTACCAGCAGGTTATATCCTAGCTCATGGATAGAGTCATCACAGGCCTGCACCGCCTCACCAAAGTATGGATCTGAGATCTGGCTGACCACTACACCAATAGTGTGGCTATCTCGTTGAGCTAAGGCTCTTGCGTTGGCATTGAGGTAAAAGCCCAGCTCTTTTTGTGCCTGCAACACAGCATCTTTAGATTTCTGGCTAACTTTGGATGAGCCATTGAGCACACGAGACACCGTGGCCACGGAGACATTGGCTAAGCGCGCGACATCACGGATGGTTGACATACGAAGATCCTTAAGACAATCAGTTGCAGGTTGGTGACATCCTCCCATAAGCAAGAGCTTATGTGTAGGTTCACCAAATTCACGGCAAGGATACCCCCGCTTCTAAAGCGGGGGAGGAATTGCCGCCTCAAGTTCTCAGTTCGGTTAAATAACTTTTGCGTTTTTGCAACAAGCGCAGTTTCTTATAGCTAACGCTTGCAGAAAT
>DXEV01000126.1 GCA_019114785.1 Candidatus Anaerobiospirillum pullistercoris | reverse complement strand
TCTTAGGGGTAAATCTTTATGTTTCCTAGATACATAAAATAAATACGTGGTGGATATAGTGTGTCGTTGCTGGTGTCGTGAGACTACATTTCAGAGCAGTTGCTATTTGCTCTTCTGACCACTCAGGAAAGCAGATAGAGAACGATTTGCCAAAAATGCCAATAGCAAAAAATGCCAGTAGTGAGTTACACGACAGCCGGTGTGGAAAACTGGGAGCACAAGAAATGAGGGCAAAAGCCGATCTTGTACTCCCAGAGCTTAAACTATATTCGTGAGTTACTATAGCAAAAAACTTGCGTCTCTTGATAAAGAATGTCAGCTCAAGTACAGGATTAGCGAGATAGTGCACAGATTTTTTCTGGGAATAAATTGTTGTTATACGGCTACAAAATGAGTACGACCCAGTACCCTGTGTTTCTAGGGCGTTCTGAGCCGTAACAATGTGTCAGGAAACTGGTTGAGTAAAAATGTGCTTCTTAAGGGGATTGCTCACGCCGAAAGTGGCATCTATTGCTCTATTCAGGGCAAGCAAAACATGCGTCTGGTGAGTAGGGTGGTAGCCCCAACTTCCCATGTCTCAAAATCCCCCTAAGCTAATACGCTTGATCGTAAACCTCCCATTGAAGAGCCTTCTTGCTCGTTCCCATTCTGAGGATAGCTCTGGTCAGGGGTGGAGCTTGTATATTGCTTTGCATATTGCAGCGGAGGAAGATCTGCGTCAGCTGCATGGCTGGAATCGGTAGCATCTGCAATGGCCATGACCTTAGAAGACAGGCTGTATGTTTCGGCCACTTGCTGGTAGTCGTGTTGGCTGAGCTTAAAGAAGTTCAAAGCCTGATTTAGGTGCTCGATGTTGTTTAAGGTCGAGACAATCGAGTCCTTTTGCAAGGTAGCTTGCTCGGTCATGGAGATAGCAGCGTTGGTCATATTCTGAGCACGAGCCGAGATCTCCGTGGTGGCAGAGGTTTGCTCTTCGGTCGATGAGGCAATTTGCGTGATCTGGTTATTCACACTGCGCACAAAGTCTGCGATCAAGTGCATGAGCTGCTCAAGCTCGTGGGTGTCTTGATTGACCTGAGCCATATGTTGCACTGAGGTTTGGATCGAAGAGGTAGTGCTTTGGGCCTCATTCTGGATATTTGCGACCATGTCTGTGATATCGCTGGTGGAGCTTGAGGTGCGAGTAGCTAAAGCTCTGACCTCATCAGCCACTACCGCAAAACCACGACCGGCAGCACCTGCGCGTGCAGCTTCGATGGCAGCATTTAAAGCCAGCAGATTGGTTTGCGAAGCAATTTCATCAATGGTGCTGACAATAGAGCTGATTTCTTGACTGAGATTTGATAGGCGCTGGATCTTGTCGGAGTTATCTTGGGTGTGATCCATTTGCAGCTGCACATTGGCAAAGGCTTGTTGCAGTAACTGCATGACCTCTTGGCTCTTATTCTGGCATTGCTGTGAGTCGTTAGCAGCGCTTTCGCAGTTACGAGCGATATCAGAGGTAGCTTCAACCATTTCATCGGAGGCAGACGATACGGTTAAGGCTTGGCTTTGCACGTTGTGGCTACTGTCGACAATGGTGTCAGCAGCTTGCTTGATCTTGCTCAGTTCGGTGTTGATGTGAATGCACTCTTGCTGCGTTAAAGCCACCATGTGACCCATGGAGTCACGCATGGTTTGCAGGGAGCGGCGGAACTGACCAAATTCGTCTTGAGAGCGGGCCACGATCTCAAAATCAAAGTCACCATCAGCCATGCGGGTCACGTACTTGTTGACGTGGTTGACCTGAGAGCTGATATAAGAGGCAATGTAGATAGCAATGGCTAAAGCGCACAAGGTACCAATAACCGAAAGGGTAGAGATGAAGTAAATGGTGCTTGGATCGGCCGCTGGAGAGCTGGCTTGTAGGCAGATCTCTGTTTGGGTAGCGATCAAGGTATCAGCGCTGCCTAAAGCTTGGGCAATTAGTGGCGTCACATCGCGGGTATAGACATCTAACAGAGTGGCAAAGGTGTAATCCTTTTTCAGGATCTTTGGCACTACTTTTTCTTGCAGCTTGCTGATAATGTGTTCGCTATTGGTGATTAAGGTTGCGATCTCTTTTTGGTAGGTTGGATCGGTGGCCAGATTGCTCTTGACGTCAGCAGCAGCATGCTCGACATTGGCCATGAGCTGATCCATATCGACCTTAAGGCGATCTAAGTTGTAGTTCTTCTCAAGTGGATTTAGGCCTTGAGCGAACTTCAGGTTGAGCTCTTGGATGGCGCGTTGCAGTACCTGCACTTTAGCAAAGTCGTGGTTTAAGGTGGAATCGAAGGTAAAGGCTGCTTTTTGGGCCTGAGATAGGGCATTAATGGCAGTAAAGACGATCGCAAAGCTGATGGCGATCACCAAGAGGAAACCCGCCAAGATCTTGGTACGGGTTTTGAGGTTACGAAAAGATAACATTGCTATTCCTGAGCTACATTATGTGGCCCCTGAGAGGGGCAAAAGGCAATCTTAAGAGCCTCTAAAAGTTGCGCATAATGTATCTAAGGAATGTGAGATCCAAGACGGTAAAAAGTAAATTTTGCGTTAAATAGATGCTATTTCGTTGCAGGAAAAGCCTATAGCTAAGCCATTTTTGGCAATGCCTAGTGATCACGAGCTCCGACGCTTGCCAGTGTTTGCGTCTGTCTTGTGTAGCATTAGCGCTCGTGATGGTGCTATGTGGAGCGCAATGGCAGGCCATAGCGGTCAGTTATTCTGTCTGATCAGGCCCAGAGAGAGGAGTGGTAAGAAGTGAGAGCAAAAGTACCAGCAGAGGCCCAAGTGCCAGCTTGTTTGGCCACCCGTATCCTAAAGGTAACACCGGAGGAAGCCGATCTGCTTTGCAGCAAGGATGCCCGCTATCGGCCTCTAGTGGAGCACTTTGGCTTGCTTTCTCGTGAGCTTTTTCAGGATTGTTATGCTGGTTTGGTCATGACAATTGTGGGCCAGCAGTTGTCTGATCAGGTAGTGGGGAAGCTGCGGCAGAGCATGGATCCTGCGTTTTTCACTTCTCCTGAGGCCTTAATTGCAGCTTGTGAGCATAGCTTGCAGGTGCTAAGCACTGTGCCGCCTAAGACGCCCCGAGCTGAGCTTGCAGCGCAGCATATTTTGCCCTTCTCTCATAACAAGATAGAGACACTGCTGCGTATTGCACGGTTATTTGCTGAGGGCTCACTGAGTATTGCGCAACTGCAAAACATGGATGCGGCCGAACGGGAGCGCACTTTGTTGTCCATTAAGGGCGTGGGGCCGTGGTCGGTGAGCATGATTGAGCTCATGGTGTTTGGCGAGCGTGATTATTTTGCGATCCATGATTATGGAGTGCAGCAAGGCTGGGCCTATCTGACTGGATCCGATCTTAAGGCCATGAAGCCAAAAGAGCGACAGGCTGCGCTACAAGAGCATGCTCAGCTCGTTAGTCCTGTGGGCTCAGCCGCCAATCTCTATCTGTGGGCGCTCAAGAACGTGCACGGCAAGCTGCCGCAATGAGTATTGCGGCTTGCCTGCTGGCAGCTTAGCCAACGAGCTCAGGAGGTTCGAGCTGGAGCACTGGTTGCTTAATGTTGACCTCGGCGTCTGCTGTGAGCTCTTCATTGTGCTGCAAATGCACTTTATCCGGCAAGGTGCAGATCACGATAATGGTCGGATCATAACCGGCTTGCTTGATGGCTTCGCGCTCAAATTGCAGCACCGCCTCTCCTCTTTTTACGGCTTCGCCAGGTTGCTTGAGCAGCGTGACGTTCTCCCCCACCTTCGCGCCAAAGCGCTTAGAGGTGGGGGCTTCTTCTATTCAGGCATATATAGCAGGGGGGATCGCCCTCTTGGTTACTGCTATATATACCCTATTCTTGAAGCTTCCTGCTCG
>DXEV01000125.1 GCA_019114785.1 Candidatus Anaerobiospirillum pullistercoris | reverse complement strand
TCATCTTCAGCAGATGCAGCAGTGCTGTGAGCAAAAGGATCTTCTTTATGCTCCATCATGGAAGCGATCTCTTGTTGCTCATCTTGATCTAAAGCAGCAGCAGGATTGGTGTTGCGGATCGCCATCGAGCGACGCTTACGCTTTTTGCTGTTCTTGCTCTTACGGCGATTTTTACTCTCACCAGCGGCTAAGGCAGCAGCAAGCTCTTGCTCTTCGTGCTCTGGTTGCTCCTCTGCAGCAACACTCAAAGCAGCATCGTCCTGCTCACTCTCAGCTTCAACAGAGGAGGCGACAGTTTCTTCTTCTGCTGCAGCCACGTCTTCGTCTGAGGAGAGGTCGTCATCTTCATGCTCACGTGATGCGATCTCGTCTAAAGCGAGATCGTCACCCTCACGGTGCATTTGCTCGAAGATGGCAGCGGCATCCTTAATTCTTCCGTTCTCGTCTACGTCATAAAGCAAACGTAGCTCTTCCTCACTTAAACCAGTGCGTGCGGAGAGCTCCATTAAGGACACACCTGCATCAATAAAGCTGTGGGCCTTATCTAAGATCTTGAGATCGATACCATTTGGCTTTTCGCGTTGCTGTTTACGGACATATTCCTCATCAAAAATCATGTCCACCACTGGCACCTTAGCCCCAACACCCGAGGCTTGAGCAACAGTAGCGGCGACAGGACGCTCCGCAATTTGGGCTGCAGTAGCGGCTGCTACAGCATCAGCTGAGGAGACATTACCACTAGGGCTAGCCATCTCAATGTCAAAGCTCAGCCCCTCGTCTTCTAGATCAGTCACGTGGCGTGGCAACTCACCTTGCTCTTCTTCATCAGAGCTATCAGTGTCAACATTGGCTACAGTGACTTTAAATTGACCGGCATCATCTGGCGCAAAATCAATGGTGAGGTTAGCCCCACTAGTAGTAGCAGTAGGCGATGTAGCCGTTACTGCACCAGCAGCTTCAGATGATTCTGTAATGGCATCTGCATCATCTGCTGGAGAGAACTCATCTGAGCCAGATTGACTTAATTGTTGCTGATAATTGGCGGCCAGTGACTGTAAAGCATCAAAACGCTCATCATCGTCAGCACCATTGAGGTGAGCTAAATTGAGACCTGAAGACTCTTCCTCGACAGAAGCATCAGATTCAATCTCTGGCGTTGCTGGTACGGCTGCTACTGGCTCCACATGTAATTGCGTCTCAGCATCGAGATCATTTTCGCGTGGTTGCAGCACGGTGGAGCCTGCTAACACAGTAGCAAAAGAGACAGGACTAGAGGCAGCGACAGAATCTTGAGATTCTGCACTGGAAACATCGCCACTTACACCCTCATTTGCCTCTGGCTCAGTGCTGACTGCTGAGGCTGAGGCAGAAGCTGAAACATCAGCATCTGCGACAGCATCAGGTGACGCGTCACCTGACTCATCAGCATCAGCAGATAAAACAGCAGGCTCATCCTGCTTAGAGGCCAGCTGCTTACGCTCAGCATAAGCCTCAGCAAAGGCTTGAGCCTTTTCGAGCGAGTGTTGCGAAATAGATTGAGGCTCAATCTCCACTTCCTCAGTCTCATCGTTATCCGTAAGGTCAACGACAGGATCTGAGGACAGATCAGCGGCAGGTGCAGAGCTCTGCTCTGCGCTTGCATTGACAGCGTCTAACGCTGGCTCAGGAGCAACAATCTCTTCACTAACGGTATTGGCGGCATTGTCAGCATTGGCGCTAACACTAGGAAGCTCAACATCCTCGGCGTTAGCGCCATTGTCTTTTGGGGAGCTGACCCCATAATTTCCCATTCCTAGTGGATTGCGCGGATCCCGTCCTGAGGATCGTTTAGGAGCCACTCCTCCGATCACACGGCGCGGATGAGCTTGGCCTTGGCCTTGAGCCATAGACTGATCAGCAAAATGGAGCTGATTGCTCATGGATGAATTTTGACCATAACCGTAGGCGGCGTTAGAGGCAGAGGCGGCGGCTTGGGCCTGCGACATCTGCTCCCCAATAGTCGCTGGGGCCTGATTCTGACTTAACTGTGAAAAATCAGTAGCAGCCACCATTTGCGCAATGTTATTGGCCGTCTGCACAAAACTACCGTCACCTGAATCTGGCATATAGACACCAGAGCCAGCGGCATGATGACGATTAGCAGCGGCAAAAGCCAGATCTGCTTGCAGATCAGGATCCACAAAATCAGTGCTAGAGCCACGCTGTTGTCGCACTTGCTGCGCACGCGCATAGTTAGCACTCATACCAGAGCCTAAACCTGGGCCACGATTACCACTGCTACGGCCCATATCAGGCAATACTAAATCATCTACCGGCAAACGCACGTCAGGATTGATACGAGCACGCACTGATGATGCGGTATTGGTGGTCTCAATTAAGGTGTTTTCTGACATCTGTGGCTGGGCACTATTGTCAGATGCAGCTGTTGCTTCACCACGCTCAACGCCAGAGCTGGCAGCAGCTGCTTGTGCAATGGCATGGGTAGGCAGACTAGAGATCAGTGTCTTAAGCTGCGAAATTGAGTGCTTGAGGCTCTGCTGATCGGCCATGATATTGGCATAGGACTTTTGTTGCTCAGCACTGGCAGCGTCAATCTTGGAGCTCAGATCTGAGAGCACTTCATCCAAAGGCTGCTCTTCACCATGAGCATTAGTCACATTGATCTGACTGCTATCGAGAGAACCACCTGTACTGGAAGCATGATGGACGATCCCAGCAGCTTCGTCACGGCGTAACTGATCTTGCAGCTCATCTAAGGTATTCTCGATACGAGAAGCACGGCGCTCATTGAGCACAAAAGAGATCAGCAGCAACAGTAAGACAACAACTAAGCCGCCTATGAAGTAAATGAGACGGATATCCATACCGCTCCACCCAAACAAAAGACAACCCCAAGCATCCGGCTCTAAGCAGGCTACCTAGCTGTTCTCCCCAAACCACAATCAGTTCCTAAAATAGGAACACCTTAATCTGAGACTCGAAAGTCTCAAACACGAATTTTACCCCAAAAAAGGCGATTCCTTACTGTCACTTTGCAGCTTTAGACCACCGTCTATCTCGCAAAATTAAGAAAATTATGGGGGCCTAAGAAAAAGAAAGCCTCAAAAGAGGCCTTCAGAATCAGAAGCTAAAGCACCAACCCCAGCCGCTCTTTTAAAGAACTGACTAAGGCTGGTCTAGAGCAATCCATCTAGGAGCAAGAGCTCTAGTTAGCGAGATTGGCGATATCCTGCCACTCTTCCTCGCTTAAGAGCTTATAGAGATCAATTAAGATCAAGAGCTCATCATTACGGTTGCAGACGCCGCAAATGAACTTAGCGCTTTCTTCGGTACCCACATTAGGAGTATCGTCGATATCCTTAGTGTTGAGATCGACCACTTCAGCCACGGAATCGACAAGAATACCGACAGTCTGACGCTCCGACTCGATAATCATAATACGGGTATTATCAGTCACCTCAGCAGGTGGCAGACCAAAGCGCATACGGGTATCGATCACGGAAACCACATTACCACGCAGATTGATAATACCTAAGACATAGGCAGGGGCACCAGGCACTGGGGCGATATCGGAGTAACGCAGCACTTCACGCACTTGCATTACGTTCACGCCGTACATTTCCTTATCCAGCTGGAAGGTAACCCAACGTAAGACCTCGTCTTTTTTGTTGCCGTCTGGATCGTAAATCGAGGTTGAAGCTTCGTTAGCCATGAAAAAAACTGTCCTCTCACAAAAACGCAGCAGCGCCGCAGGCTAAGCCAAAAGGCGCGCTGAGCGCCAGAGGCAGTGCAGAGCAATGCTCAGGAAAAGTGCAGTGCTAGCGCGATCTGCCTCGCGACAAACCAATTTCGTGCCGGAAAGCTAAACAAAACCAAACAGACCGAAGATAGCATTCCGTGCCCCGCAACCACAAAAGAATCGGGACAGCACGTCACAAAGGCTCTAAGGGCAAATTATACCCCGAAAACTCCGGTATTAATGCACACGCCCTCACACTTGCCATAATAGAACGCAAGAGACAGGCGAGAGCCACACAAGCATAGCAAGCAAATAGCGCACCCCCACAGCAGCCACAGCTGCCATAGTCCATAGAGCATGGGCTATGCGCAGAGCACTAGTGCTGTAGCTTGCGCTCTTACTTACCTTTAGCTTTATCCCGCTCCTCAAGATCGCGGCTTAAGTCTTCGATGTCAGCACCGGCTTCAAATAAAGAGATCAGAGCCTTAACGTGCAGTAAGGCACACTTATCCGAAGTCACAATACCGGCGAGCCATGGACGGGAACCTGGGATCTCACGCCATTTGACTTGGGAGCGATTGAGAGTGCGATTGCCTTCTAGCACATCGCAGCCAATTGACCATGAGCTCGTGCCCAGAGAAATTAAGTATGGATACTTATCAGGGCTATCACCGATCTCTGGCATGACCCAGCGCAGCGTATCTACGATATTGATCTTAGAGCCACGCACATCGGTAATGCCCATAAACCAAGATGGCTTACCAAAAAGCTGAGTGATCTTTTCGCACTCAAAGATACCGCCAAGATCGATCAGCGGCACAGCAAAGCGCACACCTTGGACTAAGAAGAAGAGCACTTGGAACTGTTCACCCAGATCCACATTTTGCCAAGTAGCAGCAATCTGTTGCAGACGAGATGACATGCGCTCTTGAGCCAATTGTGCAGGGGTTTTGATCACCTGCTTTGTCTGCACAGGGGTCACTACAGGGGCTGGTGCCACCACAGGAGCTGGTGTCACCACTGGGGCAACAACAGGCTCAGCCACAGCAGTTTCGACCACAGGCTCAGCTACAGCGGTTTCGACCACTGGCTCAGCCACAGCGGTGGCAGTTTCCACCTTGGTTTCGACCACCGGCTCAGCCACAGCAGTCTCAACCTTGGTTTCGACCACCGGCTCAGCTACAGCGGTTTCGACCACTGGCTCAGCCACAGCGGTTTCGACCTTGGTTTCAACCACCGGCTCAGCCACAGCGGTTTCGACCTTGGTCTCAACCACAGGCTCAGCCACGGCTGTTGCGGTTTCGACCTTAGTCTCAACAGCTGGCTCGGCTACAGCAGTGGTATCGATAGTAGACAACAGACGCTGGAGGCTGTCTTTTGGTGCGGCATAATCAACACTAGTTGCAGTCTGGGACTGGTACTGCGACTGTAACTGTGGCTCTGGCTCAAACTCAGGCTCAATGGCTGAGGCCAGCTCTAAAGCAGGATCGACAGTACTGTAACCATAGGATTCTGAAGAGTGAGAGCTCTGGTATTCGCTAGTATTGTGCTGATCATAGCTAGCAGGCGACTGTGGCAACATCGCATTTTCGACAACCACACTTTCAGCGGCCATCACCATTTCACGGGCAAGCATATCGCGGGTAGAGATATGCTCCAGACCACCGCTAGGATTGGCCATACCATCGTGGGTTTCGCTCTCATCGTCGACAGACGCAGCTATCGCTGCAGGCGCATGCGCAGCTGCAGGTGCAGCTGTCGCTGCTGACGCAGCAGGAGCTGCTGGAGCACGATGTGCAGCCTCAATCACCGCATTGGCGTTAGCTAAAACCTGATGATTACTTTGCTCGGTATAAACAGAAGCCGCTGTTGGTTTGGCTTGGAGGTCACCGGCACTGGCTTGGACTTCGCCATCAAATTCCTCGTCATCGACCTCAGCTAGCATCTGCTGGAAGTAGGCGATGAGGGTTTCCTCTTCGCGATCGTGATGACTTGCCGACATGCAAAAAGCTCCTATGCTACTCACCCCATATTGAGAAAGAAAACGGGGACTGTCCGAGCTCCCTAGTCGCTACCAAGAACTCAGTGAAAAAACGGAAAAAGTTGAAACTAGTGATCTTAGCTCAAAAATCCTAGCTCAAACCTAAAATACCCACAAAAGCGCACAAATCTCTCTGCCCGCAATCACGTCTTTGGCTGGCACACTGCGCACGCTGGGCTCTACCCCTACACCACCTCGTCGTCTGTCAGCAAGGCTGCCAGCTGTGGGGTAACTTTTTCAGGGTTACGCTCTAACTCACGCTCCACCAAATAACGCAGCAATTTATAGTAAGCTACCGCACCACGACGTGAGGCATCCATTAGAGGCAGTGGCAAGCGCTTGGCAGAAGATTCACGGAAATACGTATCGATAGGAATGCAGTCATCCCACACTTGGGTTTTATAGTGAGTCTGCAAATAGCTTAAGCTCTGCACACTAGCCTTTGTGCGGCGGTCGTACATGGTTGGGACAATCAGATACTCAAAGTGCACACTCTGATTAGCACGCTGCATCACGTTAAAGGTACGCACCATACCCTCGAGACCTTTTAAAGCAAGGAACTCGGTTTGGGTTGGTACGACGATAGTAGAGCTGGCCACTAAGGCATTGACCATTAAGGCACCTAATACAGGAGGGCAGTCGATCAAGACCACGTCGTAGCAATCTTCGATCAGCTTGAGGGAGCGCGCGAGGATACGACCAACACCTTGACGTCCAGAAAGCTGACGGTCAATGGTAGCTAAGGTCATAGAAGCAGCGATCAGGTCTAAGCCCTGATGCACAGTGTGCGTGATACAGCGCAGGATCCCTTCTCGCGTAAGATTTTTCATGGCATACAAGTCGAACAAATTATTGTGCTCGAGCTTGTCATCCTCATAGCCCAGATATGAGGTCAGGGAAGCGTGAGGGTCGGTATCCACCACTAACACGCGGAGATTTTCTTTTTGCAACCAGCCAGCCAACGAGGCCACGGTGGTGGTTTTACCTACGCCACCTTTTTGACTTGCAACAGCCCAGACTAACACTGCCAACTCCCGACAAAGACAAAATACAGCTCACGCGATGCCAATTACTCCACGTCAGCTCCAAAGCCCAAATAACCTGTAAGCATATGATAGCTTTTGGCCAAAGCTAATACAACAAAGCCCGCGTGCAGAGAACCACACGTGGGCTAAGGGCAAGAACTAAATCACGACTGAGATGAACTCAAATTCGTGTTCGTGATTAGTTCACAGCAGGGCCATTAGTGGTGCCTGCACCAAAACCAGGGATGCTCACTGCACTGCCAGTATTATCACCGGCATTGGCATCAGCTGCGCCAGAAGCTGAACCGGTGGCAGAATC
>DXEV01000124.1 GCA_019114785.1 Candidatus Anaerobiospirillum pullistercoris | reverse complement strand
CGCATCCGCCGCCGCTGACGCAGCGGCTACAGCAAGCGCAGCCGCTGGCCAAGAGGTCGAGATCAAACATGTCTCTACCTCGTCCAAAGATATCACCGCTGGCGACCAAACGCTGTTTATTCCGCTCAAAGGCGAGCGTTTTGACGGCCACGACTTTATTCTCGATGCATTACGCGCAGGCGCTTGTGCTTTTGCCACCCACAAAAGTGAGGATGAGCTTTTAGCTGCTATGGATAGCTCGCAGCAACAAGAGTACAAGCGCTTACGTGTGCACTGCTATGTCTTGCAATGTGCTGATACGCTGCGTTTCTTAGGACAATGCGGTGAATTAGTGCGACAAAAGAGCCATGCGCTGATCGGCGCGATCACTGGCTCTTGTGGTAAGACTACCGTCAAGGAAATGAGCGCTGCGATCTTAAGCCAGTGCGCTAAGACTCTGTTTACTGCTGGTAATTTCAATAACGATGTGGGCGTGCCTCTGACGCTGCTGCGCTTAAAAGAGCATCAGCCTTATGCCATTGTGGAGCAAGGCGCTAGCCACTTACAAGATATTGCCCGTACCGCTGAATTTGTGGAGGCTGATTTTGCCTTAATCACCAATGTGGGTGATGCGCATATCTTAGGTTTCGGCTCTCATGAGGGCGTGTATCACGGTAAGAGCGAGATCTTAGAGCATCTGTATCACCTGCACCCAGTTGCCGAGCATCATGTGGTGCAGACCCCAAAGGGTGAGCGTGAAGTCGGTATTGGTATTGTGCCTGCTGATAATGAGTGGTGGCCACAATGGCAACAGGATTTTGCTGCTGCCTTAAAAGCAGGTAAGTTGCTGAGCTTTGGTGAGCATGCTGATGCCACCATGCAGGTCTCGCAGATTGAGGAAAAAGCCGAGAGCATTAGTTTCCATTTGCACTGTAAAGATGAGCGCTTCCCTCTGGATGCTGATTTCACCTTGCAAATGTTGGGACGGCATAATGCCATCAATGCCGCTGGTGCTGCGCTGTTGGCCTTAGTCATGGGCGCTGATGCCGAGGCTGTGAAGCAAGGCTTAGAGGTGGCTCAGCTGATTAAAGGCAGATTAACCCCACAGCACTTTGGTCTTTTGACCGTGATTGATGATGCCTATAATGCCAGTTTCAATGCAGTTTTAGCTGCCATTGATACCTTAAACAAGCAAGAGGGCTTGCGGATCCTGATCTTGGGCGACATGGGCGAATTAGGCAATGACGAGATCGCCCTCCATGAGGCGGTCGGCCGTCATGCGCAGAATAAGATCGATCTGCTGCTGTGCATTGGCCCGCTGTCGCAATATTGCGTCCAAGCTATGGGGCATCAAGCTTGTCATTTTCTACGTCATGGCGATTTGATCCAAGTGCTGCAAGCTCGTGTGGCTGAGGCCTTAGCCATGCAACGTCCGGTGTGCTGCTTAGTGAAAGGCTCCCATGCCATGCACATGGAGCAGGTGGTAAGTGCCCTGCAGGAGCTGGGCAAGCAGCGCTTGCCACAGGCAGCTGACGCTGCCAGTGCTGACGCCGCCAGCACCGCCGCCGCTAGCGCGGCAGCCACCAGCGCTGATACCAGCGCATAAACCAGCTGCGCTGGCCGCTAGACCACTGGCAGTGCAGATACGGCTGCAGCTGCCAGTGGTAGATGCTATGAGTTTGGGATCTTCTAACATGCAGCAAGGTAGCTCACATGGAGGTTGAGGGGCTATCGCTGGAGACTAATTATGATTATTCTGCTGGCCGATTGGCTCGCGCAGTTCATCCCGAGCTTTCGGGTGTTTGAGTATTTAACTTTCCGTGCCGTCTGTGCATTGCTGACAGCTTTGACCATTTCTCTGTGGTTGGGGCCTAAGACTATTGAGCGTCTACAGATCCTGCATTTTGGTCAGGTGGTGCGTAAAGATGGCCCAGAAAGCCATTTAAAGAAGCAGGGCACGCCAACGATGGGTGGTCTGCTCATCAACTTCACCATTGTGCTGACCATGCTGCTGTGGTGCCGCCTCGACAATATTTATGTGTGGTACACCTTGGTCACGGTAGTGGGCTATGGTCTGATCGGTTTTGCTGACGACTACCTCAAGATCGTGCGCAAAAACCCACAAGGTCTGCGCGCTAAGTACAAGTATTTTTGGCAGTCGGCTTTAGCTTTAGGCTTAGGTTGCTGCATTTACGGTTTTGCCCAAAGTCCGGCCGAAACCACTTTAGTGGTGCCTTTTTTCAAGGAATTTATGCCGGATATCGGCTTTTTAATCATTCCGCTCACTTACTTTGTGCTTACGGGTTCGTCTAATGCCGTGAACTTAACCGATGGTTTAGACGGCCTTGCCATCTTGATCACCATTACGGTGGCCTCGGGCTTAGGTATTATTGCGTGGGCTACATCCAACTATAACTTTGCCAGCTATTTGTATATCCCACATGTGCCGCTGGCATCTGAGCTGGTGATCGCCTGTGTGGCTATTATTGGTGCCGGTTTAGGTTTCTTATGGTTTAACACCTATCCTGCTGAAATCTTCATGGGTGATGTGGGCTCCTTAGCCTTAGGTGCCACTTTAGGTATCATTGCTGTCTTGATCCGTGAGGAGCTCTTGCTCTTTATCATGGGTGGTATTTTCGTACTGGAGACAGTGAGTGTGATCCTGCAGGTGGGATCCTATCGCTTACGCGGTGTCCGTATTTTCCGTATGGCACCAATTCACCATCATTTTGAGAAGAGCGGTTGGCCAGAGCCACGCGTGATTGCGCGTTTCTGGATCATTTCTATTGTGTTAGTGCTTTTAGGTCTGGTGACCTTAAAGCTGCGCTAGTGCGCTCACGCGCTTGCGCGCAGACAGCGCTTGCGCTTGCCAGCTGCGCTGGTGCAGCTGTGCTTAAGCGACGCTGCTTGCAAAGCAGCAGGTGCTCCCCATTTTTCCTTTTGCCCCTGAGGGGCCGCGTTATGAACAACAGATTACAAGGTAAAAAGGTCGCTGTGATTGGTTTGGGTATTTCCAATATCGCAGCTGTTACCTATTTATTGAAACAAGATTTAGCGCAGCTTTCGATTTTTGATACGCGCTTAAACCCTCCATATGCCGAAGAAGTACCAGGTGGCATTGATTTTAATTTAGGCCCTCTGAATGTTGAGCAGTTAAAGACCTACGACATGTTAGTGGTCAGCCCAGGTCTTTCCATCAACATGCCTGAGCTTAAAGAGGCAGCCGCCGCTGGTGTCGAGATTGTCGGTGATGTGGAGCTCTTTGCCGCTGAGGTCAAGGCTCCAGTGATCGGTATTACCGGTTCTAACGGCAAGTCGACAGTGACGGCTTTAGTCGGCTATATGCTGGAAAAAGCAGGTCGCAATACGGTTTTAGGCGCTAACTTTGGCAATGCCGTGTTCGACGTGCTCTCTGATCGTGTCGAGGATTATGTTTTAGAGCTTTCGAGCTTTGAGCTGGAGACAACTTCAAGCCTGAAGTTAGCTGCTGGTGTGATCTTAAATGTGTCCGAGGATCACTTAGATCGTTACGATGGTGATATCGAACAGTATGCCGCCGCTAAGCAGCGTATTTTCCAGCACTGCGACAAGATCATTGTGAATCGTGAAGACCCACGTACTTATCCTCAGACTGAAGAGGAAAAGCAGCATATTTTTGCTAGCTTCGGTCTTGATAATGATCCTGAGCAATACGGTCGTGAGGAAACACCAACCACCACTTACCTTTGTGTCAAAGGTCAGCGTGTGTTAGACGTGCGTGATCTCTTTATTTACGGCAAGCACAATGAGCTCAACGCTTTAGCCGCTATGGCTATTGCCGATGCCGTGGGGGTGCCACGTGAGGTGCAAGTTCAGGCCTTAAAGACCTTCTCCGGCTTAGAGCACCGCTGCCAGTTAGTGCGCATCTTAGATGGTGTGTCCTTCTATAACGACTCTAAGGCCACCAATGTGGCTTCGGCTGAGGCTGCTATCACCGGCTTAAGCGATCGTCATAAGAATGGCATTATTCTGTTAGCCGGTGGTATTGGCAAGGGACAGGACTTTACGCCATTAAAGCGCTTTATTGGCAAGGAAGTGGATAAGATCTACTGCTTTGGTCGCGATGCCGATAAGATCCTTGCTTTAGATAGTGAGCGCTGCATTGGGGTGCTCAATATGCGTCAGGCTATTCGTATGGCTTTTGAGGGAGCCAAGAGTGGTCAGGCCATATTGTTAAGCCCAGCCTGCTCGTCTTTCGATCAATTTAAAGGCTTCGATGAGCGTGGCCGTGTGTTCGTCAATCTCGTCAATAACTTAGTCACACGTCTGCCTCCAGTACAACCACGCATCACCACTGCAGGTCATGTGACCGATACGCCAAATGCTGATCATGCTATGGCCGGATCTGAGGTGGCCGCCGCTAAGGTAGCTGAGGCTGTGGCTGCTGTAGCTGCCGCCGCTGAGGCTGCTAAGAACAAGACTAAGCATAAGGCCGATGTGCTGGCTGCTGCGGCTGTGGCTGAGTCTGTGTCTATTGCTGCAACACCAGCAAAAACGCTGGCAGCAGTAGCTAGCGCCGGTGATGTGCATAAAGTATTGGCAAAAGCCAAGCAGGGAGCAAACGAAAGCGCAGGAAAGAACGCTGCTGCTATTGCTGAGGCGGTGGCTGCCGAAGAGGCTTCAGAGGCTCAGTCTGCCAAGAGCGTGGAGCAAGCTTTAACTGCTGGCTTTAGAGAGCTTGATTGCCTGTCGCCAAAGAGCAAGGGCGAGCAGAAAAAAGCTGGTAGCTCACACTCGGCTGCGCACAAAGGCAATAAACACGGCTCAGCCTCGCAAAAAAATAAGAGCCATTAGACGCCACACAACGCGTCCTACTAAAACTCTGTCTCCAACACCGTGAGCCCTCAGGGCCCACGGTGTACTTCCCGAGGCTCACAATGTGCCCCAAGGCACACGCAGTGCCCCCTCAGGGGCAGCTTGCTGTGGCCACTGAGGCCACAGATGTCACTGTGGCCACATGTGCCACATTGGCCATAAAGGCCACAAGGGCCAAGGGGCCACAGGGAAGCGGAGCATAGAGGCAACGGAATTTGAGATGCCAAAAACTGCATTTAGGCTCAATCTTGTGCCTGTAGATCGCACGCTGGTTGTGGTGTGCTTTCTGCTCTTTTTGATCTCCATTACGCTGATCGCTTCGGCTTCGGTGCAAGAAGCTTTTATCTCTACAGGCGATCCCTACTATTATGTGAAAAGACAGCTGATCTTTATCGCCGTCTCCATAGTATGGGGCTTGCTGATGTCGACTATCCCCAGCAAAACGTGGTATGCGGTCGCGCCTTATTTGATGATCTTTACCATTTTTTTGCTGATCCTCTTGCTGATTGTGGGACGCGAGATCAATTACGCCACGCGCTGGATTGATTTGGGCCCAGTTAATTTCCAGCCAGCAGAGTTGCTTAAGGTAGCATGGGTGCTGTATTTTTCGCGCTATGTTTGCCTTAAAATCAACAATTTGCGCAATAGTTTTGTTGGCTTTTTAAAGCCTATGGGCTTTATCGCCATTGTTGCTTTCTTGCTGCTCTTGCAGCCTGACTTCGGTTCGTTGGCAGTAGTTACCGCTATTTCCTTTGGTCTGTTGTTTGTTGCAGGCGCAGGATTGCTCAAGTA
>DXEV01000123.1 GCA_019114785.1 Candidatus Anaerobiospirillum pullistercoris | reverse complement strand
GTCCTAGATACTGCCTTGTTTCTTTTGGTAGATGTGGGGTTACTTGGCGGGGCGAGTAGGGTGGCTTTGTCTTTGTGGAAAAGGGCCAGAGCGCTCTAGTTTTAGGGTAAAATAGAAAAAGCTGCTGCATTGTGCTGCTTGCTGATTACTGATTTGGGATCGTACTCGATCTCTTCAAGTGTTTCGGTGTAGCAGGCTAAGGGAATCAGGGCTCAGAGCTGATGCACTTTCCTATGCTTTTTCGCTTTTAGGAGTGTCATGCCGAGAACCGTGATAGTTTCAGTAACGGTTGTTTGGTGAGCCGGTTGGGTATGGCACAAGATAACTCACTATATATTGTTGATGTTTATGTGTCGAATGAGGGTGAGCCCGAAAGCGCACTTGAGCTTTGTGTGTTGCGCTTTGGGGATCTGAATAAGCGTCCTCATGTGTATTTGCACACCTATATTCAACCTACTTGTAAGTCGCAGCTGATCCGCTGGAATGAGGCTGCCAAACAAGGTTTGCCTCGTGAGCTCTTTACCAATAACCGCTGGCCAACCTTAGATGAGCTGATTGAAGCTGACTACCTGCGTGATAAGTATGTAGTGTGCTTCTGCGCTAACTATCCGCAGTTCCAAAGATTACTCGCTACCAGTAATACCAGATATAGCATCCTTAAAATTTGGCAGGATGTTTTTTCTGGCAACGAAGAAGTTGCGAGTATTACTGAGCCTACAAAAATGTTGGAGTACATTGGTTTACCAACCAAGGACTCCTCCAATACCCGCTATACCCCACTGATGAAGCGTACTCATGCGCTTTTGGCGATCAGTCTCTTCCTGTTTTCTTGTAAGTCTAATAGCCTGAGACCTGGCTTTGCTGAAGGCGATGGTGATGGGATCTATCGTGCTTTTTGGCCTTTACCTAGTGTGCCTCAGCCTTGGTATGACAGTAAGGCCAAGGACTTAAACGAGATCTCTCCTGAGGCTTTATGTGCCTACTTCTCAGATCGTTTGCCTGACTACATTGAATGGGTCAATGTCTGCGTTTACCACAATGAGTGGGTGTTTGGCCGTGATCGTAGCGGCGAGATCCGCTTAAAGCAGCGCGATGCCATGATCCAGTTTATTTTCAATAACGTCTTTAACCTGCCTACTAAGATCATGGTGCTGGCTTTCTATTTACTCTATGAAGAGCGGATAGACTATGCTCGCAACATTGCCTTACACCAAGGGCCGATCAGCTCGCTGCCACAGAGCATTAAGGAAGACTTTTTGTCTTTTATCATCCGACATTTGGATGACTTCCTTACTGCTGCTAAAAAGACCATGATTATCAGTGCTTTGGTCAAGCAGCTGCTGCAAACCCGTCGTGAGGAGGCAGTGCAGCACTACGATTATGAAGCCTTAAAAAAGCAGCGCGATGAGAATGGGTTGATCTTTGAGGAGGAGACCATCCCCAATAACAAGAACATCGTTTGCTATAAGGAGATCCGTAATCAAGAAAGGGTGCTCTATCGTTGCTTTGTGATGCAAGGCTCGGCTGATGAGCGCAATGCGTGTATCGACTTCATCAACCTTAAGATGAGGGAGATCTACACCAGCCTGCAAGATCCAATGTCACCATTCTGGTTTTCCGAAGAGCTGCGTCTGTGGATCTGCTATATCACCGGTTTTTCGTGGGATGAGCTCACGAATCGCAACCGTCCACAGGATCGCGAGACCTTAGTGGCGACACGCCATAGTATCTGCTCTATTATGAAGGAACAGATCCATCCTTACGTGCAGCTGTTCTTGCAGCAATTGAGCTCCATGGTTGAGGACATTAACAACACCTCAGAAAATGAAAACAAGCGCTCCTTGTTTGCTTTTATGGGGGTGACACATGAGGTGATAGTCGAGAAGACCACCGAAAACATGTCTTTCTTGGAGCGGGTAAAGCGTATCCTTTAGGTGGCTTAGAGGGACTGTGTATGTCAGGTGGTGTCAGGCTCTTTGGGGGCACCGGTTCTGAGGACAGAGCTTCCTTTTATTCTTCGCTTGAGCAGTTAGGCTCTAGGTTGGTCTTTGGCCACGAGCAGTGTGTAGCTGAGGCAATTTGGGGATAGGCACTTAGTGCTGCCCTTAAGTGGCGGAATTATGCTACGTTTTTTGGGCGGTTGGAAAAATTCTAGGCGTCTGAAACTGTTGGCTTTGCAGACATGTTGTTTTTAGTTGTTGGTAGGTTGAGTAGGGGATAGCTGGCTCTTGGGGCTCTGGCCTTTAGCCCTTTGTGATAGAGGTGAGATATGGGACGACCGAAAAAAGATCCGCGTGAGGTGAAACGGCAGATCGGCCTTTTTATCTCCGATGAAGAGCGCTTTCGCTTAAAGAAAATGGCTCGCACTTGGGGACTGACCATTTCTCAAATGGTTTGTACTCTGATCAATCGTGCCTATGAGCAACAAGATTATTTGAAGGGCTATGACGATCTCTCTCAAGATGATCGCAAAGACTTAATCTATCAGCGTGAGCACGTGCAAAATATTACCAATAATCGCTCTGATGCTGCGCGGCGGCGTAATTTAGATCGCCGTAATGGTCTTGATCGTGGCTTAACCAATGTCATGGTAGTGGTTGCTCCTGAAGTCCAAAATTTGCCTGGAGTGTTTTGCCGCAACTTAGGTCAGGTCTGGGTGATCCCTTATGGTATTTTGTACCGTGTACAGCCAACCACTCTGATCCCTTTCCCTTGCTTTGCTTCAGTTTTGGACTACTTTACGGGTAAGCGGATTTCGCCATCGCAGATTGCCCCTTTTATTAATCGTCATCGCGATTATGTGCTGAGTAGCTTTGGTGAAAAAGCTGTGCTCTCTCGTCTCTTTGCGGTGTATGGCAACATTAATCTTTCGATCCAGCAAAGCCGTGCTCTCGCTATGGATGAGGCTACTGCAAAAGAGCGTTATGAGGCCAATGTGCAGCTGGCTCGTGAGTATGGTGATACCAGTGATTTTTCTTCATTGATGAATCAAATCAATGTATACGCTCGTCAGCAGATTGATGAGCAGATCAGTCAAGACGAAGCTGCTGGTATCGATGCAGACATTGACTCCTATCGAGGCTCTTCCGATCCTAGCGTGGATTCGCCTGATAAGAATTTTGTGCTGCACAATTATGAGCGTGATACAGCAGGCACTTGGATTGAAGGTGAGTTCTTCCCAGCACGAAGCCCAATACGTGCAGAATATATTTCGCCTGCCCGTCTTTTAGGTGAGGATGAAAACAATATCCCTGCCATTGATGCTGAAGCGCCAAAAACCTCTTCTGCCCACGAGATCATGCGCGCTCTGGATCTTCTGCGCATGAAGGAGATGGATCAGTCTCTTAATAGTGAGCAAGAGCCTCCTTCAGCTTCAGTGCCAAAGCCACCTTCAGCACCAGAAGGGGCTGATGACCCTGATATTAATAGCGACCCTGATATTAATAGCAATGAGCATCAGTTTGATGCTGTGGGTGATGGTAGTTCTTTGGACGATGATCATGGCTGGGGCCAGAGCTATTCGGTTAGCTTAAATAGGAAAAGGATCCTATCTGCACGTCAGGGCACTAAAGCAGCTCCGAAAGTTGTGGGTGGACGTTTAGATTCTGACTCAACTGAGGTTAACCCTACACCACCAGAGGCTCCTCAGCACACCTCGGGCACGACACCTAAAGGTGATCTAAGAATCAGAGGTAGATGGCGTCATCTGCGTGAGCAAAAAGAGAGAGAATCTAAAGCACAGCAGGCTGCGGAGCGTCAAGCCGCTGCCCAAGCAGCCGCTGAAATAGACGCGGCTGACGCTGCTGCTAAAGCAGAAGCTGCTGCTAAGGCAGAGGCTGCTAGAGCTGAGGCTACTGCTAAGGCAGACGCCGCCAGAGAGGCCAAGAGCTCACAAGACACAGAGCTATCAGCTCAAGCCTCTGAACCGGCCGTAAATCAGGTGAAGCCTGTAAAGAAAGGCTCTAAGCCACGGAAAGCAGCCCCTGAGAGCCAAGCTGAGCCAGTGGTGTCTCAAACTGTTGTCGAAGAGCCTGATGCGCCAGCCTCTGCGGCAAAAGAGCCTCAAAAGGCAAAGCGCTCTCGGACGCGTAAGGCAGGAAGTGATTCTGCCAAGACTAAGTCTAAGACTTAGGTCTTAGACTGTGACTGATACTCTGGCTGGGGTTGAGCTAAGCCTATGGTGTTGCGGCTTGCTTGTGCCCCATGCCTTTAGCCAATCTTTGAGATTGGAATTGGCCTTGATGCAAGGAAGGCCTGATAGCAAATCTTTAAGACTATGCCGCGTGTAAGTTTGTGGCAAAGAATGAGAGAAGATGACCGAAAAGAGAATTACGCTGAGGGCTGCACATAATATTAGTAGTGCACTGGTTTTATTGCGGGCTGCCACTTTAGGTGTAAATCGCTATGCTGGCAAAGGCCTTGAGGTAGCTCCTCAAAAGGGCCAGAGTGAGCTCTCTCAGAGCGAGCAATCTCAGAATGAGCTTAGCTCTCGTGTACAGGATAAGACTGTACAGGTTGCAGTATCGACCTCAGAGCACGCAGGCGTGTCGACTTTAGCGACTGCACCAGCTGTATCAGCTCACGATTCATCTGCTCCAACTGAACCTGTAGTAACAGCAAAAGAATCGAGTACTTCTAGTGCTGTGTCCACTGCTGCTCAGGCCGGATCCTCTGAAGTAAAGTCATCCCGCTCTAACACCAAGCCTAAATCGCAGGCTTCTGTCTCAGATGCATCAACTGCTACTGAGTCTCATGCTCGTAAGAGCAAACTTGAGGAGAGTACCCCCAAGTATGAGAATGGTATTAGAGTTTTGCCTGGCAAGCCTCAGCCCGCTTCAGCTGCGACCCCTGCATCGGCATCGTCTGCCGCAACAGCGTCTGCTGCTACAGGGACTTCTGTAACTGCTAAGGCAGTTAAGGCAGCTAAAGTATCAGGCGATTCGCTTGAGGCCAATACGGATAAAAGTGTCAGTAGCTCGGGGGCTGCTAAGAAGCAGTCTGCTGCTAAGAACAAAGCACGTAATAGCACTAAACATAAGAGCGCTGATCCTAGCCATACAATTAGCCCTAATGCCACCCATTCCTTAGCCGCTGATTTAAGCAATCTCTTGTCTGACGATGCCGTGATCGGAGCTCCTACCTCAAGCTTGATCCGCACGGGTGGTGCTTTAGGGTTAAATAATCAGTCCTTAGAGATCGGATCTGCACCTGTGGCCATCACGCCAGCGTCTATCACTAAAGTTGGGGATAAAGCAGAGGAGTCAGCAGTAGAGACTACTACGACTGCTGCTACTGCTACTGCATTAGCTGCGAGCACAGTAGTTGTGAGCAACGCTGCAAGTTCTGCTGCGGCTAGTACTGCTGCTAGCGCCTCAGAGGATAGTGGTAAGAGCCAAGAGCATAAGGAGAAGCTAGACGCAGCTTCTGGGTCGCATAAAGCCAGCGGTGAGCACAGTTCTAAGGTGCAGAGCTCTATTGAGCCTCAGGAGGCATCTTCAGCTGAGACTTTAGCCCCACAGGACAAGCATGTTGCTGTAAAACAGCACAAAGCTCCTGATACCAAGGCAAAGGATAAAGGATCTGAAGTTGCGCCTGAATCTGACAGCTTGTTAGGTACACCAAGCTCTAGCCTGTTAGAGCAAAGCAGTACTCTTGATTTTGGTCAAGGGCAAAACACAGTCCTAATTTCTAGCAGTGGGGTTGGTTTAGCGTCCGTTGCTTCCTCAGGCTTTGCCTCAAGCCTTGAGCTGACCCCAGCAGTGGCCGAGTCCCCTGATAAAGATTTAGTTCTGGGGGTGGAAACTGAGCCTCTAGAGCAGGCCTTGAGGATCAATACCGGTAATGCAGAGGCTGATAAGGGCGAAGCAGAGAGTAATACTGGCTTAAAGCTAACCCCAGCCTCAGTAGAGTTCAGCACAGGTTTAACTGGTGTAGAGACTCAAGACGTAGCCTCTGATAGTCTTTATAACGCTGAGAGCTCAGAGGCAAGCGCAGATAGTAGTGCTACCTTGGCAGCAGCGACTGTTGCTCCAGCATCGACAGCAGCTGCTGATGCAGTTGGTGACTCTGCTTTGTCGTCTACTTCACCGGAAAACAAGGTGGCAGAAAAGAGCAATGAGCCTTTAGAGCTCACACCAGCTTCTGTTATACCAAGCGCTGATCTTAGTGATGCTGCCGATAGTGTGACAGCTAAGGATGACTCCAGTAAGACAGCTGACGCTGCTGTCGCTGCTGACGCGGATATGTCTGTGCCCGAGGATGATGTGGTTGCCAAGACGGAGGAATCTTCTGAAGCTGATGCTTTTGGCAGTTTAGAGCTAACTTCTGCTTCTGTTGGTGCTGAGCATGCTCATGAGACTCTTGCCTCCTCAAGCTTGACTACGACGCCAGTGACGGCATCAGCAGCTGCGACCGTTGCTCAGGACAATGCTCTTGAAGAGCTCAAGGCTCAAGAGCCCGAGGATTTAGGGGCGGGCGCTGCCATTCCGTCTTCTAACGAGGTAGAGCAGCTGGTTGAGAATGGCAGTGGAGCCGATGATTCGGCGCTGGTGCTTTCTCCTGTTGCTGATGCTCCGGTACAGGCTTTGTCGAGTGCTGAGGATTTAGGTAGTCCTATCTCCGCAGCTTCAGCTGCAGATGCAGCTGCTACTGTCAATGCTGCTGCCAGTGTTGGTTTAGACTCAGCTTTTGGCTCCTTAGAAGAGAGCGTGATTGGTGCTCATAGCTCTTCTGATCTTTTGGCTGGTGCAAGTTTAGGCTTGTCGAGCTTAGATCTGTCGGCCCTGTCAAAGCCTCTGATCCAACCTGCAGCTTCAGGTAGCCCTGGCTCTGCTGAGGGCGGGCTTTTGCAAGCTAAGAGCGACTCGCAAGAGCAAAAAGATGGTCAAAGTGGAGGTTTGGTACTGACCCCAGTGGCATCTGCGGTGAAGTAGCGGTAGGCGGTTTGCCTTAAGGCCAAACAAGCAGAGTCTTGGTTTAGCGCTACCGATTTGGCATTGTGGCAACATAAGGCTACAATACGGGTGCCGTGGTACAGGGCAGCACTGGTTTAGCGGCTTTGCTCTAAGCTCTGCGCATTGATCATTGCGTGACGTTGTCGCCAAAAGAAGCTTTGGTCGATAGCATGGCTCGATTGGTGCGATGGGTGTCAGAGAAAGTCTATTGAGCGCAGTTTTTGCAGCCCATTAGATCCTGATTTGACATAGGGCTAAGCGCCACGATGCTTTTTAGACTGGAGCTCTAAGTCTTTTCATCTGCTCTTAACCATTTTTGTCAGCTTTTGCCATACAATAGGCATTACTTTTAGAAACAAGGTATAGAATTACCGATCTTAATGATTGGCATCAACGGCGCTGGACATTCTCATTCACTTGCTCTGCTTTTTGCAGGAACTTGGAGTGGGGAAAGCTTGTGTAGGGGCGATATCTTGCTCACAACCATGCAAAGATACAGGTTGAGAATGGAAGTGTTAGCCTGCTAGACCTGCTATCAGGATTAGCACCGGATAGACAGTTGTACTCGGCTTGGAACATGACGTTAAGTGTGAGATTAGGTCTTGCAATAATTCACACCGCCCTCACATTTTGTCTCATGTCGCTGTGGTATAAATGAAGTATTAAGCTTGTGTTTCTTCTTGTCGGTAACTTTTGCTGCTCCTCTATCGGGTAAACTCTGAGGGCTAAGAGTTGTTAGCTTCGGTAAAAGGCAGCAAGGCACAGAGTAGCTCCTGTTTTAGGGTGTCTGACAAGCTGAAGAGTGTGTTGTGCTGTCCATATTAAGAAAAACATATAGTTACGGGGCTTTTAGTGTGGCATTTGGGTGCGAGTTTTGCTCATTTGTAGAGAGAAGTTCTGGGCAATTGTGTTTTTCAGACTTGGAAGGAGTTTTGTGAATGATTGGTATTGTTGTAGTTTCTCACAGCAGCAAGGTGGCCGAGGGTATCTGTGATATGGTGCAGCAGATCTCTGCTCGTGACGGTACCAAGATGCCTATTTATCCAGCTGGTGGTAATGCTCAGGGCGGTCTGGGCACTGATCCACAAAAGGTCTTAGACGCCATTAAGATGGCCGATCAAGGCGAGGGTGTGGTCGTCTTAGCCGATCTGGGCTCTGGTGTGATTAGCTCGCAAGCCGCTATTGCCATGTTAGAAGAGCCATTACGCTCCCGCGTGCGCATCGCTGATGCCCCTGTGTTAGAAGGTGCTGTGGGCGCTGGTGTTGAGGCGGCTTCTGACGGCGAGAGCACTTTAGACTTAGTGGTTTCCACCGCTGAGGGTGCTCGTCAGTTACACAAGAAGTAATTGATTGCTCTAACTTACGCTAAGTTTGGGACTTAATCTCACTTGAGTTTGAGGCCACCTTAGCGGAATAAAAAAGCCCATGCCAAAGAGATTTGGCATGGGTTTTTATTGCCCTAAAGCCCTGTTTTCTGGGTGGGGTTAGGGCTCAGAAAGCAGATCGTGTGTCAGCTAGAATTTGATATTGCTGCGATCTTCTGGTTGGATAGGGCGTAAGACGCGGCATGGTACACCTACGGCTAAAACGCCAGCTGGGATATCTTTAGTAACCACAGCACCAGCACCGATGATGCTACCGTCACCAATAGTGACACCAGGGCAGATCACAACATTTGCACCAATCCAAACATTCTTGCCGATGGTGACAGGGGCATTGTATTGGTAGGTCTTAGAGCGCAGCTCTGGATCTTCTGGGTGCTGAGCGGTAGCGATGGTTACGCGTGGGCCGACCATGGTGTAGTCACCGATAGTGATAAAGGTATCATCTACACCGCAGAAGTCGTGATTGATATACACACCATTACCTAAAATCAGGTGATTACCACCAAAGTTTAGGCGCATAGTGCCTTCAACGAAGCAGCCCTCTCCCACTTGCCAGCACATTTCTTTGAGCAGGGCAGCACGCTTATCAAACTCGTCAGGATCGCAGGCATTGAACTCTTTCATAGCCTTCAGGCAGAGGCGTTGTTCACGGCAGAGCTCAGCGTTATTGGAGGCGTAAAGCTCACCAGAGTGTAAGAAAGGGTACTTAGTCTTTGTATCGAGAAACATAGAATCCTCTTTGCGTCAAAAGAAAAACCAAGAGCCGAATTTGCGACCTTGGCATCTTTTGCCATAACCGTTGCTGATCTTACCTGATTTTTGCTCTAAAAGGGTGCTCTCAATTGGTGAAAAGTTGTGCTCTATTGCCTTATGTGAATTAGAGTATGATTACATTGTGGGTCTAATCTTCTCATCTCAAAGCCGAGAGGAGCATATATGGGGGCACAGCCCTCTGTAAACAATCTAAGGAGAGAAAATGGCTAAAAAGAAGAAGCTTAAGGCTTTAGCCGCTGCTTTGGCTGCTCTAAGCAGCTCGATTGCAGCAGAAGCTGTTGCTGAGGACAAGAAAAACAAGGGTAAGAAGGGCGGCAAAAAGGATTACGGCTCTTTTGAGGTGTCGGGTGAGGGCCTTGTTAAGGTTGCTCCGGACATCGTGTGGCTGCATTACACTGTGGATG
>DXEV01000122.1 GCA_019114785.1 Candidatus Anaerobiospirillum pullistercoris | reverse complement strand
GCTCTATGCAACAACAAAGGAGAGAACATGTCTTCTTGGGATATGGGCTACCACAGCGACAGCCAATATATCTATCAATATTTCAGCATATTTAACCCACTGTGGCTTAAGTTCGTCCTAACGGCTAACGGTCTCAACTTCCCTGACATGAAAAAGGGCTATGCCTGCGAACTGGGCTTTGGTCAAGGCATCAGCATCAACATGCACGCCTTAGCTTCTAATGTTCAGTGGTACGGCAATGACTTCAACCCTTCACAAGTAAACTTTGCTCGTGATTTAGCCTCCATTGGCCATGCCAATGTTCACCTCTACGACGACTCCTTTGAGCAATTCTCTCAACGCACTGATCTGCCTGACTTTGATTTGATCGTGATCCACGGTATTTGGTCTTGGGTCTCTCCTGAGAACCAACAATACCTTGTTGATTTTGTGAATAAGCACCTCAAAGTCGGTGGTGTCCTGTACATCTCCTATAACATCGCTCCTGGCTTTACTCCTTTTGAGCCAATGCGCCACCTCCTCAAGCTCTACATCGATCAGATGATGCCAAAGATGCTGTCCCCAGCAGATCAAGTGCATGATCTGCACGACTTTGTGCAAAAGCTGGTGGATACCAAGCCACTCTCTTTGGTTAACTATCCAACCTTACCTGCAAATATCAACCACTTCTTCAGCCAAGATCCTAACTACCTGATGGCTGAATACTTCAACATGGCTTGGGATATTACCCACTTCAGTACCTTAGCCAAGAAGTTAGAGTCTATTAAGCTGCAGTTTGCCTGCTCTGCCTTTGGTCATGACATGATCGATATTCTCAACATGGATCCAGAGCAAGTCGCCTTTATTACTCCTTTGGCCGGTACTCAGATCTTTGAAGATACTCGCGACTTCATGATCTATCAGCAATTCCGTGCTGATATCTTCGTTAAGGGAACCAATGCCTTAACCCAACTGCAGATGGAAAAGAAGTTCCGCGCCCTCACGGTAGTGCGTACTACGCCGCTCAATAGATTTAAGTACAAGATCAAGCGCCGCTTCAAGGACGAAGACATTGAGCTGCTTCCAGAGATCTACGAGCCAGTGATGAACTTCTTCAAGGATCACCTCGCTCACAGCTTTGGCGATGTCATCGATAAGCTGACCGGCAAAGAGCATTTAGGTCATGTGCTCACTGATCAAGAGGTGATCGATGCCTTACGTACCTTAACCGCCATTGGTGAGTTAATTCCAGCTGTACCAAATAGTGAGTTAGCCAACGATGTGGTAAAGCGTTGCCAGAAGTTCAACCGTGACTTCATTCTCACTCAAGGCGACAGCCCATCTCACTTCTTAGCTTGCCCAGTGACCGGTGGTGCCATCAAGATCAGTGATCCTGAAGTGGTCTTATTAACAGCCTATCTCATGAGACCTTCACTGAAGAAGGATGAGCTCAAGCAACTGCTGTGCTCTGGCTTTAACATCTTCGATCCAAACCTCGATGAAGATCACAAGAAGGCTGTGGCTGAAGCCGACCGCATCGTCACCGAGTTTGTCAATGATGTACTGCCTTGCTACAAGGCTTTGAAGATGTTCTAAGCGCGAGCTGACATCACCACCAAGATTAACGACACAGCGTCCATCTGGCTAATCGTCATTGCATGGCAGCTACACGCAACAAGATTAGTACACCAAGCACTAAGCCTTATTCTGCCTGCACGAGCTTACAGAGGATTGCCAAGCCCTCTGCTCACAAGCCAGAGCCGCTGTTACCCCTATTCTGCTGGTACAAAACAGTACCACCTTACCGATTTGGGCACGAGCCGCGCCATAGCTAGCTAACCTAGCCATAGTTAGCTGCCCTAAGAACATACCTTAGGGCACAGGACGCACCCCGTGCAAAGGAGCAATCATGCCTTCTTGGGATATGGGCTATAAGTCCGAAATCCTCTACACCTACATCTACTTTGAGGCAACCAATCCTCTGTGGAACAAATTCATTATGGCCCACTCAGGATTGGCCTTTCCTGATCTCAGCAACGGCGGTTACGCCTGCGAGCTCGGCTTTGGTCAAGGCTTAAGCGTCAATGTCCACGCCTTAACCTCTCACACTGAGTGGTATGGCAACGACTTTAATCCAACCCAAACTCGCTTTGCCCAGCGCACTGCTAGCATCTCCGACGTCAAAAACGTCCACCTCTACGACGACTCTTTTAAGCAACTTGCCGAGCGTACTGACCTGCCTCAGTTTGATTATGTCTACTTACACGGCATTTGGTCGTGGATCTCCCGCGAAAACCAGCAGTACATCGTGGATTTCCTCGAGAAGCACCTCAAAGTCGGTGGTGTAGTCTACATTTCCTATAACGTCAGCCCAGGCTTCCAATTAGTTGAGCCAGTGCGCAATCTCATGAAGCAGTTTGACGACACCATGCTGGCTCCTACTGTAGACAACGATGCCCGCATGCTAGCAATGCAGGAGTACTTAGTCAGACTCTTTAAGCATAGCCCTAGCTTCTTACAAGCCAACCCTAGTGTAGTCAACTATGCTCTTGATATCTTCAAGAAAGATGCTCACTACATCAGTAATGAGTATCTCAATGACGACTGGGACATTATCCACTTCAGTGATATGGCTCAGACTTTAGAGCGTGCCAAGCTACAATTTGCTTGCTCCAGCGCTGGCGGTCAGTTCTTCGACAAATACCGCTTCACCCCAGAGCAAAGCGATTTCTTAAGCACTCTGCGCGGCAATACTCTGGTGTACGAAGAGACTCGTGATTTTATGATCCATGAGTACTTCCGTCGTGACCTGTTCGTCAAGGGCAAAGAAGTCTTAACTCACTCCCAAAAGATGAAGCAACTGCGCACTTTACACTTTGTCTTTGCCCGTGAGACCGACAAATTTGACTTCACCATTGCCTCCAGCAAAGGCCCAATCCAACTGCCACTGGAGTACTACGAGCCAATCTTTAACTTCTGCAAAGATCATAAGGTTCACTCCTATGCTGAGGTGCTGGATACCTTTGCTGATAAGGATGTCAACGGCTACCACATTACCGAAGACAATGTCCTTGAAGTGCTGCAAAACCTGACCTTAAGCAATACCATTATGCCAGCAGCCGCTCCAGAGGCTCTCTCGCCAGAGATCATCGAGCGCACTAAGCACTTCAACCGTGTCATCTTGTTGGAAGAGCCTGACAGCCCAATCAAGTTCTTAGTCAGCCCTATCACCCAAAGTGGCATGTACTTCAACGATGTGCTGCGCGCACTTCTGCGTGAGTACATGAGAGACAGCAACGTTTCGCCAGAGCAGCTTAAGCAAATGCTCGCAAAGCGCACCGAAGGCCTCCAAGTTTCAGATGAGATCAAGAAAAAGATTGATGATAAGCAGCTGACGATGGAGGACATGATTAATGAGACCGTAGATAAGTTCTTTAGTGACTACCTGCCTCTCTACAAGTCCTTAGAAATCATCTAAGACGGGCTGTCGCGCCATTCTAGCCGCATTGAGCAGCGCCCGACCCTCAATGCAGTGTGGTCAACTGCAAAAGCATAGACCCATGGCACCCAATAGTGCCCTGCTGGCGCAAACAGCGCGCTTAGCACAAGGCCCATGGCTTAAAGCCACGGGCTTTTTTGTTTCTACAGCTGGCGCTGTAAAACAAATACAATTTCTGAGGGGCTCTTCCAAAGAGCAAAGCAGACCAAGGGTCAACACCCCCACCAGTACTCTGCCTCCAAAAACAAAAAAGGCCGCCACAAAAAGTCACATGTGACAGCCTTATTCTCCAAATGTAAGGAAACGTTATAGCCAAAATAGCTCTTCCACTCGAGCTGCTATGGCCGTTACAGCCAATCAGGATGCCAAACGCACTCCTTCTTGCTTTTTGCCTAAAGCAGCTGTGCGCACGGGAGCACTCTGAGTAACGCCTTGAGCCGTCACATGACGTGGCTTAGCCTGATCCTCAGTCTGAGCAGTAACTGTACTCTCTGTGACAGGAGCTAAGTGCTGTTTCTGAGCTGCATTATCAGCTTTAGCCGCGACTTGTGCAGTGAAGGCAGTATTCGCAGCAATACTCCGCAACACTGTCTCTTGCTGATCGTGGCTATCATGAGCTTGGGCTAAATGAGGCACAGCTTCTACGTCTTCTGTTCCTGCCTCGTTGATAGCAGCCAGCTCAGACTCAACCGGTGTAACGGGCTCTTGAGCAGCAGCTACTAAATCTGTCGTATCTGCAGCCACGGCCTCTACTGTAGACGTTGCAGCAGCAGGCTCCGCAGCTGTATGCGATTGCGCTAACACCGCATTTGCCCCAAAGCCTAAGGTATCTTCAGACTGAAGCTGACTCTCGCGTAAAGCTACCAGAATCTCGTCTTGGCGCTGAGGCTCCAGCACAGAAGAGCGCTGGTAGTCAAAGACAGAGCCTTGGCCATTAGAGCGCATTGCAATCACATGCGGCACATACAACGCATCTGCAATAGATTGCTCTTCGTTACGCTCACGTGACTCTAAACTCTCCGCCTTGCCCTCGTCCTGAGTGTTACTCATAGCCACCATCTCACTGCTATAGCCTACTGGTAAGTAATCCGGTAAATCTTGCAGTGCGACGCCTCTACTCAAGGCCATAGTGATATAAGGCCCATAATCAAGATCCGAGAGCAGCACAGTATAGACCTCAGACAAAACGCTCATGGAGCCGTAATCCCATACATCAAGATCTGAGAGGTTAGTATCTTGAGGCTCTACTGTGGCATGCTGAACGGTATCAGTATCAGGCAAATCTTCTGGCACCTCAGGAACTACAGGCACTTGTGGCTCACTTGGAAACTCTGGTTCAGGTTCAGGCTCAGGACTTGGATCCGGAATAGGGTCAGGATCGGGAATAGGATCAGGGTCTGGGTTCGGGTCTGGGTCTGGTTTTGGATCAGGGTCTGGTTTTGGATCAACATCTGGCTTCTCAGCAGGAGTCAGCTCTTTCCAATGCACTCCCCAAGAACCGTCTTTAACCTCAATCTGGTAATTAGGATTAGACTGATCCTTATTGACCGTCAAGGTGCTACCATCGGCCTCTATCTTTAAACCGAGATCCGCCAGCTCATCACCGTCTGCCAAGCGATCACTGACTTCATCGAAATTAGCGATCGTGTTCTTATTCACCTCTAAATCAAGCTCATCGCCATAATCTATGACCTGATCCTTGAGCTCCAAGCTCAACTTCTTAGGTCTAATCAACAGCGATCCACCACCGGTCAAACTCTGAGAGCGATTAGCGCGCTCTTCACGCTCGGTACGATCTTTCCACGCCAAGTCCATATTGTTGTCAGAATAGGTCTGAGCCCAAGTGCTGTTCTTGGTACTGTCGCTATAATCGAAGTAAAAATCATGACCGACTAAATAAGGATCTTCCCGACTCTTACTACTGGTAGTCCACACAAAGTTATAGTCACCGGCGTTTTCCTGCCGATAAACAGGTTCATCTTTGACGAGGTCAAAAAAGTTCTCGAGCTTAAAAGCATCGTTTTCCACCAGCTCTTGGTAGTCGTGCTCTTTACCATCATAGGTGTAGATAAAGTCCTCCACAAAGAATGGGCGCAAGAAGCCACGCTGCTGATAGGCAAAGCCATCATCACTGACCTTACCATCAAAAACGTAGATAGCATCGAGCTCATCCTTAGTGCTACCACGCTCTAAGGCCTGATTATAGGCCGCATTAAAATCGTGGCTGATCTCTACCTTTACACCATCACTGGAGCTACCAATGCCCGCCAAGACGTTGTATTTGGGAACCTCGTTCCAATCATCATCATAGCCGTAAGCCAGATCGGTACTGAGGATAATGCCCGACCGTTCTAACAAGCCATCCTGCTTACCAAACATTGAGCCCAATGAAGTGTGGTCTTTATGCTCATTGACCCAAGACAACGAATCTTGATCAGAGAGGTGTAATGAAGTCTGCACATGGTGCAGTGCATTATTACCGCTGGCCTCCGCTGCCAAGGCACCAATGTTGTAATAGCCTTTACGCGGCAAATCGCCTAATGATGTTAGCTCAAAGTTATCTACAACCACGTTGCTGATGGTCGAGTTGGTCATCACGCCTGCCAAGCCACCAAGATTAAGGTCTTTATTGGCGGAATTTTGCAGTGCCCTACCTGCATTTGCTAAGTCCCAAGAACTATCTACCAGCTTGAGATCTGAGATCTCGGCCCCGTCTAACCTAGCAAAAAGTCCGTAGTTATGCCCTTTAATGCCATCATTGTCTGTAGCCAACACGCCCTCATAGGACACACTATGAAAAGCGCCATCAAGCGAACCCTTAAAGGCTACATCAGTGCCATTTTGACCTAAGCCTTGGCCTGCTGGAGTAAAGTCAGCTCCCAACACAATGTCATCGGCCAGCCAAAAATCCTTATCAAAATTGGCAACCTTGCTCGCAAGCTCATCCTTATCTACTTGGAGCTCAGAATCCAGATCGACGTTGTAGCCAAAGGTATCCTTAAAATCCTCACCACTGAGTATAGCGATCTGATCTGAGTGATCCACGTACTCGTTTGTATTTAAGGTACCACCTACTGGCACGTCATCTGGTGCAACACCGCTGTACCCCTTATCCTCAAGGTACTCGCGAAAAGAGATCGAGCTATCATCTCCAGTAATGGCAGCATCCAACCTACCACCAATATCAATACGATTGGTCGACGAATGTAGCTCCAAGGTGCTTGGTAAACTCACCACCTTTTGTGCGCTCGCGCCATCTGGCAGGTCGCTTCCCGTGTCTATATCCTCCACACCTCCACTGCCAGCTACTCCGGAGCCATCAATGCCTCCAGTATTGGACTCATTCGGATTAATTGGAAAGACACTGTTGATATTACCGATCACCAGCTGCGAACCATTGAGCACTAAATCACTGGCATGCACCGCTCCCAATAAAGTAACACGCCCCATACCCCGATCTAAATTAAGATTAGGCCTGATATCTTGCAGCGATAAGGCTGGCTGATCCGCATTACTAAACTGATCTAAGAGATCCTGCTTAGGCTTAGCCGTACCTAAGTACACTGAGTTCATATTGTAAATCTGGCCTGTAGGCCCCACAGTGATGCCATGAGGATTAAGCAAGTATAAATTTACGCCTAGATGCTCAGCGGCAACGGTGCCATCAATACGTGACATGGAAGAGCCTTTGACCACATTGAGGAAGGACACCGGCTTCTGGTTTTCATGGCTAAAAGACACCCTATTACCGGCCGCCACATTAAAATCTTTCCAGTAAATCAGAGCATTGGACTGGCTCGAGACCACTCGCATCTCATTAAAATTCATAGAAGATGGATCACTGCCATGATCTATGATCTTCACATGTTTAGGGCTGGAGAGAACTTGAGGCAAAGGAGCATGGGCGGCGGCTTGAGCGGCAGCACTGTAACCTAATACCCCGCAACTACCCAGACACAACAAAGAAGAAGTCAGCAAGGTCAAACACCAACGTGACATCGAGTGCAACCAGCCTCCTTGACCTACTGGTTTTACCGTTTTTTCACTCAGCCACGAGCTCTGCTGCGCCCCAAAGAACCTACGTACCCGACGTAATGGACGCTGAAAAGGCAGTAAGGCTCTATCGCAGTGGTAACTGCCCTCCTCTTTACGCCAACGAAAGAGCTCTGGAGTGAGGGCTGCTTGCAGATAGCTTGGACGCAGCACACTACCCTGCGAGCAAAAGCTAGCTGCCCCAGAGGAAGTACTCTGCTCTCTCTTTAAGATGTGAGGTAAATTGCGATCGCTCATGACCTCATTCTCCTGATTACTTAGTTCTTAACCTGTAAAGGTCGTTTGAAGTGAAACCTATGCCTGAGCTGAAAAGAAGCAGGCTGTTTTCTGGTGATATCTGCTCTTGTGATGATTAGTGCCAGCGCCCGCCCCTAATCCCCTGCCGAGGAATTAGCTCTCTTCCATATCAAGGCTGTTTGGCCTTTCCTGAACTGGCCACAAGAACATCTGGGCATACCATGCCCTTTACGCGTTCCTGACTGTACTAATGCGCCTCATATCTCCCTACTGGCGTAAGTGATTTGACGGCGCAACTTATAAGTTAAGTCCGGCTATAAGCTGCTTCTGCCGTTACTGTCCACTCACTGTCCACTAACGCGAATTTTTCCCTTCCGCACCCACGCCAAGCCGATAAATAAGCCAAAGGAAATTTTTAAAAAATTTTTTCTTTCTCTGTGTTTTGCACATGGCGTAACTTTCTATACCCACGCCAACAAACAGCATAAATAAGGTGTTTTCCCAGCAAGATAGCGAGCCAACGACTTGTTGTGACAGAAATTCCTCACCATTACCCCATGCCTACTCGCCCCTACGCTCACTTCCAATCCCTGCGCGCTCAAGATCCCCTGCTCCACTGACAAAGCCCACTATGCAGCTGAACTCAGCTCTGTTACTCTTATTTCCTCTCAAGCTATTGAGAGCCGTGGCATAAAAATTGTGTTCTGCTTAAGCTCGCTGTGCTTTTGAGGCTCAGCCTCTATGCCACATGAGCGCCAAGCTTTTTTCCTTTCACGGCTGTGCCCAAGTTACAGCCTTTTGGCCAAGAGCCTGATACCCCTATTTCTGCCTCTGCCGCTAAACTTCCGACAAAGCGTGGCCGAATCAGGCAGAAAGGGACTAGAACTTTGTCTTCTTAGTTTTGCGTGGAGAACTAACCTGCTGTGATAATTGCCCCTAACTCTCTAACCACCAATCACTGGCCTAAACGTCTCGGCGCTTTGTCCTGTATTCTTGGGGCTACCCTCGCCCTCAATGCTTGCGCCCCCAGCTCTACCGAACAGCAATTAACAACACAAACTGTAGCTGCACAAGCTGTTGCCGCAGCTGCTCCACAACAAACGTCTTCTTCTGACAGCACCACTAAATCTTCTGGGCCATCGACCTCTACTGCCAGCACCATTAGTGAAGATACTGATGCAGTTAGCGCTATTGGCTCCATTGCCACAGCCAAGACTCTCGCTCAATCCCAAGATCTAATGTGGCTGCCACCTTTTACCCCGTACACCGGATCTGAGGCTAGGATCTATGGCTCACCTAATAATGGCTGTATCGCCGGAGCCCTGCCTCTGTCTGATCAGAACGAGACCTTTCAGCTACAACGCTGGGGCAATGATCGCCATTATGCCCACCCGCTAATGCTGCAATATCTCCAAGATCTGCGCGCGCGTGCCGCTGAGCTTGAATTGCCACCTCTGCTAATTGGCGATCTCTCCAGACCATATGGCGGCCCTTATGGCCCGTCCTCAGCCCATGCAAGCCATAACACTGGCTTAGACGTGGATCTGCCTTTTGATTTCGCCCAGCCTCGTAAAAACCGCTATGAGCTGGAACACCCTAAAGACAACTACATTGTTTCTGGCAAAAAAGTACGCTCCAGCTTTACCCCTGAGATCGCTACCTATATCAAGCTTGCAGCCTCAGATCCACGAGTTGATCGCGTATTTGTCGCCCCTATGATCAAAAAGCACATGTGTGCCCTGTATGAGCATGAGCCTGATGCAGGCTTCCTCCATAAGCTCCGCCCTTGGTTTGGCCACCGTGCCCACATGCACGTCAGATTGAACTGCCCTAGTGATAGCCCTGAATGCGTGCTTCCAAAACCAATTCCTGAGGGTAGCGGCTGTGGCTACGAAGTAGACAGCTGGTTCCTGCCACCTCCACCAAAAACTCAGACAGCAGCAAACACAAAACCAAAACCAAAGGCCAAAAAGGTCTTACCACCACAATGCCCATTGATCCTGCAACAATACCTGCGCACCAAATAGCAGCGAGCACGGCCTAAGCAGGCTCTCTTATGTGGCTGTAAGTCATCGAGCAAGGCGGGTAAGGTCAGCTAGCCTCATAGCACCTAACCTACCTTGCCCCTTGACGCTATGCGCCTATGCGCACGCTACACCTATCAGCAGCTACACCAGTAACCCACACGGCAAAAATTGCATGCCCCTGCATGCTCACAGCTACAAAGCCACTTCTTACACGTCCACCTTACTTGCGTTTACTTGTAAGACAAGATGTAACTAGCTAGTTACACCCAAAACCAGCATATTCCCTGAAAACATCTAGATTGGCGTCTGTATCAGCTTTAGCACCAAGATGTAATTTCACTCCACGCTCAGATCTACGCGTAAACATTCATTTTACACCAAAATGTATCTTTTGATGGCACGTTAACTGCTTTTTCTTTGGTGTGCTCATGTAATTTTTTCAGCAAAATCTGAAAAATAAGCCTGTCTCACACAGCTCTATTGAGGTTCCCCTAAGTCACCTCAAACTAAAGTCTAGATTTGCCCTAGTACTAAACGAGCTCGAGCTGGTATGAGTACGTGACATCCCTTAAGGTGAGCGCAGCTTTTCTCAGCTTAAAGTTAAGCTACAACCAAGCGTAATTGCTATGCACTCGCTAGATTAAGGGCTAACTAGTTTCCAAGGAGCAGATTTATGTCTATCAGCCATGTAACTAATCATTCGCTGCTTAGCTCTGTGCCTGTCACCCATAAGGCACAAGCTGCCCATATTGCCGCTTCTGCCTCGGCTCAAGTGACTCGTACTGCTCCTAGTAACTTTGCCGCTTACTTAGAGCAGGCCCAAGCCATTAAGCCCATGCAAGCAGTTGCCACCCAAAGCACTACAAGTACGGCCAGCAACCCAGCCTTACTTTCGAGTACCTCTAATGTGGGTGCTGCTACCTTTTTAGGACAAAACCAAAATGGCAGTAGTGCGGCTGCTATGGGCGAGCAATTCGCTCAATTGCTGGAGCAAGCTCAACGCCAGTTAGGTGCAAACACCACCATTCAGGGTAAAGGCAATTACCCTCATTTTGTCGGTCAGCTCCAAGAGCTCAACACCAACAAAGCACCACTCTCTGCACGTGAGCAATTAGAAGCACAAGCCCAAAGCTTGTCACAAGCTCAAGCCCAAGCTGCGCAAAATAATCCAGCTATCGGCCAAGCCAACAGTGCAATACATGGCTCTATCATTGACCCTAAGCTGGCTCGCTCCCATGCTTCATCCCCTGATGCAGAAAAGGTGATCCACAATATTGAGGCCGTGGATCAGACCTATGGTGATGAAAAGGCTCAAGCTATACAAGGCTTTGCCCACGTCGTAGCGCAAGCGGCTGATGAGGCTCGTACTCTAGAGCTTCAAGATAAGGTCTTTGATTTCTCCACGCTCTTACCTACAGGTACGCGTAACCTGCTGCACGACCTCAAGTGCTCAGAAGCTGAGCTCAATGATTTCATCAACGTGATGGTGTTTGGCAATAAGCAAGGCCCTCACGGCAAGAATGTGGCTCAATTTCTGGGACAAGACAGCATGAGCGTAGCTGACTTCAAGCAAGAGCTGCAAGGTCTCATGCACCGCACACAGATCAACAGCCCAGCTTTAAGCAACGCTGACTTTGACTTTGTGCTGCGTCCACAGGATAACAACTTAGGCAACACCATTGCCTTAAGCAACGGCGCTGATCTTGAGGAGCGCATTATGGAGCGCGAATTGGACAGCACCTTTAAGCGTGACATGGCCTTACTGCAACTGCTCGCACGTGCCAAAGACCAAAACGCCAGTATCTTCTAAAATAACGACAGCGCTTCAGCTATATCTGGTATAGCTGGCGCTAGCGCTAGCTCTCACGGCTAGCTAATCTAACCCTAGGCTAGCCACCATAGAGACCTTCCCACTCAATTTACCCAACAGACTGCCGGTGCTGGCACTCTGCTGCGCTACCTTCTCCTTCCCACCTGTCCACCTATTTCTGCCCTAAACATAGCTTTGGGCGCTATTTTGGGCAAAAAGAGACCTTAGCTCTTTGCGGGCACAAAACAAACAAGACATCACCATCTGTGAGCTCAACAAAGGGCCAATACAACCAAAAAAGAAAGACAGCAAACTCAGAGCGAACGCTCTGTAAGATCTACGCCAGCAGCGCAGTAAGAGACAACGTAACGGGGAAGCAACAAGGGTACTATCGCTGCCTCATCACGCGCTATAAAACCAGTGCGGTAGCACTAGCTCATAGCAGTTAAAAGGTCTATCTAAAAGTAAAGACAAGACCATTAAGAGAGATCTAGAGCAGAGCAAAAAGTATCGAACCAATCTTTGTCTATGGAGAGCTCGACCTCGTTGCAGAAATCATGGCACTAACACCAAATACACCAAGCTCCTCACTCATGAATAGAGCAAGGCACTGCTATGGCAACAAGCAAATGCAGAGAACACCATAGACCCCGCCAATAAAGCTTTTAGCTCTCCAGCTCAAAGGTCACGAAAACAGCACTACCTTGGAAATCAAAGTCACGCAGCTGCTTTAAGATCGACAGGTGCTTCTTCTGCTTCATGATCTCCTCGTTGTTGTCGGCCGTGATGTTGGTCGAGCAACCATAGACCACTACTTGATAGAGGCGATCTTGCATGACCCGAGGATCCACAGGATGTAGACGATTTTCCTGTCCGTGCATCTGACGCTCTAAAGCCGAATGCTCTTGCAACACACGGTTAAACAACCAGCGTTGATCTTCTGGGAGCATATCGCGTATGTGCAAGTCATTAAAGCTCTCATAAATCAGCGACTCAGTAAAACGCGTAAAGAAAAGCGAAAACTTTTCAAACACCACGTTCTCAATGGTGCGCTTGATAGTATCGTGAGATACCTTCAGATCAGGGAAAGAAGGGATCACGGAGTGTAAAAACTGACTATGCTGTTCCCAAAACTTACCCATAGAGCAAGCAGAGCGATAACCGCACAAATAAGCCAACGACACCGTAAACAGAAGCGAAGCGGCCGAAAACTTAATCTTTCCTGCCTGACGCTTATCCACGATATTCATTTGGCGCATATAGTTGGCAATTACTTCTTGTACCACCGCCTCAATGAGCACCACAGGAACTTTGCCTACGGTCGTATTTGAGGAAGAAGCCAAGTTCGCTTGATGAGTATCTTTGCGAACAAGGATCCCCTTAAACTCAACCGACGGCTGATTAGACTTAATCATCCCTTGCTCTCCTTCTACACACAACACTCTGGGGCATTGCTTCTATACTTATGTTTGCCGTTAAACCACCATCACCCAGCAAAGTTCTCACGCTAGTGTTAGAGTTCAAAAGTTCGTAGCAGGCTTATCTGCTGTAAAATGAGGGGCATGAAACAACAAAATAATTTTGCCCCTCAGCAGGCTTCTTCACCAATGAGTGAAC
>DXEV01000121.1 GCA_019114785.1 Candidatus Anaerobiospirillum pullistercoris | reverse complement strand
CCGATGCAGCTGCAGTGGCAGCATCCGCAGCTACAGATGCAGCAGCATCAGCGTCCACAGCTGCATCCCCTGCATCAGCAACAACAGTCTCAGCCGCAGCTGCGGCTGCGGCAGCGCCAGCATGAGATTCGTCCTGAGGTGCAGCCGCCTGCTCTGAGGTCACGGCGCTCGCATCTGCAGCCATTTGGTTTACAGAGGTAACATCTGATGTAATGCCCTTTGTTTCTAAATGAGCATTATCAGAAGCAGTGGTAACAGTGGCTGACTCGGCTACTGACTCAGCTGCTAAATCAGCTGCTAACTCAGCAGCTGCTCCCACGCTACGCTTTTCCACCTCTGCCTGCGCAGCAGAGGACTCTGCCTGTAGAGCAGTAGCACGCTGAGCAGTCTGCGCAGCCGCTGGCGTTGGCTGAGCGTGCTCAGTGCTCTCTGTTTTGCTGGCAGCATTAGCATCTTTAGTGCTGCTAGTTGCACTGGCAGCTTGCCCCACATCAGCCTGTAAGGCATCTTCTAATGCCGCTAATAGTGCCTCATCATCGTCAAGATTCAGATCGAGATCAGGCAAAGAGGAGTCTTTGACCCGCTCTTTATCCGAGTTAAGCTGTTTTGGCTCAGCGTGTTTTTGCTGATCTTTAGCGTTACGGGTCATAAACGTACCTCATTGAGGAAAACAAACAAATATCCGACCAACCTAAGGGGGCCCCAAAGGGCACAGGGCTCATAGCCTCTAAGCGGCGCAAAGTTTACATCAAAGTTATTGCCTGACTGCCTTTAGAAAAGCTACGGATAGAGGTGGCACCCTTCCGTCGCCCTAAAGTGCTGCACATGCAGTATAAACCACCTAAACAAAAGCAAAAGCGATCGCGGCCCCATATCCCGCAAAAGCAAATGTTACCAAATAGGATACACACATTTACATCGAGTTAATTTGGCATATTTGGGTGTGAGCGCTAGCCGTTTACAAACGTAAAGCATAAAGCCAAGAGCCCATACGGGTAAAAATATTTTTGCCGCCACAGCGCACAAACAAAAAAGGCACTGCCCATTTGCACAGACAGCACCTTTTTGCAGCAAGCAAAGCGCTTTGCCACGCTTTGCTCATAGTCTTATTCTGGTAGCCAACGGCTAGCAGCTGCGGCTGCTGCGACAGCGCAGCAGTCGCTGCGCAGCGGCTAGAAGCCTTGGAACACAAAGGTCAGGTGATAGTTATCGTTTGGTAAACGATACTGAGGCAGCACTGGGGCACCCCAGCTGTCATCACCACCCACACCCATCATATGGGAATTGAGCTTAACGATAGTATGGTTGCTATCTGGCAGCTCATATGGGTGCAGTGCCTCTTCGATCTGATTTGGAGTCCATGGCAGAGCCGAGAAGTTGAAAGGATCCTGCACACACTTAAAGATCAGGCCGTGATCGCTCTTCTCATCTTGCAGAATGAAGTAGCGGGTATCACAGTGATTGCCACTCTCTTGTGGACGCAGATAGGTCTCAAACTCATGGAAGACAGTGGACTTGTAGAAGCCTAACTTGTAGCCATCCTTACGATCTGGGTAATTAGCGCATGGGCCACGACCATAGAACTCTAAGCGCTCAAAGCGGGCCTTAACTGGCATCAGCACGCCAAACTCAGGCAACTCTGGCAGGCCATCGACCTTTTGGTAATCCATATCGAGCTTAATACGGCCACTTGGGTACACGCTATAAGTCATGGTGACAAAGGCTTGGACTGGGGTAGTAGCCAACTTTAACTTGTAGCTGATCTCGATGTGGTTATCAACCTTCTTGCCCTCATGGCCCACACAAATGGCATAAGCACCAGCACTACGCCACTGCTGGGAATTGAAAGGCATCTTATTACCACGATCGTTGTCAGTTGGAGCACGCCAGAAGTTTGGACGAGGCATACCCTGCAGATACTCCTCACCGCCAACTTGGTAGCTGACTAAGCCACCCTGAGCGTTCGAGAAGAGTAAACGGAAGGTCTGACCAATCACACCATAGTGGAAACCAGTGGTGATCAGCTCTAAATGCTCTTCCTTGGTGCTGGCATTAATGTAGTTAGTAGGCTGAGCAATCACAGCTTCGCCATAAGCTACCTCATAACCAGCCTCTGCCCATGGGGTACCTTCTTTGAGCTCTAACACAGCCTGCAGCACATACTCAGTGTGCTCATCGCTCACACCATTGGCGAGATCCTCATCGAGGATAGCTAAATTGGTTGGCACCTGCACGCTCTCACCTGGAGCCACAGAAACGCTGTCGGTGTAGGAGCTCACTTCAGTACCATTGGCCAGCAGACGGACACGGAACAAGTACTCATCGGCATTGGTAAAGAGCGAGTAATTGGTGATGGTAATGGTGTCGCGGCTTGGCTCTAACACAAAGTTCTGATAGTTGAACTTAACCTCACCCATCTTTGAGGTCTCAGAGCCATCGGCATAGGTAATACCGTTACCCGAGAAGTTGTACTCGGTTGGGAAATCGTCAAAATCACCGCCGTAAGCGTAGTACTCCTCACCATTGGAGTTCTGCACTAAGAAAGCCTGATCCTTGTAATCCCAAATGAAACCACCTTGGTAGCGAGGATTCTCCTTAGCCAGATCAGTATACAGCTTCATGCCACCACAGGATTGACCCATAGCATGGGTGTACTCGCACATGATGAAAGGCTTGTCTTTGTGCTCTTCTAAGAAGGCCTTAACACCAGCCACAGTAGTGTACATTTGGCTTTCCATATCCGAGGTATCGTTGAAACGACGGTCATGGAAAATGCCCTCATAGTGCACTAAACGCGATGGGTCACGGCTACGGAAGTAGTTGGAGAGATCGTGAATGGTAGAGCCACCATAAGACTCATTACCGCAAGACCAGATCAGCACGCAAGGGTGATTCTTATCGCGCTCTAACATGGCCTTACCACGGGCCAGAACGGCATCGTGCCACTCCTCATGGCCATCAGGTAAGGTGTATTGATCGCAACGATCCTTACCTAAACACTGCCAAGAGCCGTGGGTTTCTAAGTTAGTCTCATCAATGACGTATAAGCCTAAGGCATCGCACAGATTGTAGAAGATGGTGGAATTTGGATAGTGCGAAGTACGTATAGCATTGATGTTATTGCGCTTCATGGTGAGTAAATCAGCAAGGATCTCCTCATCAGGAACTGCACGGCCACCGATAGCACTAAACTCATGGCGATTGACGCCATTGAAGACAATACGCTTGCCGTTTAAGTGCATAATGCCGTCTTTCATCTCAAAACGACGGAAGCCGATCTTAAGGCTAGAGGTCTCAAGGGAATACTCGTCTAACTTGAGCAAGCCCTCTAAATTAGTATCAGCATCAACACCCTCGCGCACGTAGTTGGCTTGCTGTGCAGGTTCAGCTGGCAGCACTTGGCAAATCAAGGTGTAGAGATTTGGATGCTCAGCAGACCATGGCTTGAGGTTTAAACCGCTCAGATCTAAAGCAAAATCAAAGTCCTTTGCAGCTTCACCAGTAAAGCACTTGGTGCACAGACGGCCATCACCATCAACCAAATACAACTGTAAGACACCATGAGCACTTAAACGAGCTGTACCAGTAAGAACAGGCTTAGTATAGGAATCGTCTAGCGAAGCGTGAACAAAGATGTCTTCTAAATGGACAGCTGGCTTAGTGTAGAGGTACACGGAGCGGAAGATGCCTGACATGCGCCAGTAATCTTGATCCTCTAAATGCGAGCCCGAGCTGTACTTAAAGACACGTACTGCTAAACGGTTCTGACCTTCACGAATATAAGGGGAGAGATCGAAATCAGATGGGGTAAAGGAGCCGGTGGCATAGCCTACATAGTTACCGTTTAAGTACACAGCATAGGCAGAATCAACACCGTTGAAGCAAATAAAGACATTAGACCAATCGCCACGCATTTCAAAGAAGGTGACGTAGGAGCCAACAGCATTAAAGCGGCTAGGGATCTGACCTGGTTTGACATCTTCACGGCCATCCCAAGGGTAAGCGACATTGGTGTAATGAGGCTTGCCATAGCCTTGGGTTTCAAAATGGCCTGGAACCTTAATGGTATTCCAGCCGGAGACATCGAAATCGTCGTGCTCAAAGCCCTGAGGCATTTGGCCAAAATTACGGGCATAGTGGAAGAACCAGTGACCATCAAGGCTCTCGCGCAAAGAGCTATCACCGTTTTCCATCATTTCACGATAATTGGCAAAAGGCACTTGGTCAGAATGCGGAGCCAAACGATTTTGCTCATAGCAGCGCGGATCTTTGACTATCTCTAAGTCAAACTCAGCCATACAACACTCCTCTTCCACTCAGCAACATTTAACACGCTCAGTGGGCTAACAACAAACAAAAAAGCCTAATGTTCGCGTGACAACATACCAAGCCTAACGGCCTAACGGCCGGACGGCCGGACTCTACAGGTTATATGCCTACAACTCCAGCATTGCGGCAATTCTGCCTAATGAAAATGTCGATTTATAACCCTGTAAGTCACAGCAAAAAATATTTGCTTGATTCCTGCCATGATAGCAAAAAACCACAAAAATGACTTACGCGCCAAGCCTCAAGCCCGATGCTTTCTGGCAGCTGGCAGCTGCCACAGCTGTCAGCAGCCAGACCTAAGGATGCACCACCGTCCGCGAGCCTCGCGAACGTAACTCTGAGGCCACCGCATTACCTGATGATGGAGCGGCTATAGCATCCGTTACAGATTTTTCCTGCAATTGGGCAGCAGCCTGCTGCGCATCTTGCTCTGCACGAGTTCGGGCAATCATGGTTTCGACCGGTGGCGCATCAGCGCCATCTTCTTCAAGATTAATGACATCACGCAGATCTGATGCAGCTAAAGCAGCACGCTCTTGAGCGGTGATCGCGTGATCGTTTTTCATTGCCCACCACTTGGCTACCGGCTTAGCCGTTTGCAAGAGCTCCAAGCGGATCAACATGCTGTCAGCTACCGAGGTATTCGGTTTGACTAAGCCTGGGGCAAAGAAGAAACGCAGACCCTTTGGGGTAATAATGAAATTGCTCGGACTGAGCTCAGTAGCACTCAGCACCACTGGCAATAAATGGGAATTGTATTTACTGTACTTAGCCTCAATGGCACGCGCACAGAGCATGGCAGCTAATTCAGCATTTTCAAACAGCTGATTAAAGCGTATAGCTTTACCCGTCTCTGCCTCAAAATTAATAGTTTCGACGATCAGATTTTGCTGCTTAGCCCCTGCAATCTGCTGCTTAAAGATACTAAACATAGTGAGCACAGGGTCATTTGGCTGCGAGTAAATGCTCATCGTGACGTGCTGTACCGACTTTTGGCGGTTACGTCCATAATGCAGATCACTTTGCGTGACCTCACTCTGCGCATCATAGAGGTAGTTTAAGTGGCTCACCATTTCACGCTCAAAACGCCGCGCATAATAATTGACCAAGCGGGTACAGGTGGTCTTAAAGGCATCGAGCTCACACAGTGGAGGCACCTTGATATACGACACACTAAAAGAGCGCTCAATAGTCAGATCTTTAGGTTGAGCTTGAGCCCAACTATTACTCACGCCAGACAGCCACAGAACAGGGAGCAATACCAAAGCGCTCAGCCATGGTAGTAAGTGAGAGCGAAACAAGATACGACTCAACATACAAGAGGCCCTCTTGAAACTAAAACCGACGGACTGGGAACAACAG
>DXEV01000120.1 GCA_019114785.1 Candidatus Anaerobiospirillum pullistercoris | reverse complement strand
TAGATATACAGAACTAAAAAATAATTGTATATTTAATTATGCATGTAAAATTGTCAATTAGATAATATTAGGCAATGATATTATAATTTTTAGTGTGATATATGTGGCTTAAATTGTTGTCGCCACCTATTAGCTCATGTAGTGACTCATGGGAAAGAGTAAGGGATTGGAAGGAAGAGAAAGGATGTTGAGTGAGAGTGAGTAGAGTAGGTGATCGGGTAAAGACATCTTTACGGTGAAACGTCTCAGCCTTTGTGTCTTGTAAGGTAGTGTCAGCTCTATGGGCCAGAGCACTAAATTAGGTGACTGTTGCCTTGACTTGAGCAGGGGCATGCTCTGCCTGAGATGCTGTTCTATCAGCTAACCGTCAGACGGTGAAGTTCCCATCACCGCTGTCACCTAAAGCGCATAGAGGGGTAAGATTTAGAGGTCAGGAAGTTTTCCGAGGATTATTGAGCCTCTTGAGGTTTAGGGGTGAACTCTGGGTCGTGGTAGATTTTGAGGATGTACTTGTGGCCGTCCTTAATGAAAAAGGCTGGGTAGTCGTTATTATCGACTGTGCGCAGTAGATTAAATTGCTGCTCTAAGGTTTGAGCTAAGTCCATCTGGCTATCGGCAGCTGTACGCTTGCGGTAGAAAGACTCTCTACCTTTTTGTGGTTGAGCAGGGAGAGTGTCTTGGTGTGCAAGGTATTCCTTACACATTGAGATGCAAAACTGAGCTTGTAAGGCACGCAGCTCGGGAGCAAGCTCATACCCGCTGAGATGTAAGGTCTTTTTCAGGTAAAACGGGCCATTATCGGTACTGGCATCGGCCTCGAAGAGCGTAAAGACAATATCGTTTTTGCCTTCTAAGACTTGCCATGTAAGTGGAGCCCAGCCTTTGCCTTGAGGCAGATCAGCCGCATGGATCACTAAGTTATGTCGATGCTGTTTGAGGTATTGCTCAGGGATTATGCGGTGATATTAGAGGATGAAGACCGGCTCAATCATTGGTGGAACATCCTCATGGCGCATAAACAAATGGCATTGCAGCTCTCGTGCTAATTGCTCCGCATAGGGAACGAACCATTGCTGCGGAGTGGTGAGAACTGCAACCTTTGTAGCCATAACAGAAGAGGCGTTGGAGTGGCTAGACTCAGCTGGAAGATTGGTTAAGGAAGCCATTACTTCTAACTTCTTGGATCAGGGTTTGGGTTGTAACCTGAAAGTTTCACGCCGACAGCATTTGGTATTGTCTGCATGGCGAATTTAGTCCCCCAGTCTGTTTCGGTTATAGGGTAGCGCAAGACGTTGAGACAATGAGGAATCGCCAGCATATAGACGGGGTTACCAGCTTTCACTTCTTGGTTGACTAATCCAAGCACTACATGTCCTCCATCCAAAGAATTTTCAGATCTACCATCTCTTGTGCAGATTTTGTGGATTTGCTGTTGGATTGCTGGAGTTTCGATTGATACGCTAACGCGTGCTTTGGGTGGCGGTAGGAATATAGAAGTTGTGTCCACTTGGCATGTAGGATAGTCCTTTAAGTGTAAAACTGCCTTTATGACCTGCATCCAAGAGGTGTAATTATAAGGTTTAGGATCGTCTTTAGAACCGATCACATTTGCGACAAAACCTTGTTGTGAACCAAAGCCATACGGTGTAGCGCTGGTTGATCTGAGCGGTACCACGATGTACTCGCCAGTAGTGGCTCCTAATGTGTCGAGGCTCATGCTGTTAGACTGAGGGTTATAAACGTCATAAGGGTAAAAGCCTGAGCCGTCAGACATGGCGCGGAAGACGATCTTGAGATCCTGATTTTCAGGACTCAAAGTGTACAGCTGGCCTTCAGGGCTGATAGGCGGATTGAGGTGATGGATAACGGCTTGACCTTGACGCTCGGAGCGTACTAAGTGAGGTAGAAGGTCAGAGTGGCGGCTTAGCTGTGACCCAAGGATCAGGTCATTGGAGTTTGGATCGATCATGAGAGCTCCTATGCAGGTTTGAGGATTCTCTGGTAAGCCTCAAGATAGGGCTTACCAGAGAATGTGGTGGATAGCGGGCCGATGTTATGGCCGTGATAGCTAGAGTGCAGCCTATATCGTTTGTGGCATAGCCTAAGGCATCTGCAGCGATTGCTTTTGTTGCAGGGCTTGGACTTGCTGTTGGATTTGCTGTTGATTGTTAATGGCAGCAAGCATGTCCTTGTAAGCCTTCACAAAATCCTTAATATTGGTGCTTTCTGGATCAGCTGCACCAGTGATTGGCGTGCTCAGATCTGGTCGTACTTGTTCTAAGTAATAGCCAATGATCTGAGGAGCATTAAAGTGGATGGTTACTGATTTGCTGCTAGAAGAGGCCTTACTGTTCGATTTTGAAGAGGAGTGCGACGAAGAGGAGCTTCCGCCAAAGAAGAGGAAGCCACCACCTGTAGCAGAATGTTGTTCGCAGCTATGCGCAAAATCAGAGGAGATTGAGGCTGAATTCAGTACGCGGATGGTGATATCTCGAGCAATGATCATGGCTACAGGATAGCAAGGTAAAATGCAGTCCTGCATTTCCTTGAAGCCAGCCGCGTCGTGGGTGGTGATTTTGTTTGGGGAAATACGGTTCTTAGAAAAACGGTACATGTCTTTGGTCAGAGCAAATACGCCAGGATTGAACCACTCACGGGTAAAGCTTACTTTGGCTACGTTTAGAGCGATCTGCACCTTGGATTCAGCGCTGGCGGAAAAGCTTTGGAAAGATGATTCGGCCTGACTCGATGAGTGAGTTACTCCGCAGAAGAAAAAATAGGATCCATAACTGTGGGCATTGGCACTGCTAACCATATCGGACTGTGTGGTCATGGCAGAGGCGGCACTCTCAATGACTATCTGGGTAAAACCGTCAGGCAGTTTGTCGGTAGACACAAGCGCATCTTTGTCTTCACTGGCGATGTTTTGAGAGCGAGCGAGCACAGCCTGATCTATTTTTTCGCGAAGACTTTGGATCTCTGCGTCTAAAGCATCAACTTGTCCTTGGAGGCTGTGGACAGCTGTGGAAAGACTGCTGATGTTTTGTTTGGCAGCAGCATTAGCTAAGGCTTTGGAGAGCTCTGAGGCAGAGTTCACCATAGCAGTTTGTTTTTGAAGGATGCTGCCGTCACCAGAAAGCAGACCTTTAATGGCCTCAATAAAGGAGCTTTCTTTTTGATTGCCCTTAGAGTTCGGGTCAATATTGTTGTACTGGCATTGACGCGAGATTTCTTCGTCAAGTTGAGGGGATGTTGGGCCAAATAATGGAGACTGAGCTAAGGCAGCAACAGCATCTAAGACACGACCAGCACCACTGCCGTAACCAGCAATGAGATCATTTCTGGCAGAATCTAATGCACTTTGAGCTTGCTCGGCATTAGTAATAGCACTTTGTACCTCTGCCTTATCTGGGATGTAGTCACTTAAGGTTAGGAGCTGGGCATTGAGGGAGTTGCGGCGCGTTTCAAGTAACGATAGGCGGGTGGTGAGAGCTTCAACACTTTCTAATGCGTCCTCGATTTTTTGGTCTTCTGTGAGGAGCTCAAACCAGTTGTCTGGTACAAATTCTACTGGGTAGATGGTGCTACCATTTGGTGAGGTTTTGCCGAAGTTATTGAGAACACGACGGGCTTGCTCTAACTCTGCTCCTGTGCCGCTGTCCAAAATGCCTTCGAGGATAGCCATGTCGTTAGGGGTAAATACCTGCAAAAGCTCAGAGAACTTCTCGTTGATGACGTTAAGGTAGCTATCGGCATTGGTGAAGTACCAATCGAGGTAGGCATTTTCGTAGTCTTGATCGTTGGTGTAGGTAGAGTGTAGGTTTTTCTTGACGTTATCAAGCTCGATGGCGAATTTGTGTTGCTCAGCAACATAGGCATCCATGAGGGATGTGTACACTTGGGCTACATTGAGTTGCTTGCCTTGAGCATCAAAGCGATCAGGGTATTTGGTGAGCAAGAATAGACGGAGTTCGTTTTTATCCTCTGCTAGCCTTGCATCAAGTTTAGGAGTGAGATTGTCTAGGGCCGAACGATACTGGTGAGCAAGGGTGAAGCCGTTGTCGCCACCACTCATGGTGCAAGGATCAAAGAGCTTTTCGCTGAGTAAGAACTCTTGCATGAGCACGCGCGTTGGTTTGACACCTTGCTTGTAGTCCCATGCGTAGGTGTATGGATCTAAGCTCTGACCTGGCAGCGTTAACATTAGGAACTGTTGATCGTTGGTGCCGCCTAATACCTCATTAACAGCTTCATAGAACTGGTCAGCAAAAGGTTTAGGCTTTGGTAAAGCAGAGGCTGGCGCTGGGGTAGGAGAAGGATCGTCACGCAGTGTTGTATGAGAAGGATTTTGGTTGCGTGCATTAGGAGCCACAGAAAGGGAAGAACTATTGGCTACTTTGCTAGAGTTGTTTGTTTGAGCGTTAATCGGCTCTGTTGTCGTTGCTGGAGTAGCGGCGTTGTTTTTTGGCGATTGATCGCTGTGGCCTGAATGTGAGGACAATGAGTCTTTAGTCATAGCTCAACTCTCCTGTTGAGGGGGATTGGAACCTAGATCGGTCAATAGAAGATCTGAGAAGTTGCTGTCAGTGATAAGGCCTATATTGATGACAGGTGATAGATAAGGAGGTGGAATGGTGAGTAGCGATGCACCAAATCTTAAGAGAGGTAGCCCCACTCAGAACTACCTCTAAAAAAATATGTGCATCATAAACTACTACTTATGTAGTAGTTAGCCGTTTAAGGTAGGCCAGACCTATTAGCAAAGAGCTAATTCGGTATTACCTTCATGTGCCTTACACAGCTCAAAACCTGCGAGGACTAGGCCCTCGCAGGCGAAAGGTAAAATCTTTAGAGATTAAGCTCTAAATCTCGTATTTAGATGGCTACGCTATTAGCCTAATAAGGACAGAGCCAGCTGAGGACGGGTGTTAGCCTGCATGAGCATAGAGGCAGCAGCCTGCTGGATAATGCTCTGTTGCGACAGGTTAGCGGACTCCTCAGCGAAGTCAGCGTCACGGATACGGGAACGAGCGTCAGACTCGTTGGTAGCGATGTTGCTCTGGTTGCGGATGGAGCTCTCTAAGCGGTTCTGGATGGCACCTAAGTCAGCACGTTGAGCATCGGTGAACTTGATCATGGCATCCATGATGGAGATGACATCGCTAGCCTCGGAGGCCATAGAAAGGTTCAGCCAAGCACCTTCACTGGTACCAAAGCCTTTTTGGCCACCAAGATCACTTGCAGTAACAGCTGCTGCAAGCTCAGAGAACACAAAGTTGGCAACATCAAAGGCTATCTTATCACCGCTATTGGCACCAACTTGTAGCTCTAATTTACCGGCAGTTGTATCACCATTGATATACATAGTGATGGTGCCATCATCAGCGCCTTCGAGAATCTTTTTACCGCCGTAAGTGGTTTGTTTAGCAATACGGCTAATTTCAGAAACTAAAGATTCAGCTTCTTTATTGATAGCAAGACGATCGTCTTGGGTGTTGGTACCAGTGGCAGCCTGCACAGCTAAGGTACGGATCTTCTGCAGCATGGAGGAGATCTCGTCCATAGCACCTTCAGCGGTCTGGGCAAAAGCGATACCGTCAGAAGCGTTGCGGTTGCCTTG
>DXEV01000119.1 GCA_019114785.1 Candidatus Anaerobiospirillum pullistercoris | reverse complement strand
CCTTATAACAAGGTTTCTTTTTTGACATAGAAAAGCCTTGCTCTTAATTAAAATGCCCGCAATTCACCTGTGCGGCAGGTGCTGCTGGCACCAAATAGCTGTTTTGGCCTATTGCTTTTCCTCTTGGCTTAATTGCGGAGCAATAGCAAATCGTAGTTGCAGCTAGTCCAGTCCGACCTGCCGTATGTGGAAAGCCTTGAAGCATGAGAGTGCAATGCTTTTGAGGTTAACGGTTTCTGCTTTATTTTTTGGTCTGTTTGTCTGTTGTTGCGTTGTTTGATGGGATGTTGTCATGAGTGAAGTGAGTGTAAAGGCACACGGATTCCAAACCCATGTGCCAACCTCTATACCTAAGCTGGGTGTAGTGGAGAAGATGGCCTATGGCATGGGCGATTTCTCGGCTAATATCGCCTTAGGCACAGCTGTGCTTTTCCTGACCTATTTCTACGTTGATATCTATGGTCTGAAGCCTGAGCACGTGGGTATCATCATGCTGCTGGTGCGCTGCGTGGATGCAGTGACTGATGCCTTAATGGGTGCTTTAGCAGATCGCACCAAGTCGCGCTTTGGTCGTTATCGTCCATGGATGCTGTGGATGGCTGTTCCTTTTGGTATCACCACCGCCGCCATGTTCATTACCCCTGATTGGGATTATGCACCTAAGTTTGCCTACGCTTTAGGCATGTACTTCATCTCTTCCTTATTCAGTACTGCCACAGGCGTGCCTTATTGCTCTATCAATGGCGTGATGACCAACGATCCAGCTGATCGTGTGTCCTGCCAGACCTATCGTTTTGTCTTTGCTGGTTTAGCTCAGCTGATCGTCTCCATGGCTGTGTTACCTCTGGCCGAGTTCTTAGGTGGCGATGATAAGGCTAAGGGCTTCCAATTAGCCATTGCTTGTGCTGCTACTTTAGGTGTGATCGGCTACATCCTGTGCTTTGCCGGTGTTAAAGAGCGTATTGTGCCTCCACGTCGTCCAACTTCTATGTGGACTGACTTCAAAGAGGCTTTCAAGGATGGCCAGTTCCGTGCCATGTTATTAGTGACCGGCCTCAATGTGTTACCAGGCTTTATTGGCTCTGGTGCCGTCATGTTCTTCTGTGTCTGGGTATTAGGCCAAGACTCCACCTTTAGCTCGATCTACATTTCCTCTGGTCTGGTAGGCATGATGTTAGGCTGCATGTTAGCCAAGCCTCTGTCCGATCGCTTCTGCAAGCTGAAGATCTTCTTCTGGGTCAATATCATCGCAGCCCTGATGAGCTTTGGTTTCTATTTCCTAGACTTTAGCCAGCCATATGTGGTGATGGGCTATAACATCGTTAAGACCGTGATTGCCTCTGTTTCCGTGCCACTGTTCTGGGCCATTATCTCTGATGTGGATGATGCTCACGAGCTGAAGACTGGTAACAAGTGCACTGGTATTTCGTTCTCCTCCAATCTGTTCTGCCTCAAGGTCGGTTTAGCCTTAGCTGGTGCTTTAGTGGGCTTCTTACTCTCCTTCTTCGATTACGATGCCCAAGCCGAGGCCCAAAATGCTGATGCTACCCATGGCATTATCCTGATGGTTTCCATCATTCCTGGTGTCTGCAATCTGTTCATCGCTGCCGCTGTGAAGCTGTTAAAGGTTGATCGTGCCACCATGGTCAAGGTGCAGCGTGATTTAGCTATCCTGCGCAGCAAGCAAATGCAGGCTGAGCAACAGGGTGTACAGCTGTAGAATTAATGTTAGAGGTCTAAATCCGCTACTGGGGTGATGACCAAGCAAACATAAGTATTTTTAGGCCAATACAGTGCCTTAGAGCCATGGCTATAGCCATGGCCATGGCAATGACCATGACAATGGCCATGGCCAGAGTTGCAGTTTAGCGCTGTTTTGGTTGTTAAGTTTTTAGGATGTAAAGATGCGCTCTTTTCCAAATCCTTTCATTGAGCAACGTGCTGATCCTTTCATTCTGAAGGTCGAGAGCGGTTACTACTTCACTGCTTCTGTTCCTCTCTATGATCGCATTGAGCTGCGTTACAGCAAGGACTTAATGGGCTTACGTACCGCTGAGACCCGTACCGTTTGGGTAAAGCATGAGTCCGGCCCAATGAGTGAGCTTATTTGGGCTCCTGAGATCCACTTTGTGGATGGCGCTTGGTATATCTACTTTGCCGCTGCTCACACCCGCGAGATCGCTCATGGTGCTTTCCAGCACCGTATGTACTGTATCGCTTGCTACGATGCCGACCCAATGAAGGGTGAGTGGGTAGAAAAGGGTCAAGTGGTGACTCACTTAGACACTTTCTGCTTAGATGCCACCACTTTCTCTCATCGCGGCAGCCAGTACTACCTTTGGGCCCAGCAGGATCGTTCCATTCTTGGCAACTCTAACCTCTACCTTGCCAAGATGCAGAATCCATGGACTCTGGAAGATAAGCAGGTCATGCTCTCTAAGCCAGAGTTTGATTGGGAATGCCGTGGCTTCCTCGTCAATGAGGGCCCAGCCATCTTACGTCGCAATGGCAAGATCTTCATCACTTACTCAGCTTCGGCTACCGATGAAAACTATGCTGTCGGCTTACTGTGGGCTGATGAAGAGGCTGATCTCTTAGATCCAAAGAACTGGCATAAGAGCGAGCAGCCAATCTTTACTACCAGCTATGAGAATAAGCAGTACGGCCCAGGTCACTCCTGCTTTACCAAGGACGAGGATGATACCGATCTCTTGGTGTACCACTGCCGTAACTACACTGAGATTGAGGGTGATCCTCTGTGGAATCCTGATCGTCACTGCCGTATCAAGCCAATTGAGTGGGATGAGAACGGTATGCCGGTCTTAGGTGTACCACCAAAGGATACGGTTGAGGCCTAAGCCTTTAGAGTTAGTGCTTTTGAGTCCTGTGTGGGTGTGATTCACATCCTCACTTAAGCTCAAAGTGCATAAGCTTTGGTCTTGTTTGCAGCTCTGGCTGCTGTTTTCTGAAGAGGGAAATGGCAGCAGAGCTTTTTGTCTATGTAGGGGGTGTTGTGCCATGATTCGCTCTTGCCATGAGCTGGTAGATCGCATTTTTGCTGTTGCCCATTGCACTGTGGCGCTCATTGACACGAAATCAGGACAGTTTTTGTCGTTCTATCCGGCCAATTTGCTTCCCAATCTCCAAAATTTCTTACGTCAGCGTGCCTCGGTGCTGACTGGCAGAATTGGAGAGCTTAAGCCTTTAATGCACCTAATGGATATGGCGCTCTTAGGTGTGGATTCTTCTAAGGTTTTAGTGGTGGCCCCACCGTTTGATAAAAACGGGCGTTGGGTCAGTTTTACGCGCTCTGAGCTCGACTATCTGAATCTGATTTTAGAGCTGTATGCCAGCACCATATCCTATGACTTTGTTGGTGTTTATCAGCGTGAACAGCAACAAGACCAAGCTCTGAGCCAAGAGCAAAGCTCAGCTCAAGAGCCTGCACCAATGCAAGGCTCTCAGGATAATGCTGCGCAGGGACAAGAACAGGACAGCGAGTCAGAACAATCACTCAGCTCAAATGCCAGCATGGCAGCGTCGCCAAGTGCAGCAGATACTGCCGCTCAAAGCACTGATAATACAGTGAATGCTGGTGCCATAGGCAGTGCTCAATGGCTGCAAGAAAGCGAAGCTTTAGCTGTAGTGCAGCACAATCCTTACAGAATTGAGCAAGCGATTAAAGAAGCGGTGCGCTTAGGAGATGAGCGCTTGCTGCAATATGCCTTTGCCATTCCCGTTACTGGCCATGAGGGCAAGCTGGCCCTAGACGAGCTGCGCTCTTTAAAGAACCATGCGAACCTCGTAAACGTGCTCTGTTCACGCGCGGCCATTGATGGTGGTGTCAGTTATGAAGAAGCCTTTAGACTCTCGGATAAGCTCTTTTTAGCTGTTGAGGCTCTGACTACTCCAGAGAAGGCCTTTGCGATCCGCTACAACATTGCCCTTGCCTTTACTCAACAGGTGCACCAACACCTACAGCAAGCCGTAACCAATAAGCTACATCGCCAAGTAGAAGAGGCCATTCTGTATATCAGACAGCATATCTACGATCACATTACCGTCACTGAGGTTGCAGATGCCGTTTCTTGTCACCGCAACTATCTGCAAAGGCTGTTTCGCCAAGACACTGCTTTTTCAGTGGTGGACTTTATCCACAACGAAAAGCTCAAGGTGGTTAAAGAGCTCTTAGCCTATTCCAACGAGAGCGTGAGCAATATTGCTGAACTCTTAAACTTTGCCTCCCCAAGCCACTTGTGTCAGCTCTTTAAGGAGCAAGAGCATATGACTCCGCTGCAATATAGGCAGCGCCATCGCGCCTTGGTTTAGTAGGATTTCTTCAGGAAAGGCTAAAGCTGAGAGCATTGAGAGCATTGGGATTTGGGCGCGAACTAGGAGCTGTTGGCAGCTTCATGCGAAAAGTGCATGTTATTTTTTTGCGGTTTTGTGGACTGCGTTGCACTGTGAGTTGTAATTTGCTCTTAAAATGATAGGGTGTGCGCAAGTGAGCAACGTGCCTTGCTCTCTTGGGCGATAGGTTGTGGCTGTGATGCCCTTTTTGTTAACCGCAGAGTGTTTAGGCACGCGCAATGGCAGCGCATAAGCATATGTCTGCTAACGCAAGGTATAAGGCTAAGCACGGACTAAGCACACCATTTTAGGAGTGTACGTATGCAGAAACCAAAGTCGATTATGATGTGGCGAGCCTCCGAAAAACTCGCTTCGATCCTCTCGGATGAGTACCTGTTAGGCGGTGCCGGTGGTGCTAGCCTGTGGGCTCTGGGAGATCACGACTTTGAAAAAGAGTGTGCCAACTTAGAGCCTGGTTCCATGACTCTGTTGTTCCGCTCCGAGAATAAGACTAACTACATCGTGGGTGGTGCTTACTTGCTCGGTTGGCGTGAGTGCTCTGTTAAGGAAGCTTGGGAGCTCTACGGCGTTCACAATGGTGCCTATAACTATAAAGATCTAGTCAAAGAAGTTGAGGCTCGTGGCGGTAACGAGCAAAGCAAGCTGTCTATGGCCTTGCTGGCTCACGTTTTCATGTTTGATCAAGTCGATTGTGTTCATATCCCAGATGAGCTCACCGACTTCTTAAGTGACAAGCACGTCTTTACTCTGGCCTTAGATGAGCCTTTAGGCCGTTATATCCATACTCGCGTGCTGGAGCGTCGTGATAACTACATTGGTGCTGATGGCTCTGATTGGAAGGGTATGTACTACGCAGCTTCGCACCGTAACTCTAAGGCCTATGTGGCAGAGTTTTATTCGCGTGTGCTTAATGCTTACGACTTCCGTTGCGCCTTATCCGGTGTGCGTGCTCGTCCAGTACTGTCAGTTGCCCACATTCAGCCTTTCTATGACTCCAAGTTCCAGAAGTCGAGTAATGGCGTAGTACTGCGTAGTGATCTCTACCAGCTCTTTAGCTCCGGTTACATTACCTTTGTATACAAGGACAATGGCAACCGCTTAGTAGCTAAGGTCTCGGAGACCGTGCGTGCTGCTTATGGTGAGGACTACATGCAGTACGATGGTAAGGAGTTGTTGCTTCCTGCTGATCGTGACAGCTGGCCAGAGCCAAAGTACGTACTGTGGCACAATCAAAATTGCTTTGAGAACTGGCTGCACATCCGTGGCTCCCGTCAGCGTGACTAGAGCTTAGCTGAAGTTGCGATGACCGTGACTGCTACGGTTCTGTCTTTGCTTTGATGGCAATAAAAGGCCCCAAAAGTTTTGCTTCTGGGGCTTTTTGCTTTTTTGTACGGTCGACTAGTTAGAGTCGTAGTTCTTGTTCTTAAAGAGTGTCGAGCTCTTTAGTGGCGACGGGTGCCAGGTACAGGAGTAAGCACGCTCTGACCTTGGATAATGGCATCGAGGTTCTTCACTACCAGCTCTGCCATTTGGTGACGGGTTTCCACTGTGGCGCTGCCTAAATGAGGCAGTAGAGCCACGTTTGGACGGTGCATGAGCTCGGCTGGGACTTCAGGCTCATTCTCAAACACATCAAGAGCGGCACCAGCAATGATGTTCTGATCTAAAGCGGTGATCAGATCTTCGGTCTTAACCAGAGAGCCACGGGCGACATTGATGAGATAGCCTTTTGAGCCTAAGGCCTTAAGCACATCCAGATTGACGCAGTGCTTGTTTTCAGGGGTGGCTGGCATGATCAGCATCAGCACGTCACACCATTCGGCCATAAGTTTGAGATCGCCAAAGAATGGGTAATTTACGTCATGATGTGGTTGACGGCCGTAATAACCAATGCGCATGTTAAAAGCTTCGGCACGTTGAGCAATGGCTTTGCCAATACGGCCTAAACCAGCTATGCCTATCTTCTTTTGCTCAATAGAGGTAGTGAGCGGGAATGGCTCTGCATGGCCCCACTGGCCATTCTCAATATACTCTTGGGCGAATTTTGCCTGACGCGTGCAGTTAAGTAACAACATCATGGCTGTATCGGCCACTTCATTGCTCAGCACATCAGGAGTGTGAGTCAAAAAGACATTGTGTTTGATGACAGCTGGTACATCAATGCCATCATAGCCTACGGAGTAGCAGACAATGCCTTTGAGATGAGGGCAGGTTGCAAAATCAGCTTCCTTAAACTGGGTTCCGCCTGAGCCTAAGACAATGGTGGTACGTTGCCGCACTTTAGTGCGCTCATCAGGGCTCAGATCAGTTTCGATGTAGAACTCCCCACGCTCTTCCATCGCCTGTTTTAGCTCATCAGACAGAGGAAAAGCGCCGACCTTGAGGATCACCTCACTCATACAAACTCCTTATTTTGGGGCAAATACCTAGCAGAGAGCTCCCTTATGACAATAGGGAGAATAGGGCAGGACAAAGCCTGTTGTCTTATTGCTTCTTAGCTTAGCACGCCCCGCGTTTTATGGGGGTTTTTGCTCTGAAAAGGTGACATAGGGCAGCTTTAGCAGGGCATAGCAACCAAGCTGTCCGACAAGAGGCTGTTGCTTGGTTTTGCTCAGAGCAAAAGGCTAGCGCTTCAGCGCTAAGAGCCTTGTGGCTTCCCAGCTGGTATTCTTGCCATTTTTCCTTTCTTTCCCTTTCTTTATTCCCAATCTGTCTGTGTTTTGCGGCGAGCACTTGCTAGCATAGGATAATTGCCTATGCAACAAACTATGTTACTTAGAAGCTGCAGAGCGTAAGTAAGAAAAGCCTTATTTACGCCAAATTTGCGAGGTAGAGCAAACTTATTTGCAAATTTTTTAGCAAATACTTGAACATTTGTTCAAATATTCTATAATGAAACCATATTTGAACAGTTGTTCAAATATCTGCTATGTACAGGTTTATTGCTAGCTTATTGCTGGTCTAAGGAACTGGTTTCCTTTGTTGGATTTTACCTGTTTCGCCTCTCGTTATTTGCTGATGATGAGGGGCGATGCTTAGGTGCAGGTTGCAGGTCTTGGGCCTGTGGCGTGGTCGGTAGACACTGATTTTTTTGTGAGATTTTGAGGTCTTGTATGAAGGTTCGCTGCGATATTAATGGTTTAGATTGCCCACACTGTGCATTAGAGCTGCAAAAGCGCATTGCTGCTCATGACTCCATTGACAATGCTGACATCAATTTTCCAATGAAGTCCTTAGTGATGGATGTGGCTGATGATGCTGACGAGGAAGCCATTGTGGCTATTGCTCAAGGTATTGCCAATGACTTTGAGGATGGTGTGACCATCGAGCTGCGCGACTAAGCTTTACGCTTTACGCTTTGCGCTGGGCTTAGTCAGGGACAGACATGGTTGGTGTTTGTCCCTTGCCACACACAAGGCTGACTGAGTGTGGCTGCTTATAGCGTGCTTTACGTCCAAGGCTCTGGCCTGAAGTGCGCTACTTCTAGCCCCAAAGAGATGACTCTGATATTGGCTGCATGAGAGTGAGATTGGGGCGTTGTTTTAGGTTGGTTGGTTTTCCTGTTTCTGTCTGGCTGCTCTCTGAAGTAGGCTCTTTGAGGGGAGAGGTGCAAATGCTTGCTAGTATGTCGTGGCAATTGAAAGCTCGCTTAGCAGTGGGATTGATCACCATGGTGTTGCTGTTGACCCATGTAATTGCTGATCCTGTGGCGCGTTTGGTGGTGACTTTAGCTGTCTATGTGCTAGTTGCCTATCCGGTCTTAATTTCTGCTTGTAAAGATCTCTTTATCCGTCACCGTATGTCTGAGCAATTCCTGATGGCGGTGGCTACCTTTGGTGCCTTAGGTCTACAAGACTACCCTGAGGCTTTAGCCGTGATGGTTTTCTACCTCATTGGTGATGCTTTCGAGGAGTATGCTTCGCAGCGCTCGCACAATGAGATCGCCTCGCTGGTCAAACTCAAGCCAAGTAAGGTGCGTGTCATTAACCCAGACGGTACAGAAACTATTAAAAAGCCACGTCAGGTTAAGATTGGCGATCGCATTCGCGTCTTAGCAGGTGAGTCTGTGGGCTTAGATGGCACCTTAGTAGAAGGTAGTGCCTCCATTGATATGAGTGCCTTAAACGGTGAGAGCGAGCCAGCTTTATTTACCGCCGGTCAAGAGATCCCATCAGGTGTGATCAATATGGGCTCGGTCATTGAGCTTATTGTGACCAAAGATAGTAAAAATAGCTCCATTACCCGTTTGCTCAACTTGATCGAAGATGCAGCTGCTAATAAGTCCCGCCCTGAGGCTTTAATTACACGCTTTGCCGTGTATTACACCCCAATCGTTGTTGGCTGTGCTGTGTTGCTGGCTTTAGTGCCATTAGTGCTGCCAAATGAAGACTTTGCCAATTGGATCACCCGTGCTCTGGTGTTCTTAGTAGTGTCCTGCCCTTGTGCCTTGGTGCTCTCAGTGCCTCTGTCGTTCTTCGGTGGTTTAGGTGCTATCTCTAAGACTGGTGTAATGGTCAAAGGCTCGGTGCACATTGAGTCCCTCTCCAAGCTTAAGGCTATGGCCTTTGATAAGACGGGCACTATTACAAAGGGCCGCTTCAGTGTGATTGAGGAGACCTTATTTAACCAGCCTGACGCCAATGTGGCTGCTGTGCCAGTGGCAAAAGATGCAGTTACCTCCGAACAGCGCCTTGATCTCTTAGGCAAATTAGCAGCATTGGAAGCTAAGACTACGCACCCTATCGGTGTGGCTATTGTGAATTACTGCACCGAGCAATGCGTGCCAACACTAGAGGCTACCGAGGTCACAGAAATTACCGGTTACGGTATCGAAGGTCAGATTAATGGCCATCATGTCATGGTGGGTAAGGGCCGTCTCTTAACCGAAAAGTTAGGTATGGAGCTGCCAGCTGCTACCTCCGATCTCGTGGGCACTGAAGTCTATGTAGTCGAAGATCACAAGCTCTTAGGTCGTGTCTTACTGGCTGATGAGATTAAAGATACAGCTCGTAGCATGTTCGATGAGCTGCAGCGCTTAGGCATTAAGACCTACATGATCACCGGTGATAAAGATCGTGTTGCCGCCGACATCGCATCCCGCTGCAATATTAGCGCTTATTATGCGGAGCAATTGCCAAGCGACAAGCTCTCTACCTTCCAGAAGATCAAGAGCAATAACGGCGTGACTGGCTATGTGGGTGATGGCATTAACGATGCCCCAACCTTAGCCGCCTCTGATGTGGGCGTGGCTATGGGACAGTTTGGTAGTGCCTCGGCCGTGGAGGCAGCTGACGTCGTAGTCATGAACGACGATCTCACCAAGATCCCAACAGCCATTGAGCTGGCCAAGCGTACCTTTGACCTTGCAAAGCAAAACATGATCTTAGTGATTGGTGTTAAGGTCTTAATTTTAGCCTTAGGTGCTTTAGGTTATGCCAACATTTGGTTGGCTATCTTAGGTGATGTTGGTCTGTGTGTAATAGCAGTGCTCAATGCCATGCGCCCACTCTATTGGGTGAAGACTAAGAGCTTGACCGTAAAGGATGTGAGCATAACCCCAGCTAAAGCTGAAGCCTAAGCTAAAGACAAAGCCCCGTCCCACTGCGTAGAGGCAAAAAATAAAGGGGCGGGCGCTTTAGTGCTTAGGCTGTAGCATCGTCTCCAAGATTTGTCCCCATCGCTGCCCCGAGCTAAAGCTCGATAGGGAAAACGTTGGGGGTTTTTGTCTTTGCGGGCTTCTATGATTTGTTACGAGAGAAATTCTCATGGCCAAAAGTAGCTGCCTCACGGGGCCAGCTTGGCCGCAAACGATTGTGGATGTAGCAAAAACATAGAGCACCACTCGCTGGTTTTGCACTATAGTGGGGCTTTACGACTGAATACAAAAATTTTTAGTTAGCTTACGCTAACTTTCTGTAAAAGTTTGGTAATATAAGCCCCAGACAGATCCTAATAAGGGCCAAAGTTCCTACGCTTTGGCCATTTCTTTATGTATCTATTGCTTTTTGACAATGCAGGTTAATCTGTTGTTTGCGTAGGCGATTTTTCTGCGGCAAAATTAAGGCGGAGAGCCCCATAGCGCTATTGCACTATCGCGGTTGCGATATTGCGAGTCTAATTTTGGCTTTAGACGCTGTGATGAGGGGGAGAGGTCACAGGGTTTTAGTCTGTGGCGTTGTTGTCTTTGGAAGTTTGTTTTATGGGCAAGTTAAGCAAGCAGAACTTCGCTATTAAAGGCATGTCCTGTGCTGCCTGTAAGGGCCGAGTCGAGCGCGCTGCTTCTTCGGTGCAAGGTGTAGAG
>DXEV01000118.1 GCA_019114785.1 Candidatus Anaerobiospirillum pullistercoris | reverse complement strand
AGATCGAAGCTTTTGTGAAGAATGGTGACTTAAATAACAGGATCTTGCACCGCAAGTTCCAATTTAGAGCCAAACCATGTCTGCCTTGTGCTGCTTGATTATGGCTGCCGACCGCACAGGTCGAAATTTTTGGACAGTTCTTAGATGACAGCTTCCTCGAGCTGATCGGACTCGAAAATTAGATCGGTAATTTGTGACAAGTTCCTAAAGCTTGTATGTTAGTTTGCGCTAAACCTGCAATACATGCCATTTTCCTCCGTATGCTAACGGAAGAAAAAATTGCATGCTTGATGCGCTAAACAGCCCGCAAAAGCGCTAAGATGCGAAAAGAGCCGCTGCCCAGGCAGCCGTGAGCATTAATGTCTAGTCATCCCCTGCCTGAGCCTAATTGCCCCTTAACTTATACACAACACTGGCTCCTCATTCATGATTCCTTCTTTTGGCCCCAAACTCACCAGCTGCAAAGAATATCTGGTGAGCCCAAAATCACAGCTTGGACTTGTCTCTGGAGATGAAAATGACCACATTAGATCAGGAAAAAACTACTCAGACAGCTAAGACTGCTGCTATTGAGTTGCGGCCAATGACCGATGTCGAGCAACGACTGGCTGCCAAAGATTTTGCACGAAATTGGCTCAAACGCGATGGTTTTGAGATTCGCGAAGGACAAATGTTTTGGATGATTTTGCTTTACAGCGTCTTCGGAGTTGTAAACGTCTCAGACTGCATACAGTTTGAGCAGCAAGTGCCATATATTGATAGTGACGGCAAAAACCATCCTCTGCGTCTGGATGGAGTGATCCCTGCAACCCGTGTTCTCATTAAGCAAACAAGCGCTGACTGCCCTTTGCACAAAAAGAGCAAGCAATCTGACGGCTCTGAGCTTTCACCAATAGAGCAAGCTCGTCGTTACGACTTAGGCCGACCAGTGTCAGAGCATGCGCGTTATATTGTCTTGTGTAATTTTAGAGAGTTTGAGATCTATGACTGTGAGCAGCCAAATAGCGATCCTGTTGTCATCAAGTTAGAGGATCTGGAGGAAGAGTACTACCGGTTGCGCTTTTTGATCGCAGAAGATCACAGCCTAGCCATTGATCGCCAAGCGATCTCTATTCAGGCTGGAGTGGTGGTTTCTAAAATATACGACACTCTGCTGTCTAACTACCATGGCACCATAACCCCAGAGGTTTTGCAAGATCTCAACAAACTGTGCGTCCGCTTTGTCTTCTGTCTATACGCTGAAGATGCTGGTTTGCTCAATAGCCGCACTCAGCTTCATGATTTTCTGCTTGGTTTGCCTCCTAAAGTAGTGCGCTACGTTTTACCGCATCTTTTTAAAGCACTTAATACACAAAGTGATGAGCGCGACGCCAATGATTTAGAGGAAATTCGCGCTTTTCCTTACGTTGATGGTGCTCTCTTTGAGTCTGAGCTGCACCATTTACCCGTCTTCACGGAGGAAGTGATTGATCTGCTGGTCAATCAAGACAGCGCACACTTCAAATGGCGAGACATCAGCCCTACGATATTTGGCGCTATTTTTGAGAGCACTCTGAACCCTCAAACTCGTCGCCTTGGGGGCATGCACTACACCTCGATCGAAAACATCCATAAGGTGATCGATCCGCTATTTTTAGACGATCTCTGGGCTGAGTTTCACCAGATCAGCACCATCAAGTCTAAGAACTCACGCACCAGACAGTTGGATCGCTTCCAAGACAAGCTGGCTGCGCTCAAATTTCTTGACCCAGCATGTGGTTCGGGTAATTTTCTGACCGAGATCTACATCAGCCTGCGTCGTCTGGAGAATGAGTTGATCCGCGTGCGCGATGGTGGCCGTGCTTCCTTAGGAAGAGAGGTCTTTGATCCGATCAAGGTCTCGATCAATCAGCTCTATGGCATAGAGATCAACGACTTTGCTGTATCTGTAGCGCGCACTGCGTTGTGGATCGCAGAAAATCAGATGCTGCAAGAGACCTGTAATATTCTGGGCTTTGATCTGGAGGGGTTGCCTCTCAAATCCTATCCAAATATCTGTGAGGCTAATGCGCTCACGACCTCATGGTCTCAAGTTGTTCCTTATGAGGAGCTGGATTACATCATCGGCAATCCACCATTTTCCGGCTACAGCGTCATGTCACCTCAACAGAAGAGCGATATGTATGCGGTCTTTGGCGACAACTCCCGTAATGCCAAAGGAGTCGGCATGCTCGACTACGTCTGCGCTTGGTTTAAAAAAGCAGCTGACATTATGGCCGAACATCCACACATCCAGACTGCCTTTGTTGCTACCAACTCCATATGCCAAGGCACTTCTGTGGCTAATCTGTGGCGTGGTTTGCTGCAACAAGGGATTGAGATTGAGTTTGCCTATCGCTCCTTTCGCTGGAACAATGAGGCTATGGACAAGGCTGCTGTATATTGCATCATCATTGGTATGCAGGCTCAAAGTACCACAGCATCAGCAAGTGGTAACAAAGCAGCTAAAGCTAAGCTCTTGTTTGCGGAAAATGGCGAAAAGTCCCAAGTTGCCCACATTAACGCCTATCTCATTGCAGGTGATGACATCTTCATTGAGCGCCGCAATCAACCACTATGTGGTGTTCCAACAGGAGCGATCGGATCAAAGCTAACGGATGGCGGCAATTTCTTGTTTTCACCTGAGGAAAAGGAAGATTTCCTCTCCAAAGAGCCCCAAGCCGCGCCTTATTTTCGGCAGTGGTTTGGTGCAGAGGAGTTTCTCCAAGGCACTGAGCGCTATTGCCTCTATTTGGGCGAGTGCACAGAGCAGCAACTTCTACGTTTGCCGCAATGTCGAAAGGTACTCGCTGCAGTAAAAGAATACCGTCTCAACAGTCCTAAAGCGGCTACCCGCAAGCTAGCTGAAAAGCCATGGCGTTTTGAGAGCACCAACATTCCTCAAGGTAATGTTTTAGTGATTCCAAAAGACTCGTCTGGTCGTCGTCGCTACATCCCAATGGGATTCATGTCGGCGCAAGAGTGCTTGTTCGGTGACAAGCTGCGGCTTTTCCCGCGAGTTACTCTCTACCACTTTAGCGTTCTGACCTCTTCGGTGCACATGGTCTGGGTAAATGCTGTTGGTGGCAGACTCAAGCAAGACTTTAGTTACACCAACACCTTGGTTTACAACAATTTTCCGTGGCCAGAGCAAGTCTCTGCGCAGCTAAAACAACGCTTATCAGCTTCGGCCAGCAAGATCTTAAAGATCCGCAAAGAATTTGCGGACTTTACGCTGGCTCAGCTATATGAGCCTGATGCTATGCCGCAGTCACTGCTCAAAGCCCATCAGGAAAATGACGCCCTTGTCATGCAAGCCTATGGCTTTGCCCCTGATCTCAGCGAAGACCAGATCCTTTCGCAGCTCTTTGCTCTGTACCAGAAATTAAGTACAACTCAGGAGGAAAATAACCTCTAAACAACGCCAGCCAACGCTTGCAAGCAAACGCTTGCAAGCAAACGATAGCTCACACTAGCGCAGGTATTTAAGATTTTTGCGGTCTTTGACTCTACAGCACAGCCACTCACTGCAAAACAGAGTTCCAAGGAAAGCCCCAATGTCCTTTAAAAACGTTACTTGGCAGACGCGCCTTATGATCTTCACCGTCTGCATCTTCTTCACTTCCGCCAGCTACACCATGTGTGTACCTTTCCTGCCAGTGTATTTGCTGGAGCTTGGTGCTCCAGAAGCAAGCATCGAAATGTGGTCAGCAGTAGTGTTCTCCTCTTGCTTCTTGATCGCTGGTGTCATGGCTCCAATCTGGGGCAAGATCTCCGATATCAAAGGCAAAAAGAGCATGGCCATGCGCTCTGCCATCCTCCTGTGCCTTACCTACTCTTGCGGCGGTATTGTGACGGCCCCAATCCAACTCTTGGGTGTGCGTATTCTGCAAGGATTCGCCAATGGCTACTTACCAGTCATTCTGTCTATCGTGTCCTCACAGAGTCCACGCGAGAAATTAGGTACTTCCTTAAGCTTTATCCAGTCAGCGCAATTAGTTGGTACCGTGAGTGGCCCTCTGATTGGTGGTACGTTGGCACATATCTTTGGCTACCGCGCATCTTTCATTATTGCAGGCTGTTTTTTAGCCATAGTAGTTCTGATCACCTACTTAACCCCTGTGGATGAGCCAGAAAGCGCACGCAGCACCGAGCGTAGCAGTATTTTTGCCGACTTAAAGTATTGCTTTACAAAGCGCTCCATCTGCGAAATCCTTGCTATGGTTTTCCTCTTTAACATTCTGTGGAGCAGAAGTCCTCCGCCTCTTAGGCGGTGGGATGAATGCTCATAGAACGCCAGCAGTCATAGATCAAATGTCAATGCCCACTTGTGTTTTCTGGGTTCTTGCGATTTTTTTGGTGATGACGGCGCGCTCCTCGAACGCTAAGGCGCTGCCCAGCAGCGCGCAGTTTCTAAGACACCGTGCTGCTGTACACACAGCTCGACTAGGCAGCAACACGATCTGCCACGGATGTCGGCTTGTGTTTGACCTTACGAGGATGCTTGAAGATGTGGTGCATCACCAGCATGTAGATCGTGATGTCTTTGACACCACGGATCTGACGCTGATAAGCCTTCGCCCTTGAGTTGCACCCCTCAACAACAGAGTTGGAAATGCCTGCGGAACAAGCTTGGTTCACATGGTACTTGTGCTTCTCGATGTAATTCATGAAGGAGGTAAGTTCTTTGGATTCAGGCAGTGCCTTGGCGAGCTCAATGACGGTCGCGACGTGCTTGATGGCATCGTCAGGAGACAACCCACCATGCCACAGCTTCCTGAACTCGTCGGCCAGTTGCGCTGCGTCATTCAAGCGTGGGAAGCATTTGTAGATCGCAATTAGCCGCGAGGCAAACTCGCGATCACGCTTGAGCTTGTCCCTCGAACGTTGACGCATGTTGCAAGTCTCCTCACGTGCCATGGTGGCCTCCAGCTCTGCCTTGCCCAAAATCAAATCATGACGGGCCCATTTGAGCTCATCGAGGTCACGCGCTAGCTCGTCCAATACAACCGAGCCTCGTTTGCGAACGTCGGCAATGAACTCGTCAACGCTTTGCGCTGTGTAACCATAGTCTGCCATCAGCGTCTTCTTGAGAGTCCGCGCTTTGGGGCCTTGAGCCTCAGGAGGATCCAAGAGAAGACACGTGGCAAGACGCTGCTTTACTCTTACAGAAGCACGTACTGCCACACGAACCTTCTCCAGACCATCAGAGAGCTTGTTGAGGGCATGAAACTCGTCAATGACAACGTGAGCCTTGGGCAGGTTTTCCTCCACCATGGCGATGTAGCCTGCGGAGCAGTCGCAGCTCACATACTGGATCTGCTCAAGCCTCACCTCGGCTTTGAGGCGATCAAAGAACGGCTGCAAGTCCTCTTTACGCCTGCCTTCGGAGATGTAGAGTAGCCGTAGCGTGCTTAGATCGTAGAGCACGAGGCAATAGCGTTGCCCGCGACGGATGGAGTGCTCATCCAGACCAATGTGTCACCCCCTCCAAGCTCGGTATCTCAAACTCTTGCATGTAGGTGGCTTTGGCAATGCGCTCAACGATGGAGCGATCAACCCCTGCTGCTCTTGCCAGCGATGACCAGTCCTTATAGGACTCGTCAACGACGGAGCGGCGTATGAAATCATACACAGACATCGTGATGTTGTGGTTAGGATGCTTGAACGGCACGCCCCACATAGGCGTTTACGACACTTCTTACAGGCCCATCTCGGTTGGTGAACTCTGAGCCACACAAGCTCCATGGCAAAGCCATCGCGCAAGGTGATCGTGGTGTAGCCGTTGCGCTTGACGTTCTCGAGTACGGGGCCATCATCCGTGCAGAGTTGGCAACCGCAGCAAGGGCAAGTGTCAACAGGGGGCCTACAGTCGTCTTGAGGCATCAGCACAAAGACGCGTTCACCGTTACTTACGTCTTCCCCACACATGTATAGCTTGGCCACAGCCCCTCTACAGGATCTGGGCGAGGGCCAAACTGCTGGTAAGCCTTCATCTTTGGATGGAGCGCGGAAACAAAATCGGGTAATAAGAAGGTATTTAAGGTAGACTGAGCCATGTCGCATGTCTGTGTTTGTTTGTTACGAGAGGCATGCGTCCTAACGACCGCATGCCTGATGAGCCGCTGCGAAACTGCCGTGTAGCAGCTCGATCCTCCCACATTTTGTACCACCTCTGGTCGCTCGTCAATCAGCAACCATCCCCCGTATCACCACCTATATCCCAAGTGCTAAACAACTGTCTCGCCCCTACGTTTGCTCACCATGCTGCTAATGCCTCAGCACCAAAAAAATCGCAAGAACCGTTTTCTGCCATGTTATGTTAGCCTGACAGTATGATTTGTTGATTATTGAGTGGTCGATATAAATATGCAAAAATTATATCGAAACTCTCACTCAGTTCACTTGATGTTCTACCATTTTGTTTTGGTCGTGAAGTACCGGCGTAAAGTCATTGATGATGATATCTCCGGCAGACTGAGAGAGATATTCGAGTATATATGTCCTAATTATGGGATTGAGCTAGAAGAATGGAACCATGATATTGACCACGTCCATGTAATGTTCAAAGCCCAACCCACCACGGAGCTTAGTAAGTTCATTAACGCTTACAAGAGTGCAAGCAGCCGTCTGATTAAGAAAGAGTTTCCGTTCATTAAGTCACAGCTATGGAAGGAATACTTTTGGAGTCGGAGTTTCTGCCTGTTGACTTCTGGTGGAGCGCCAATCGAAGTTCTGCGTCAATACATTGAATCGCAGGGAAGCAAATCTGGCATTGCGCATTAGATGGAAGATAGACTCGGTGATGGTGATATAGATGCCATCACAGAGTTGGTGTACCCTATCATACAACGCCCAATATACCGCAACATTTTTCGGAGGCCTATGAGCACTGAGCCTATCTTAAAGCTCTGTAATAGAGCTATCCGAGTGAGGATTTATCCTAATAAAGAGCAAGCCATCTTAATTAACAAGACAATTGGCTGCTGTCGCTTTGTCTATAACCGCATGCTAGATGATCGCAAATATCATTACGATCAAGTAGGCAAGGACGTCCAAATAACGCCAGCCAACTACAAGCATGACTACCCATGGTTAAAGGAGGTTGATAGTTTAGCGTTGAGTAACGCGCAACTTAACTTAGATAAGGCTTTCAGTAACTTCTTCGAAGGAAGAGCTGGCTTTCCTAAGTTTAAGTCGAAGCGTCGCTCTAAGCTGTCGTATACCACTAACAATGTCAATAATTCGGTAAGAATTGAGGGAGAGTTTTTGCGGCTGCCAAAGCTTGGAATGGTCAGAGCAAAAATTCACCGCAAAGTGCTAAAAGATTGGCATATCAAGTCGGTTTCGGTATCGTTAGATGCTGGCAATTATTACGCGAGTATCCTGTTTGAGTACGAGAGCCAAGTGCTCGATCCTGTTGATCCTCAAAAGTTGCTGGGCTTAGATTTTTCTATGTCTGACTTGTATGTCGATTCGGATGGTAATCGTCCGTGTAACCCTCATTATTACCGCCAGAATGAGAAGCGACTCAAAGCAGAGCAGCGCAAGCTTAGTCGTTGCAAGAAAGGCAGCAATAACTATGAGAAACAACTCCTCAAACTTCAGCGGCTGAACCAACATATCGAAAATCAAACAAGGGACTATCTCAATAAGTTGTCGCGATCTCTTGCTGACCATTTCGATATGATTGCCGTAGAAGATATCAACTTACGCGCAATGTCTCAGTGTTTGAAACTAGGCAAATCGGTGCGTGATAACAGTTTTGGCATGTTCCGGGACATGCTTAAGTACAAGCTGGAAGAACAAGGCAAGTATTTTGTTGTTGTCGATAAGTTCTTCCCGAGTTCTCAATTGTGCAGCAAGTGTGGACGCAAAAATCCAGCCTTTAAGCAGATGAATGTCAGTAAGAATCTGTCTGTCCGAGAGTGGACTTGCCCATTCTGTGGTACACATCACGACAGAGACGTGAATGCAGCTATTAACATCCGAGAGGAGGGAAGAAAGCTGATTCCTAAAATCAAGGCTGAGCGTCAACAAGAGCTTCAAAAGCTGCGAAAGCAAAGTGCTAAGAGTACAGACAATAATGCGAGCACATTAGCATAATTTAGTGTGCCTGTGTAAGCAAGTAATAGACAAATTTACAAACCGGCGGACGCTGGGGATAGCCTGTTTATGCTTATGACCTCTATTTTGCGACAACTAATGTCCGTTGTAAAACAAGTTGTATCGAGCAGGAAGCTTCAAGAATAGGGTATATATAGCAGTAACCAAGAGGGCGATCCCCCCTGCTATATATGCCTGAATAGAAGAAGCCCCCACCTCTAAGCGCTTTGGCGCGAAGGTGGGGGAGAACGTCAC
>DXEV01000117.1 GCA_019114785.1 Candidatus Anaerobiospirillum pullistercoris | reverse complement strand
GAAGACGACGACGTTGATAGGCTGGATGTGGAAGTCATGTGAGTGATGAAGCTAGCCAGTACTAATGACCCGAAAGCTTAACCATACAACCCCGAAAGGTTTGAGACCAAGGTTGACCCAAGTTAAGTTGCAACAAAAACATAAGCTTACACATTTTTAAACACCGATTTGCTTGGCGACCATAGTGCTATAGACCCACCTGTTCCCATTCCGAACACAGAAGTGAAATGTAGTGACGCCGATGGTAGTGCAACGAACGATTGTGCGAGAGTAGGTCATCGCCAGGCTTAATTTTCTTAGAGAACCCCCTAGATCAAAAGGTCTAGGGGGTTTTCGCTTTTCTGGGCCCAGCAAAATGCCGTTACAGCGACTTCCGCTCGAGCGGCGGTCGCCGCCAGCTGCCGCTGCTTTGTCAGCAGCTGCCACGCAGGTGGCAGTTGCGCGTGCGCAAGCGCCAGCGAGCGCGTGACCGGATCTCTTTTTTGTGGGGCTGATATAATTGAGACGGGGGCAAGCTTGGAGACCATAATTAATGGGCGGGACTCCAGCTTGTCGCAGGCTAGGTTTGCAGAGCAGCAGGGCAGATAGTGAGACGTTTCCGTACCTACACTTACAAGCAGCGTAGTATTCTGATATTATTGCCGCTGATGCTGCTAGCGATCAGTACTTGGGCGCTGAGTGAAACTGTTACTCCTTGGATTGAAGATCAACAGCGTGCTCTGATGCTTCTCAGTGCTCGTATCTTTTTCCCAGGCCTCTTTGCCATTGCCGTGGCTTTCGTGGTACCTACCTTTGATCGTTGTTTTCAGATCGCCACAGTTACCATCATCTATGTCGCGAGTGTGATGCTGGTGCCATCAAATCGCTCCGATCTACTCTTAAATCCTATTATTTGCGTACTGGCAGCGATCTCTTCCTTGATCGCCATGTTGCCCTTGCCTATGCGTTTGGATGAAAACTTCATCAATCACACAAGGCGTCTGTTCTTTATCCTGTGCAACGTAATTATCCTGCCAACGATCACCATCATTGGTATTCTTCTGATCTTAAGGCAGATGAATATATACATCCTGTACACCTTTGACGAGACCTTTGGCAATAGCATACTTTCGGTGATCTATGTGCCTTTGTTTTTGGTGCTACAGACTTTAGGCTTCCATGATCTCGTAGGCCAATTGGTGTCCTTGCGCAGTGGTAGCTCGATGTCCACAGCTTTTATTAATGCTATTGTCGTCAGCAACCTGTTCTCTTTACCTGCTATCTTGTTCACGCGCTCGCTTTTCACTAAGGGCCATGTGCGTCTCTTTTTGACTATGCTGGTAGCTGTGGCCATTTTGACCAACTCCATTGGAGCTTGTGTCTCGCTGGTATTGTTGTGGCTTTTAATCTTCTACCCAGGAGCATTTTCCGTTTTACTGTGCTCGAGCATGGTCTGCTTTGCTTTTTCGCTGCTGCTACAAGCACCACCACTAACCTCTGAAGGCAATCTCTATATGCCTGATGTGCGCTTAGATAGCGTGAGATTGTTGTTTAACGATAATGCACTGACCGCACTGGAAGGCTTCGCTATCTTTATTCCCGTGATTTTAGTGCTGTTTTCTATGTGGGTGAGCCGCGAGCGTACTATTGATCGCAAGCGTAAGTGGCGCTCGGTTAACATTGGTTACAATATCAATGCAGCCAGCACTCCAGAGCTTAAGGTTTTGGCTTTTTTACGTGCTTTGGGTGGCATTAGCAATATCGTGGATGTGGCCGAAGATGGCGCTTGGCTCTATATTCAAGTGGCCTCACACGATCATGTCTCAGTGACCACTCTCAATAGCATGCTGCCAGAAAAGGTTTTAATTGATCGCATCAATAAGCTCTATCTGTGCGAAGTGGGAGAGCAAAGTCATTTCCTGCACCAGCGTCTCAGTAAATTGATCTCCAATCCTTTTGGTGAGACCGAATTTGAGGTGCAGATCAGCACACCGTTTGACATTCATCCAATGGATTACGAGCACCGCACCGCTGCATCTGCAGCTGCCGAGGCCGCTGCTACAGCAGAGGCAACTGCATCGGCGGCCAAAGCTAAAGAGTCCCAGATGCAATCTTTGCTCGCATCAGCTTCTAATTCTGCTGCTTCTTCGGCCCAAGCTGCTGGCTAGTGGCTCGAGAGGCGCATTACTTTCCTTTCTTTTCTGACCGGCCTTGGGGACTGATCAGTCTGCAGCTTTGCCTATAGGGTCGGCATCCGTGGTGACTTTTATGAGTGAAAATCAAGCTTGGAAAGAGGTTTCCTTGATTGTCGATGGCTCTAAGGCAGAAGAGATCTCCGATGTCTTATTCTGCTTAGGCGCTGTGTCTGTAACCTACCAAGATGCTAAAGACGATCCGATCTTAGAGCCGCTGCCAGGTGAGCAAAAGATGTGGCCTACTACCGTGGTGATCGGTCTCTTTGAAAAGGGTACTAATACTGATCCTGTAGTGTCCTATCTACAGCACACCTATGGTGATAACCTGCCTATTGCCGCTCACGATCTAGAAGACCGTGACTGGGTGCGTGCTTGGATGGAAAACTTTAAGCCAATTCCTTGCGGCCAAAAGCTGTGGATCTGCCCTTCTTGGTGTGAAGTGCCAGATCCTAATGCTGTCACCGTCATGCTGGATCCAGGCCTTGCCTTTGGTACCGGTACTCATCCTACTACTTTCCTTTGCTTAGGCTTCTTAGATGGTCTGGATCTGCAAGGCAAGAACATTTTGGACTATGGCTGTGGCTCTGGTATCTTGGCTATTGCTGCTCTCAAGTTAGGTGCAAGCCAAGCTTACGGTGTGGACATCGATCCACAGGCTCTGATCGCAAGCCACGACAATGCAGAGCGTAATCACGTTGCAGAGCGTTTGACGCTCTCTGATGGCAGCAATAAAGAGATCCCTGCTTGCCCTATTGTGGTGGCCAATATCTTAGCTGGCCCATTGGCCGAATTAGAACCAAATATTGCATCTTTATGCCAGAGTGGTGGACGTTTGGCCCTGTCTGGTATTTTGGAGGAGCAAGCCGAAGAGGTGATTGCTGCTTACCAAAAGGACTTCAATATTGACTCTACCAAGAGCTTAGAAGGCTGGGTGCTGATCACCGCAACCCGCAAGTAAGCTCAGCAGCAAAACGAGAACCTCAAAAATAGGCAGTTACCACGCCACGTTAGCTGCGCACTCCCAGTTAGCTGCGCAAGCTAAGCTGGCTAGCTAGCGCTAGCCCAGCTAGTGCAATACGGCGTTTGGTGCTGCCTATTTTTGTTTGTAGCAGCCAGCCCTTTCGAGTAGCTAGCTTAAGCTGCACAGGCGCATTGCCTGCGTAATAGCATCATAGCTGCATAGCCGCATAGCAAGCAGCACGCATCTAACGCGTGCCCTGATGAAGTAGCAAAGGAGAGACACATGCCAATTAACTTCTTAGTACTGACAGATAAAAGCCTTGCTGCTTCCTCTGTCGATGATGTTTTGCTGCAACATGGATTTAGGTGTAACGAGCGGATCAGCACTAAAGGCGATTTCCTCTTTAGCCCTTCTTACAACAGTCTGCTGAGCCTTGATGATACTCTGACTTCTTTGCTCAAATTCTCAGTAGATGATGTATATACGGTCATCTACCAGCTCGAAGAATATGAGCAATATCAAGATAAGAGCAGTGCATCTCGTTCTGAGCTGAGCTCAGCAAACGTCGCTTTTAGCGAGAACTGTTCGCATGACCATCATGGCTTGTTTAGTCCTTCTCTAAATCCCGTTGCAGCTTCTAACTCTATGCGCTTTTATACGTTGTGCCCGCAACAAGCGTTAGATCTGCCCTTAATTAAGCAAAACTTTGCTGGTGTGCTTTTGTTTCTTACTGAGCCGCTGTCTTCTAATACTCATTTTGCCCCTGAATTGTTGCTCTTGCTGGAGGCCGTAACTACTAAGACGGATGACGGTTTAGAGCCTATTCCTTTGCTCGTCTTTAACTTGGGATTTAATGATGCCGACTTAAGCCAATATTGGCTAAGACACCAAGAGGCTCAAGATCTGCGTGCCAGCTATCGGCAAGCGCAATTGCCAATTCCAGCAGAAATAAAGGCATCTGCCGCTCGTATCTGTGCGCTTTTTGATCATAGTAGCGCTACTACTCTGTGGGACAAATACCGCACCTTTAATCAAGTGATGCAGCTTGTTACCCGTGCTGCTGCTATCTGTCCTTGCACTCCAAAGGACAAAGAGGCTGTTGCTCGGTTTTTACAGCAAGATCCTAAGTCCTCATCGCGTCCTCTGATCTATACCAACCCTCAATCCTTTTTGTGTTGCAACATTTCGGCAAAAATGCAGAGCTTTGTGTCTACTGTGCGCATGCTGCGTCAGCTTGGCTCTGCTGAGTTTGAGCGCAGTGAGCTTAAAGAGCAAAAGCAGTTAGTGCATCACTTGTTACGTGCTCCTATGAAGGTAAGTGTCGATTTTAGAGATGTAAACGCAAAAGACCCAATTTTTGCCGCTCCTCAATTTGCCCAAATGCGCTCTATTCACCTTGAGCAACCATTGCCTTATATTTCACCTGCTGAGCAAGCGCGCCCGCTAACCATTGCTCTTGCGGTGAATTATTTGCTGCCTCATTCCTTATTCTGTATTAATCCGCATGTAACGCTTTTGATCTCATTGATCCATAAGGCTTTCCCTTATGCGCGTATTGTTTTGTTGTTTGAGAAGAACTTTTACGCGTGGCTGGATATGTTTTCTGCCAATGACCTATTGCTGGAATCCGATGCCGCTAAGCTCATGGATGTGGAAAAATTTAGGTTACAACCTAGTAGTTCTGCTGCTCAGTCGCAGGCCTATCTTGAGCTTGCTCCTGAGTTTACCAATGAGATTAATATGAATATGGAAAAGCAGCATATAGTCCAAAGATGGATCTACCAAGATCCTCTTTCAGCATCTGCATCTGCTTTTCCTCTGTCTGCACAGGAAGAAAAGGCAAAGGCAAAAAGCCTTCTCTATGCTTTGGGTTTGAAGAAAGCGTCGGCTGCTCACGAGGAACAGCGTTTACGTGAAGGCAAGCCTCTTCAGGAGTATATGTCTAATAATTTGCCTTACCTTAGGGTTGACGAAGGAGAGTTACCAGCGCGGAGTGTAGGATGTTTCACGCGTGAAGCTCCACATGTTGCGACTTGTTATGTGGTGCGTGACTATGCCTCTCTCCCTTCACAGATTGATTTGCTTTTCTCCGATAGTGAGAGCTTGCTCATTGCGGCCGCCGATCGTGGTATCAATTGTGTGCGTTTAGACACGAATGGCTATGGTGAGTCGCAGCAAGCGGTGTCTGAGGATTATTTCTCTGCCTTTAATGGTATTCCTTTGGGCGATTTCTTTCCTATGATGAAGGCTCGCTTCACAGAGATGTATTCTGCCTTGGCCAAGAGTAAGTCTCCGCTTTTGCGCGCGAATGTTTTTGCTGAAGCTGAGGAAGCTAATTTTGGCTCTCAGCAGCAAGCATCGGGCTTCTTTGCCCAAGTTTCTGTGGCTGATATTTTTGAGAACCTGTCGCTGCTAAGAGCTCTTTCTAAGGTGGGCGAGAGCTGGACTAAAGCCAATATTCACAACCATATCGACTCTGTATTGCATTATCACTACGTTTTTCGCGCCATCTTGGCACAGGTGCATGCAGATCATGCAGAACACCAAGAGCAAGCTCGTCTGCACAAACTTGCTGCCGCGCCAGAGGCTAAACAGGCCAGTGCCAAGATTAATAGTGCAGCGCAGAGTAGTACTGCGCAGAATAGCGCAGCGCAGAGTCAGCCTCAGCCAAGACGCTTGTCAATGCCAACGCAGCCTTCCAATTTCACCTTTACGCAGCGTTATGACTTGCATTGGGTGTTTTTACGCTTCTTTGAGGCTCTTTCCACTTTTGCTATCGATCCAAAGTCGGATATATCTCTTGAGTGTCTGCTCGCTGATCAGATCATGGATTTGTGTAGCTCAAGCTCAGGTCATTCTTCTCTTGCGGATATAGTTGCTGCCTCAGGTAAGTTTTATTGCGAGACAGGGCTGACTAAAAAAATGCTGAGCTTTGGTTGTGCCCGTGGTGACGAGCTCTTTGAGCTGAGCCATTATTTCCCTTCCTTTGTGGGAGTGGGTGTAGATATCAACCCGCATGCTATTGAGCGTGCCAAGCAATACTATCATCAAGCCCAAGCTCTTGAGCAGAGTTGCAGGCAAGGCCCACTGTTCTATAACGAGTCTCTAATCTTTACTACATCGCAGGAAATGCCTGATGTACTGAAATCGCATTGGCTTGATCCGAAATTTAAGATTGTGACTGCCATGACGGTGCTGTGCCGCCATCCTGAGACTTTAATTGAGGAGCGGGTGCATGACATTTATCCGTTTGAGGCTTTTCAAGCCCAGCTCCAAGAGCTCTGCTCGTATGTGGATCTAAACGGATTCCTTTGTCTGCACAATGCCAATTACCGGTTAGAGGATACTGAGCAGATTAGCTCCTTCAGACCGCTATTCCCTTTCCCTAACCATTTACGTTTGTGTGCTCTGCCTCCAAAGGAAGAAATGGTTCGAGAAAAGATGGGGTCGGGACAAGTGATTGAGCTTCACCAGCAGATGCGTGCCTATGATTACTGGGTTTACTTTAGGGATAAAGTGGCAGAAGCCTATCAAAAGCAAGACGAAACCTACAAGACAAAGATGGTACCAGGTGTAATGCGTCTTAAGCCGAAGAATCTGTATTTACCTGAGCTCTTGCTACGTCTTTACAACAATAGTTCTCAGGGCGCTAAGTTTGGCTATACCTACTGCTTCAATAAGCAAGAGCAGCAGATGCCTCGCTATGGAGCCAGTATTTTCTGGAGAATGCGGAAGGATTGATCTCAGCTGCCATGACGTTGGCGTCATGCAAGTGACTATAGCTACCTAAGTTATGGCCACTGAGCTGCGATCACTATGCCCATAAGGGCACGGATTGGCTATAATGTTATTTCCCTCTTTTCCTTTTTTCCATCGTTGTCAAGTGATGTGCTATCGACATGCTTGGTAGGAGCTGGCAATGGCTAAAATTAGACCTCGTGAACGAGCTGCAATCATCCAATCGCTGCGTGCTGGCGTGACCCCTCGAGTGGGACTTGAGCACATTCAAGTTGGTCGCGTGAACGAAGTGAAAGCGATGATTGAAGAGCTAGAGCGCGTCTGCCAAGGTGGCAGCACCTTTAAGATCGTCATCGGCGACTTCGGTGCAGGTAAGAGCTTCTTCTTACAGTTAGTGCGCTATTTAGCCTTGGAAAAAGGACTTGTGGTGGTCAATGCCGACTTAGGCCCAGATCGTCGTCTGCAATCCTCTACTGGTCAGGCTTTGTCTCTGTACCAAGAGCTGATGCGCAACATGTCCACGCGTGCGCATCCAGAGGGTAATGCCATGATCCCAGTGGTGGAGAAGTTCATCACTACTCAAATGGCTGAAGCTGAGCAAAGCGGCGGTGATGTCAAAGCTATCATTAAGCAGAAACTGCACTCGCTGTCAGAGCTGGTGGATGGTTATGACTTCGCTGAAGTGATCGCCAAATACTATCAGGGTTACGAAGAGGGTAACGACGATCTCAAGCAAGCAGCCGTGCGCTATCTGCGTGGTGAGTACACCTCTAAAACAGCGGTTAAAGCTGACTTGGGGGTGCGCAATATGGTCAATGATCGCTCTGTCTATGACTACCTGAAGATCATGGCCCGCTTTGTCTGCCAAGCCGGTTATAAGGGCTTGTTGGTTAACTTAGACGAGGTGGTAAATCTCTATAAGTTAGCCAATACCCGTGCCCGTACCTCTAACTACGAGCAAGTGCTGCGTATCCTTAATGATTGTCTCCAAGGTTCAGCAGAGCATATCGGCTTTATGCTCGGTGGTACCACCGACTTCTTAACTGATACCCGTAAAGGCCTCTACAGCTACGAGGCTTTACGCTCACGCCTTGCTGAGAATACCTTTGCGCAGATTGCCAATGTGGTCGATTATCACGGCCCTGTGCTTAAGCTGGAGAACCTCTCCCCAGAGGAGCTCTTTGTGCTGCTATGCAACATCCGCAATGTGTTCGCTAACGGTGACAGCTCAAAGTACTTGCTGCCTGATGAGGCTTTAGCTGCCTTCTTACGCCACTGCTCGCAGAATATTGGTGAGGCTTATTTCAGAACTCCTCGTAATACCATTAAGGCCTTTGTGGATTTACTGTCGGTGTTGGAGCAGAATCCTGAGATCAAGTGGCAATCCTTGATTGAAAACGTGCAAGTGGCTATGGAGACAGATCCGTCCTTAGTGACTGTAAGAAACAATGAGCCACCACGTCCAACCGGTAATGTGCGCGATGATACTGATGCGCTCTTAGAGCAGCGCAGTGCTGGTCTGGGACATAGTTCCGGTTTTGGCTCCTCTTCAGGAGCAGGGGCGGGCGCTGACGATGATGACGATGAACTGGTGAAGTTCCAGCTCTAGTGTGCCTCAGCCCAGCGGCTGCTTAGCCGCTGCGCGGCTGCAGCCCAGCTGCTGTCCAGCTGCTACGCAGCGATCACCAGCCCATAGGCTGCGCAGCATGTGTCAGCCCATCCGACGCATAGCGTGTGTCGGCCTAAATCTTCACTTTGCCTTGCTTGCGGCCAAGATCTTCTTGGCCGTTTGTATATGTGCCCCGCCAAATTAGGAGGCTGTGATGACCTCTCCTTCTGAGCCTTTAGCAACCCCAGCGCAGACTAATGCTAATTCCAGTACATCCGTGAGTACCGATTCTTTGGCCCAAGCTGCAGCCGTTACTAAAGCCGCAATTGAGTCTGCCAATGACAGTGCCCAATATCTCAAGCTTTTGGATCCTGAGGTTTGTCGCTGGATCGCCCGTCAAGGCTGGAAAGATCTGCACTCTATTCAGAAAAAAGCCATTCGTCCTATCCTCGAGCATCGCGACGATGTCATTATCTCGGCCTCTACCGCCGCTGGTAAAACTGAAGCGGCCTTTTTACCTGTGCTTACTTACTTGCGCCAGAATAGTGATCGTCTGCAAGGTGTTGGCGTGCTGTACATCAGCCCCCTTAAAGCCCTGATCAACGATCAGGCCCGTCGTCTTGCTGATATGGCTGAGCCTCTGGGCATTAAGATCACCCCGTGGCATGGTGACGTGGCAGTTAATAAAAAGAGCAATTTGCTCAAAGATCCATCTGGTGTGGTGCTCATTACCCCTGAATCATTGGAGTCTTTGCTCATCAATCAGCGTGAGCTCTTTGTGCGCGCTTTTAAAGACCTGTCCTATATCGTGATTGATGAGTTCCACGCTTTAATGGGCGCTGAGCGTGGCTATCAGCTGCAATCGCAATTGCACCGGATCGACAACCTGATACGTAAGGTGCCAGTACGTATTGCCATTTCCGCCACCTTCTCTAACGATATTGGCTCTGTGGCCTCCTATCTGCGTGCAAATAACACTGCTATTAACTGTCAGATCATCACTTCCTCACAGCACACCACGGCTGCTTTGGCTGTAAAGATCTTAGGTTATCTCATTCCCAAAGTTGAGGTTGATGAGCCGCGTATGCTCTTGCAGACCATGCACGATCAGTCTATTGCGGCTGTGTCTCACGATATCTTTAGGCTGTTGCGCGGTAAGAATAATCTGGTCTTTACCAACTCTCGTGCAGATACCGAAAAGCTTGCCAATAGTCTGACCAAGCTGTGCACCGATTCCCGTGTGCCTAATGAGTTCTTTCCACACCACGGTTCCTTATCAAAGGATCTGCGTGAGACCTTAGAGCACCGCCTCCAAGATGGCCGCTTACCAACTACAGCTATCTGTACCTCCACTCTGGAGCTGGGTATCGATATTTCTGATGTGCAGTCTATTGCGCAATTTGCACCACCAAGCTCAGTGGCCTCTTTACGTCAACGTTTAGGTCGCTCTGGCCGTCGTGATGGCTGTGCTGTCTTGCGTCTCTTTATTCCAGAGTATGAGCCTAGCGTGAATCGCCTCTCCTCGATGCTGTGCGAGGATACGGTTTTTAGCGCTGCTGCTATCAATCTGCTGTTGCAGCGCTGGTATGAACCACCATTACAGCAAGAATACGCCTTCTCTACGCTGATCCAGCAAACCCTGTCGGTGATTGCCTCTTTTGGTAGTGTCAGTGCTGCTAATCTGTATGAGCTGCTGTGTAAAACGGGGCCATTTTTCATGACCACCCCAAAGATGTACGCGCAGCTCTTACGTGGTCTGGGCTTAGCCGATCTGATCGTGCAGATGCAGGATGGCTCGCTGACACTCGGCGTGGCCGGTGAGCATCTGGTGTCCAATTACGAGTTCTTTGCGGCTTTCAATAACAACCGTGATTACCGCATTGACCACGATGGTAAGACTATTGGCAGGATCCCATTGCTGACGGCTTTGAGTGAAGACGATACCTTCTTATTTGCAGGCCGTGCATGGAAAGTGGTGTATTTTAACGAGCAAAAGCGCGTGATTGGCGTTAAACCAAGTCAGAGCAAGGCCACGGGCTTACCACTGTCGGGTATGGGCGGTTTAGTGCATGATGCGCTGCGCCAAGAAATGCGCCGGATCTATCTGACGGGTGAGTATCCACAATGCCTCAATGCCCAAGCCAAACGCAATTTTGAGAGTGGTCGTGAGTATTTCTTCCGCTTTGGCCTAGATCGTAAGGTTATGGTTAATGGCCCTATGGGCTTAGCCTTATTCCCATGGCAGGGCGATCGGGTGCTGGATACGGTTGTGCTGATGCTCAATAAGGCTTCCATTAATGCCACCCGTTGTAATGCGCATATTGAGCTTGAGTATGCCAGTATCGATAACCTTAAGACCGCTGTTGCTCATATCCTGCACAAGGGTGAGATTGACCCTACTGAGCTGCTGTCTAAGGTGAAAAACCTCGATTGGGAGAAGTTTAACTGCTACTTACCGCAAGAGCTGAAGTACATCACTTATGCTCACACCCATCTAAACATCCTAGGTGCGCTTAAGTTCTTCCGCGAGCTGGCCCCAGAGCTCTAAGCCCCATGCGGGGCTGCCCTTGCAGGGCACCCCAGCGCAGCTGCGCTGCTGGCCCCTTGGGCCTAGAGCGAAAGAAAAGCGCAGAATCAGGCAAAAATAAGCGCTTTAACATTCTGTGGAGCAGAAGTCCTCCGCCTCTTAGGCGGTGGGATGAATGCTCATAGAACGCCAGCAGTCATAGATCAAATG
>DXEV01000116.1 GCA_019114785.1 Candidatus Anaerobiospirillum pullistercoris | reverse complement strand
ATGCTCGCATGGATCCTCAAGAAGCTAGGTGGACAGCTGATCAAAGCTCCAACTCAAGTTATAGCCGCAACTCAACGCAATCCTTTGCTTCCTGCTAAGGACCCTCGTGCGTTTACAAAACTGCCTGGGGGACTTAGTCAACGTTATAAGTCTGTCATTGTTCCGGTGATGGATGGCGATAAGGTTGTGAGAGAGGATGTGCTAGAGCTACAACGTGACTTTATAGCCGCGTTTACCTTGCAGCATCTTACCTATAACCCAGAGTTAGAGTCCAAGCAGAAAGACAAGGAAAAGCCGATTTTCAACGATGTTGATGTTGAGGCCTGTCGCAGAGATTTACCTGCATTTTTAAAGGCCTACGAAGCTGCCATGAGACATCTATTGGTCAAAGGCCTTTGCTCTGAGAATGTCAAACAAAATTTACAGCCTAATGAGTTAAAGCTTAAGACTAAAAATTGAGCTTTTACCCATAGGCTGATTTGAGGGCTGTACCTAGTTATATGCAGAGGAAGGAGTAAAGAAGCATAAGCGCTTAATGCAACCTTACTTTTCCTCTTGCTTAGTAATTAGAAAAAGTGCGTCCTCTGAGGTCTGAGCAGCCTCACTCTGTGCTAGAAATAGAACAGAGGTTAGTGTCCAACAATGTTGTGAAAGCGTGGCCACTCTCCCTGCTTTCTGGAGGGTGAGTCTTTGCACCATTTTGGGTATGAAATTAATTTATAACAGCTCCCACAGCACCTGCTCTTACTCTGCCGGTTCTATTGGCTCTACCAGCTCTACTAGTTTTACCGGCCCTAAATACAAGCCTAAGACTCTGTCCTAACTCAGAGCAGTACTGCTTTCTTGTTTTTCATATTACGGCGAAAAAAATCGCGTTCAATATGACAAGCGCACTCAGATAGAATCGTGCAAAAATCCGACAAAAATACACGATCAGGCCATTCTCTAATGCCGCGCTCTCACAAATTATTCTGGGCGTTGCACCACAACAATGCACGCTCTTTGTCACATGCGAAGCCCCTTCTCAGCTTTGCTTCTAATTTTGGCTTATTTAAGCCTTTTTTCACTCTTCCTCAAACTTGTACGCCAGTAATGTCACAACTAGGGTGTTACTCTTTTGCTTGTCACTGTCAAAAGTGCCATAATTTGTACAGTTTCGCTGATATTTACCCCGCATTTGCAGGTAAAATAAGCCCCCTAATTTTCACCCATTGAGCATCCTCTCTGCTTTGTCCTCTAGCTTGTAATCTATTTGAGCTTGAGGCGGCGCTCGCGATGCCATGGGATCATACTCAGCCACCCTGTTTTAGCGGCGGCGGCTTTTGTTCACCATCCCTAAGAGCGCAGTAGCTTCCTCGTTTTCAGTCTCATCAAACATAAGCATTAGCACTAATACATGCACCTGTATGGGACGCTGTAAAGCTGTGCTTTGTGACTGCAAACAACATTAAGGCTATAACTAGGCACCATAGCCTTATAGCTTTTCTGTTTTTGAGGAGGTGTTGCTTCGCTGCATCGTTGGGCTCTGCATTGTTTTTGGAAGGCACAACGCGTCATGAGAGATAATGGCCCTGTAACCGACATCGAACATATGTTCCCTGATGATCCTTCGGCCAAAATTATTTCGGTCACGGACACCAAGGGCATCATCTTAGATGTTAACGATACCTTTGTAGCCATGAGTGGCTTTTCCCGTGAAGAGCTGATCGGTCAGCCACAAAATATCGTGCGTCACCCTGATATGCCTGCTGAGGTTTTTCAACTCCTGTGGAACACCATTCAAAGTGGTGAGTCCTTCATGGGCATCATTAAGAATCGCTGCAAAAATGGTGATTATTACTGGGTTAACGCCTTCATCATGCCGATCATCCAGCATGGTGAAATCATCGGTTATGAGTCTGTGCGCACAGCAGCCACCTCAGATCAGATTGCTCGTGCTACCAAGTACTACAAAGCTATTAGAGCAGGCAAAAAGCCAAGCAAGCGCTTAGATCTCTTGCATATCGGAAGCTATGCCCTGTTTCTCGGCTGCTTTGGCATTAACTTCTGGCAACATAACCTTATCACCAACAGCATTTGCTTTGCGGTGACCTTAGGCATCATTTCTTACATCATCTATCGTAAGAACCACTTCCTGAACATCATCACTAACTGCTTTGATACCCACTCCAACCAGATCAATACCCTGATCTACACCGACAAGGCTGGTCGTGAGGGTGAAGTGCTCTATGATGTGCTCTACAACCTCAAGGAAGTGGACACCATCTTGACTCGCGTCAAGGAAACCTCTGATCGTCTGATGAAGATCGCTCAAGATGGTCTGGCTCAGCAAGCCAACAGCGTCAACGCCACTAACAACCGCTCACAACAAGCTAAAGAGCTGCTCAATGACATGACCGATATTGCTGGCAATATCTCCAGCATGATCAATGACATCAGCAATAGCGCCAAGGAGACGGTGCGTCACTCCAATGATGCCGCCAAACTTGTGAGCGAAGGCAAGGATGTGGCTAATCAGACCATGACCGTGATCGACACCTTAAGCGACTCTATCAATAAGATCGCTGCTGCTATCTCTGAATTAGCCGCTCGTGTTGACGATATCGAAAAAGCCGCTGAGCTCATTAAGGGCATTGCCAGCCAAACCAACCTGTTGGCCTTAAATGCTTCGATTGAAGCTGCACGTGCTGGTGAGGCCGGACGTGGCTTTGCAGTGGTCGCCGATGAAGTGCGCTCGCTGTCACTGCGTACCGAAAGTACTACGGTACAGATCCACGATCTGATCTCCCGTTTCAAGAAAACCGCTCAAGATACGGTCAATCTCGCTACAGAGAACCAGCAGAATGCCCAAGCAGGTGTCGAGCAGATCCACGCTACCAACAGCAAGCTGGATGAGGTTTTGGCCAGCATTGACAATATTCACACCCTGATCAACAACGTCAATGAGACCGTGCAAGCTCAAGCTAGTACTGCCAGCGACGTCAACATCAAGGTGCAGCACATTTCGTCCATGAGTGACGAAAACGTGGCTTCCAGTAACGACAATCTGAAGCAGGTTAAGGACATCAGCTCGATCTCAACCGAGCTCAACTCCATGATCAACCGCTTCAGCAACAAAGACCGAACCTAAGCGTAGCTCAGGTTCCCTCTCACTATTCCGTCAGGCGCAAGCTCAAGAAGCTTGCGTCTAAGCTATCTTGGATAGCGTGCCTATTTGAGCACGGCACAGGCCAGCGCCTAACTGGTTAGCGTCCCATAGACGCTGGCTAATAGCTATTGGTTTTGCGGACTAACCGTATTTTCCTGCCCTCTTGCCCCTACCTAGATACACCGCATGGTCGGGGTTTGGGGCATGTAACTAAACTTCAGACTTTTCCTGCCCTTTGACTGCATCTCCTGACCTGTCAGCCATTGGACTATGTTTTGGCCAAATCGGCTGTTTTAGCCATGAAACTTAATTTGCCTGTCACTGACGTTGAGCATAAGTTCCCCAACGATCCTTCAGCTAAGATCATTTCCCTGACCGACACCAAAGGAATCATTACCGAGGTTAACGACACCTTTATGCAAATGTGCGGCTACTCTCGCGAAGAACTGATCGGCCATGCGCACAATATCGTGCGTCACCCTGACATGCCCGAGCAGATCTTTAAGATGATGTGGGACAAGATCCAAAGCGGTGAGTCCTTTATGGGCATCATTAAGAATCGCTGCAAAAATGGTGATTACTACTGGGTTAACGCCTACATCATGCCTATCATGCAAGAAGGAAAGGTAGTAGGCTACGAATCAGTGCGCACCGCTGCTACCCCTGAGCAAATTGCCCGTGCTACCAAGTACTATCAAATGCTCAAAGCGGGCAAAGAACCAAGCAAACGCCTTGACCTCCTAAATTTAGGAAGCTACGGCCTGTTGCTCGCCAGCTTTGGCCTCAGTTTCTGGCAGCATGATCACCTGACTTCGGTGCTCTGTTTTTTCGTCTCTTTAGGCGTGATCTCCTACATCCTCTATCGGAAAAATCACCTGCTCAACATCGTTACCGGTTGTTTCGACAGCCATTCCAACGAACTGAACTCACTGATCTACACGGCCAAAGCCGGTCGTGAAGGCGCTGTGCTCTATGATGTGCTCTACAACCTCAAGGAAGTAGACACCATTCTCACCCGCGTCAAGGAAACCTCTGATCGTCTCATGCAGATCGCCAATAATGGCCTGAATAGACAAGCCGAAAGCGTCTCGGCAGCTAATTCGCGCTCGCAGCAAGTTAAAGGCATGTTAGAGGACATGAATACCATTGCAGGCAACATTTCCCACATGATCAGCGACATTAGCGCCAGTGCCCAAGAGACCGTACATCACTCTGACGAGGCTGAGTACTTGGTGAGTGAAGGTAAGGACATGGCCAATCAGACTATGACCGTAATTGATCACCTCAGCGAATCCATTAATCAGATTGCAGAGGCCATCAACTCCTTAGCCCAGAATGTCGCCGACATCGAAAAAGCCGCCGATCTGATTAAGGGTATTGCTAGCCAGACTAATCTGCTGGCCTTAAATGCTTCGATTGAAGCTGCACGTGCAGGCAGTGCAGGTCATGGCTTTGCGGTAGTCGCCGATGAGATCCGCTCTCTGTCTCTAAGCACTGCCAAGACCACCAAAGAGATCCACGATCTGGTCGTGCGCTTTAAGAAAACCGCCAAAAACACTGTAGCCTTGGCCAATGAAAACCAGCAAAATGCCCAAGCTGGTGTAGATCAGATCCACGCTACCAACAGCAAGTTGGATGAGGTGCTTTCTAGCATCGATAACATCCACAGCCTGATCAATAGCGTCAATGCTCTGGTGCAGTCTCAGGCCAGCACCGCCGACGAAGTAAATAACAAGGTACAGCACATCTCCTCGATGAGCTCGGCTAATGTGGCTGACAACCAATACGGCCTCAAGCAAGTACAGTTTCTCAGTGGCATTGCTAAGGCTTTAAATTCCATGATCAGCCGCTATAGCAACATCAATCACATCTAAAAGACAACTGCCTGCGTAGCGCCTTGCGCAGGCACAGCGTCTTGCTACGGCACAGCGTACCTATACGGCACATAGCCGCTTAGTCCCATAGATATTACAAAGCAGGCGTTACTTAATCCCGCCTAAAAACTCAAATTATGAGAGCAAGGCACTGCTCATCAGCTTTTGGCCCCTTAAGTGCAACAGGCAGATAAGTCTTTTGGCCTGCATTTTAGCTGGTTAGCAACAATTCATGCTCACTCTAAAGTGTGAGATAAGCTCCAGCTTATGGTTTTGTGGCTATCAATCTTGCATCTTAGCTGCTATGCTTTTATAGATGCGTACTCAGCTTTGCCATGCCGCAAGCGACTTGCGGTGCCTGCAAGTTGTTTGTACCGTAACAAGCTGTGCCAATACTTTCTTACCTAAATTCCCTTGTGACTTTTGGCGGCTGTTGTGCTGCCTATAAGGCAGCCACTGGGCGCTTGTTCCGATCTTGAGGGGCCCTTTACATGAGACTCAATCTTCCGGTAACTAACGAGGAACACAAGTTTCCTCAAGACAAGTCTGCCAAAATCATTTCGCTGACTGATACCAAAGGTATCATCACTGAAGTAAATGACACCTTTGTGCAGATGTGTGGCTTCTCGCGTGAAGAGCTCATTGGCCAGCCTCACAACATTGTGCGTCATCCAGATATGCCTGCTGCTGTCTTTAAGCTGATGTGGAATACCATCCAACAAGGACAGTCGTTTATGGGCATTGTGAAGAACCGTGCCAAAGACGGCGGTTACTACTGGGTTAACGCCTACATCATGCCTATTATCGAAAATGGCAAGATCACAGGCTACGAATCTGTACGTACCGCCGCTACCCCTGAGCAGATTGAGCGTGCCACCAAGATCTATGCACTGATCAACGCCAACAAGAGCTTACCAAAACGCATCAACCCTAAATGGATCCACGCTTTATGTATTCTGATCGTCACCGGCGGTTTTGCGTGGAGCTGTCTGCAACCTAGCGTCTGGAGCTACCTGACCTTTGGCGCATTATCCCTTGCGGTTATTGCCTATCATTGGGTGCATAATCGCAATCTGCTGTCAGTATTCACCAAATACTTCAACGACAAGAGCGCCCAAAACGATCTCAATGTCCTGATTTACTCTGATCGCGTCAATGAAGTCAGCAAGATGCTCTACAACGCCTACTACAACACCAAAGAAGTAGACAGCATCATGACGCGTATTCGTGAGACTTCTGAGCGTTTAGAGGAGATCTCCTCGAATAGTCTCAGCCTGCGTGAATTTAACCTGCAGAACCTCACCGCCAGTATCGACACCATACGTAAGCTCCTCAGCGAAATGAACGAAATCGCTGACAACATCGAAAAGATGTTTGCCGAGATCACCGAAAGTGCCAAGCGTACCGTAGATGACTCCATGGCCACTTCTGCCATCATTGCTGAAGGTCAAGAGAGCTCTAATCACGCCTTAGTCATTATTGATGATATCTACACCGCTATTGAGGCTATTGCCAAAGGCATCGATGAAATGAGTGACCATGTGAATAACATCGAAAACGCCGCAAGATTAATTAAGGGCATTGCCAATCAAACCAATCTCTTAGCCCTAAATGCTGCTATTGAGGCAGCCAGATCAGGTGGTGATGCTGGTGCAGGCTTTGCGGTCGTAGCTGATGACATCCGTGGTCTCTCTGAGCGCACCGCCGAGGCAGCCACCAAGATCACTGCCTTAGTCCACAGCTTTAAGAAGACCGCACGCCAAACCGAGCATATTGCCAAAAAGAACCAAGAGATCGCCCAGATTGGTGTAGAGCACATGCACTCTTCGCATCAAAAGCTGGAGGAAATGCTGCAGAGCGTTACTAAGATCAACGATCTGATCAGTGAGGTAAGCCAAAACGTCTCGATGCACGAAGAGACTACCCACAATATCTCTAAGAAGGTGCATAAGATCGATAGCATGAGCAAGAACACGCTCAAAGACAATCGTGGCACCGCCAAGAGTATGCACGACATCCGTGACATCTCCAGCCAGCTGCACGATATGGTTACCCGTTTCTCTAAGACCAATCGCTAAAGAGCAGCTGCTGTCTAAGCTGCTGTTTGAGCCGCTGTTTGGCCTCATGGCAAACGCAAAAAGGGCCCCCTGTCTAGGATATAGAAGGGAGCCCTTTTTGTTTGCTTAGAAGTGTAGGTTGAACCAGCTGTTGAGATAGATCGCACCAATGGCAGCTCCAACCAGCAAGCACACCATGATCACGCTCTTGAGGCCAACTGGTGGTGGCAAGCGATCAATCTGATGGCGCGTGACCTCAATTAAGGTCGCAGTGTTCGGAGAAATGGCGTAATTGTTCAAACGCTCAAGCAGCTGCTTAAAGCGGCCTTTTTCGTGAGACAACTGACGCTTAAAGAAAGCACTACGACGAGCAGCAGCTGCTTCCTGCAAGCGCTGCTGGCGCTTTTGCTCACGGCGCAAAGCCCGATCCATTTTTTTATCTGGAGCCGCCCCACGACCGCCTTGGTTCCTTTGCCCATAATCAGGGCCATAGCCTTGGTAATTACCACGGCTACCAGCGCTCGCGACAGCACCTTGGCCTTGAGCACCAGAGGCAGCACGATTGACTACGGCATTGCCGTTGCCATTGCCGTTACCATTGGCAGCGCCCGCCCCCTTGGCATAGCCTAAAGGTGCAGCCCCAGCTGAGCCAGAAATAGCAGGAGTCGCAGCAGATGCAGAGCTTGGGGCCGGAGCCACATCCGGCACGCCATATGGGCGGATCTTGCTCTCATCCACGCGCAGCTCTTGCTCTGAGAGGTGATAGCGCAGCTTGTGGCTGTGCTTGTGACGCAGAGCCATATTCACCAGTACCAGCATGAAGCTGACGTTATAGCGCACCACCATATCCTGCAAGTGCATGACGCAATCAACATAGACATTGCGCAGACCAAAGGTGCGATTGAAGTTATCGATCACCTTGACGCTGTCCTTGTTGAACTCGTAGAAATTGGCCAACAAGTGCTCGTCATCACTCATCAGGTAATACTTGTCGAAGCTGTTAGAGACAGCAAAGTAGAAAGGCAAAGAGTCTTCGACACGACGTAACGAGGCAATGAGATTGTCGATCTCCTGAGCCTTAAGACGGAAGTAGAGGCGCTCTAACTTGGCAATAATGCTACGCATCTGCTGCACTAAAGCCGTAGAGTACTGCCGTCCAAACTCAACTGCGTACAGGTGAAACACATAGTGGGTGATGGACACTAAGTTGTAGATGTAATCTAAGTACATCGAGCGCTCACGTGCCTGGAAACAACGCTGTCTAAAGGCTTCCATGAGCGAGTGGTTGATGTCCAAAAAGCGAGAGATCTCATCCAACACCATTTGCGCGGCTGGGTTAGGGTTAAACTCAACCTCTAAGAAGTCACCCTCCATACCATGCTCTTGGTTGATTTCGGTGATACGCTCAATCAGCAGATTTAAGGCATCGTTTAAATGGCGATCGAAGCTGTTAGCCTGCTTCTTGAGGTGCAGGTTCTCCACAATCGAGACTTGCTGCACATCTGGCACCAGACGAACACGCTCTTTTTTCTCTTGCGCTTCCTTATTGAGCACACCATGGCCACCACCGGCATAGCTGCGCTCATCTGAATGCTCGTCACGCTCATGGCGCTCTTTGGCGTTCTCTAAAACCTCGAGGATCTTACTTAAGACAAAGGCACCTTTGATTTTGAAATTATCACCAATGACGCATTGGACGAAGTCTTGGGTGTATTCCTCATCCTGCAGGCATCTGGTGTACAGAGTTGCGGCATCATCGAAGCGATCTTCAAGTAAAGCGAGGACAGCGAGATTGATAAAGGAGGAAAAGGAGCGCTGGCTCTGCAAGATCTTGACGGCCTTTTCGCGCTGACCTTGGGTCAAGTAATAGAGAGCGGCGTGATCTAAGCGGTTGCTATCAACAAACCAAAAGAGAGCATAGAAGCAACGGCCACGTGCCGACATCAGCTGGTTACGGGCGCGATCTAAGCGCATTGGGGTACGCAAAGGAGGCTTAATAAAGTTGGACATATCCTGACCTAAGGAAATGTCTCTACCTTTAAGCACCTCGGACATCATCGACTTATAGTTAGCCGATAGAGTCGCATTATTTGCTTGGGTACCCACACCGAACACACGGTAAGGATTATCTGCCACTAAAGACAGTGTCATGCAAAGATCCTCGCCAAAAAACCCGCAACAGTTCACGCTTTGCCCACTTGCTGCCCAGCAGCAGTGAATGCACAGCCATGCTTACACCGAAATCCATGCGTGCTTGAGGACACCATTTGATGCACAAGTACAGAGCCAAATCTGTGCTCTACTAAAAAGACCAAGACCAAGACCAAAGCTATTATCAAAGCGTCCCTGCTACAGGCTACGGCCTCATGGCCTCATGGCCTCGTGGCCTCACGGTCTCACGACCTCACAGCCTCAAGCTTAGGCCTAATGACCACAGGCCTATGCCTAATGGCCAGCGGCCAGTGGCCATAGGCCACTGCACGAGCACATAGCCTCGTCCCCAAAGGACAATTCGACCTGACGCTAGAAAGACAGATGCATTCATGCAGCTCTTTAGGCCATACCGCAGGCATTAATGACTCCACGCACGGTGTTTGGAGCGTTAATTTTTGCACAAGATATGCCATTGAGCCAACAACAAAAAAGGCATAGCCACAGCGTATCTAGCTAACAATAACGCCGTAACTATGCCTTTTGAGAGCCACTGCTCAACGTGGCCAAGAATCTAATGTAGACGCCAAGCGCCTACTCATAGGCCTCGGCCTCTTCTTATAGCCTCAAGGGCCATGCAGACCCTTGGTCTGCTTAAACCGTTACCACACGCAGGGAATCAGTGTGACCAGACTGACCCATAGCTACACCAAATGCGACCACCAGCTTGTCACCAGTCTTTACCTGACCATGATCTTGGAGGAAGCGCACTACGGTGCGTAAGAGCTCATCACGGTTTGGATAGGCTAAATTATCAAATAAGTATGGGAACACGCCACGATACATGCTCATCCAACGCACAGCTTGCTCACTGCGAGAGAAGCCATAAATTGGTAAACCAGAGCGATAACGAGACATGAGTAAAGGTAAGTGACCGCTATCGGTAAAGGCCACTAAGCCATGGATGCCCTCTAAGTGGTTGGCGGCAAACATCGAGGATACGGCAATAGTTTCCTCAGCTGTAGCAAAGGTACGATCGGCACGGTAGCCAGACTTTTGCACCGAGCTTTCTGCACCAAAGCACACTTCAGACATAGCACGCACGGTCTCTACAGGGTAATCACCAGCGGCGGTCTCAGCCGACAGCATCACAGCGTCGGTACCATCGAGCACGGCATTAGAGACGTCCATAACCTCAGCACGGGTTGGCATTGGGCTCTTGATCATGCTCTCCATCATCTGGGTAGCAGTGATCACGCAGCGATCTAAGCCACGAGCAAAGTTAATGAGGCGCTTTTGCACAGACATTAAGTTGGAATCACCGATCTCCACACCTAAGTCACCACGGGCCACCATGACCACGTCAGCTGCCATCACGATATCGCGCATAGCCTCTTCGGATTCTACAGCCTCAGCACGCTCCACCTTAGCAACGATGTGAGCATTGGAACCAGCCTCACGCAGTAAACGACGAGCCTCTTGCAAGTCTTTGCCGCTACGTGGGAAGGAAACTGCTAAATAATCCACGCCTAATTGAGCAGCGTACAGGATGTCTTGCTTGTCTTTGGCAGTTAAAGCAGGAGCGGAGAGACCACCACCCTTCTTATTGATGCCCTTATTGTTGGACAGAGGGCCAGCCACAATCACAGTGGTGGTGATCTGGTTATTCTCGACCTTAGTTACAGCCAGTTGGATACGGCCATCGTCCAGTAACAGGATGTCACCAGGGTTCACATCATGAGGTAAATCGGTATAGGTTAAACCTACCGACTCTTGGGTACCGGCATCTAAAGGCAGATCGGCATCTAAGACAAAGATATCACCATGTTTTAATAAGATTGGGCCATCTTTAAACTTACCGATACGGATCTTAGGGCCTTGTAAGTCACCCATGATAGCTACAGGCAGTTCCAGCTTAGCGGAAGCAGCACGCACCATATCCACACGTTTTTGGTGATCTTCAAAGGTTCCGTGGGAAAAGTTCAAGCGCACGACATTAGCGCCAGCACGGATCAATTCTTCAATAACGCCAGAACGATCGGTGGCAGGGCCGAGGGTAGTGACGATCTTAGTTCTACGCTTTCTAGTTGGCATGGTACTGATCCCAAAAGAAAAAACCCAGCTAACCGCCTCTAGCGGCGTAGGGAACCAGCAAAAACTTACCCTAAGGCAACAGACTACTTAAGTACAGCAGCCTCTATGGGCAGCAGCACTGACGCAGGCGGCACCAGCAAGTTTTCGGTTAACACTCCTCACAGCAAACGTGGACAAAAACCACGTTTCTCCCTACGTTGCATATACAGCGACTCCCTGCCGAGGGAATACGCAAGAGACAGGGCTTGAGAACCGTTACAAATGACGGCCAAAAGGCACACGTCAAATTGTAACAACTCCAATTTTGTAGCAAGGCAAAAGAACTGGTGTGGCTTCCTCTGTTATGGGTCTCAACAACATCACCTAGACATATACTCTCTTAAGAAGAGAGGACTCCTACAGCTAAACAGAGTTCTTAACCTAACAAGCCTGTCAGGTTTATTCAGTTGGTTGCTGACAAAACCACAGGAAAGCGCCTTATATCACCCCACTGAAGAAGGTGGTCTTACAGCGCAATTTATAACAACCCAATAATAGGGCGCAAACCAGCTCTCCACAAAAATAAGTGATAGCTCATCTATCTTTTGCCTCATAAGACCAAAGCTTTAGGCTCAGACGGATGTATCTAAAAACATTTTAGAAAAGCACATCACTAACTGCAATAAGCAAGATCACGCCTTGAGGAAAAAATCAGCAAACCAGCGAGGATAAAAGCAAGAAAGGACAAGCTCTGCAAGGGAGGAATAAGTATGGCAGGAAAGAAAATGAGGGGAAATTTAGCAGGAAAGTTTTGGCTCTACAGCCAAAACAACAAACCCAGCTAAGCAAAACTCAACTGGGTTCGTGGTTCCAGCCTCTCTAGATGAGCTAGAGCTCTAGCCTAAAGCCGGATATCAAATCTGGACACGGAAGCTTACGCTTGCGTCAGAAATCTTAGAGTGGGCAACCAATACGACGAGCCACTTCCTCGTAGCCCTCGATCACGTCACCTAAACCCTGACGGAAACGATCCTTGTCTAACTTCTTACGGGTCTCTTTATCCCATAAACGGCAGCCGTCTGGAGAGAACTCGTCGCCTAAAATCAGCTTGCCTTCGTACATGCCGAACTCGAGCTTGTAGTCGACTAAGATTAAGCCAGCCTTGTCGAACAGAGCCTTTAAGATCTCGTTGATCTTGTAGGATAAGCGCTTCATCTCGTCGATCTGCTCTTGAGTGCCCCAACCAAAGGAGATG